>JAVLCJ010000068.1:0-14816 GCA_031580875.1 Roseovarius sp.
GCCGCGGCCGTGGCCGATTGGCACGTGGCGCGGACCAGCCCCGGCAAGATGAAGAAGACGGCGGGGGCGTTGCCGGCGCTCGAATTCGCCGAGAACCCCGACATCCTTGCCGGGGTGAGCGGCAAGGGCGCGGACCGCCCGACGCTGGTTGTGGGGTTCGCGGCCGAAACCGACGACGTGATCGCCAATGGCATCGCCAAGCGGGCGCGCAAGGGGTGCGACTGGATCCTTGCCAACGACGTGAGCCACGCGACGGGGATCATGGGCGGTGACGAGAACGACATCACGCTGATCACCGCCGAGGGGTCGGAGGACTGGCCCCGCATGTCCAAGGCGGCGGTGGCCGCGAGGCTGGCCGACCGCATCGCGCGGGTCCTTGCCTGAGCGAATGGGTATTTATACCGAGAAGAAAGGGCCGCCGATGGTCACGATCGCCTGTTTGTGGGACGCGGAGGCCGACCGCGAGATGGGGCTGCCCCGGTATGAAACCGACGGCTCGGCCGGCGCGGACCTGCGCGCGAACTTTCCGCAAGACCGGCGCGCCGGGATCGTGCTGGCCCCCGGGGCGCGGGCGCTGGTGCCGACGGGCCTGCGGCTGGCCATTCCCGAGGGGTACGAGGTGCAGCTGCGCCCGCGTTCGGGGCTGGCGCTGAAGCACGGGATCACCCTGCCGAACAGCCCCGCCACGATCGACGGTGATTACCGCGGTCCGCTGGGCGTGATCCTGATGAACGCGGGCGAGGCCGATTTCCGGGTCACGCACGGCGCGCGGATCGCGCAGATGGTGGTGGCCCCGGTGGTGCGCGCCGTGTTCGAGACGGTGGAGAGCCTCGCGCCGACGGCGCGCGGCGCCGGCGGCTTCGGATCGACGGGGGCGGGCTGATGCTGCTGGTGATCGTGATGGCCGCCGCGCTGTGGGGTATCGGTGCGGTCATGGGCGCGCCGCGCAGGTTGCGCTGGTCGATGATCGGGGGGCTGTGGCTGGCGGTGGTCGCGCTTCACCTTGTCCTGCCGCCGCTTCATCCGCTGCGGCTCGCGACCGGGGAAAGCGCCGCGCCGTGGCTGCTGATCGGCGGTTTCGCGGTGATCGTGGCGGCCTATCGGTGGGGACTGGACAAGCTGCGCGCCCGCGCGCGGCAGGCGGGCACGCCGGCGGCGCAGGGACTTTTCAGCGAGGCGGAGCTGGACCGCTACGCACGTCACATCGTGCTGCGCGAGGTCGGCGGGCCCGGGCAGAAGAAGCTCAAGGAAGCGCGCGTGCTGGTGATCGGGGCCGGGGGGCTGGGCGCGCCGGTCCTGACCTATCTGGCGGCGGCCGGGGTGGGCCGGATCGGCGTGGTGGACGATGACGTGGTGTCGAACTCGAATCTGCAGCGGCAAGTGATCTTCCGCGACGCGGATATCGGCAAGCCCAAGGTGTTCGCCGCCGCCGAGGCGATGCAGGCGCTGAACCCCTACGTGGAGGTGCGCCCCTACCAGCGACGCCTGACGGGCGATGTCGCCGCCGACCTGTTCGCCGAGTATGACATGATCCTTGACGGGACGGACAATTTCGGGACGCGCTACCTGTCGAACCGTGCGGCGCACGGCGCCGGGCGGCCGCTGGTATCCGGCGCACTGTCGCAGTGGGAGGGGCAACTGAGCGTGTTCGACACGGCCCGGGGGACACCGTGCTATGAATGCATCTTTCCCGAGGCGCCCGCGCCGGGGCTGGCCCCCTCCTGCGCGGAGACGGGCGTGATGGGGCCGCTGCCCGGGGTGATCGGCGCGATGATGGCGGGCGAGGCGATCAAGATCATCACCGGGGCGGGGGCGCCGCTGCGGGGCGAGATGCTGATCTATGACGCGCTGTTCGGGGAAACCCGCAAGTTCGCCCTGACCCGCCGCCCCGACTGCCCGGTCTGCGGCGCGGCGGCGGGGGACGGTCAGGTCAGCGCGCCCCAGAGGTCATAGTCACTGGCCTCGTCCACCTCGACGGTGACGATATCGCCGACCGACAGGTCGCCCGTCCCCTCGTCGATGAAAAGGCAGCCGTCGATCTCGGGCGCATCGGCCATGGTGCGGCAGGTGGCGATCCCGTCGGCGTCGATATCGTCGACGATGACCTGCCGGCGCGTGCCCACCCGCGCGGCGAGCTTGGCTTCGGAGATGGCCTGCGCCTTTTCCATGAAGCGGTGCCACCTGTCCTGCTTGACGTCCTCGGCAATATGCCCGGGCAGGTCGTTGGAGCGGGCACCGACGACGTTTTCATACTTGAAACAGCCGACCCGGTCGAGCTGCGCCTCGTCCAGCCAGTCGAGCAGGGTCCGGAACTCCGCCTCGGTTTCGCCGGGATAGCCGACGATGAAGGTCGAGCGCAGCGTGATATCCGGGCAGTCGCGCCGCCATGCGGCGATCTCGTCCAGCGTGCGGGATGCGGCGGCGGGACGGGCCATGCGTTTCAGCGTGTCGGGATGGGCGTGCTGGAAGGGAATGTCGAGATAGGGCAGGATCAGCCCTTCGGCCATGAGCGGGATGACCTCGCGGACATGGGGGTAGGGATAAACGTAGTGCAGCCGCACCCACGCCCCAAGCTTCCCCAGCTCGCGTGCCAGCGGCACGAAGGGAAACTTCGCCTCGCGGTCCGGCCAGTCCGTGCCGTAGGCCGAGGTGTCCTGACTGATGACAAGCAGTTCCTTCACGCCGCTTTCGACCAGTTTCTCGGCCTCGCGCAGGACGGCACGCTGCGGCCGCGACTGCAATTTTCCGCGCATGTCCGGGATGATGCAGAACTTGCACTTGTGGTTACAGCCCTCCGAGATCTTGAGGTAGCTGTAGTGGCGCGGGGTCAGCTTGACGCCGCTGGCGGGCAGCAGGTCAACGAAGGGGTCGGGCGCGGGCGGCACGGCGGCGTGCACCGCGTCGAGCACCTGTTCGTACTGATGCGGCCCGGTGACGGCAAGGACCTTGGGATGGGTGCCGGCGATGTAGTCGGGCGCCGCGCCGAGGCAGCCGGTCACGATCACCCGTCCGTTCTCGCGCAATGCCTCGCCGATGGCGTCGAGGCTTTCGGCCTTCGCGCTGTCGAGGAAGCCGCAGGTGTTCACGATCACGGCATCGGCGCCGGTGTAATCGGGCGAGATGCCGTAGCCTTCGGCGCGCAGGCGCGTCAGGATGCGTTCGCTGTCGACAAGGGCCTTGGGGCAGCCCAGTGACACCATGCCGATGGTGGGCTGGCCGTGCCGGGGGCTCTCGCCGACGCGGGCACGGGCGAGGTCGGGGCGCAGGTCGGGGGGATTGGTGCTCATGGTGACGCGATATAATGGCTCGCGCCCCGCGCGGGAAGGAGAAAAGCGGTTGTTGCGGCGCAGCGCACCACATACCTTTTAGCGGTCTGGCAAGAGGAGAACGTCATGCGGTGGCTTGTACGTCTGATCGGGTTGTTGGTGATCGTTGCGGCCGTCGCCGTGGGGTCGTTGCTGCTGTTGCCCGGGGACCGGATCGCGAAGATCGCGGCGGACCAGATCAGCCGGGCGACCGGCCGTGACGTGTCGATGACCGGCGAGACCCGGATCAGCCTGTACCCGGTGCTGGGCGTCAGCACGGGCCGGGTGGAGGTGGCGAATGCCGCGTGGTCGACCGAAGGGCCGATGCTGCGGGCGGACAGCCTGAAGGTCGGGGTGGAGCCGATGGCGCTGTTCGGCGGCGACATCCGCATCACCGGGCTGGAGGCCGTGAGCCCGCGTATCCTGCTCGAGAAATCAAGCGAGGGCCGGGTCAACTGGGAATTGGGCGTGGAGGGCGTGGCGCCCTCTGGGCAGGCCGCGGATGACGGCGCGCCGGCGCGGTCGCGCGCGCTGTCGCTGACGCTGGACCGCGCGCTGATCACCGACGCGTCGGTGATATATGCCGACCACCAGGCGGGCACGCGGTCCGAGATGAGCGGGATGGAACTGGACCTGCGCTGGCCCGACTACGAGGGCGCGGCGAGTTTCGATGCCGTGCTGCGCCCGGCGGGGGAGCCCATCCGCGTTTCCGGCGAGCTTGACCGCGTGGGCGCCTTCATCGACGGGGCGGTCACCGCGCTGGCCACGACTGTCGAGGGGCCGGGCGGCACGCTGCTTTTCAATGGCAAGCTGGGGGCGCAGCCCAGTATGGCGGGGCGGCTGACGGGCGATCTGCCCGACACGTCGCGGTTCCTGGCCGCGCTTGGCCTTGGCGTTGTCGAGGTGCCGCAGGGGCTCGGGCGGGCGATCTCGGCCGAGGCCGATATCACCCTGACGCCGGAAATGCGCCTGTCTCTGCGCGAAACGGTGCTGAGCCTTGACGCCAACCGTTTCGAGGGCGCGGCGGATCTCCATCTGGACGGGGAGAAACCAAGGATCACCGCGCAGCTTTCGGCGGGGCGTCTGGACCTGTCGGCGCTTGCCGGCGGCGCGGGCGCTGGCGGTGGCGGCGGGGCGGCCGGTGCCGGCGCGGGTTGGTCGACGGCGCCCATCGACGCCAGTGCGCTGGGGCTGGCCGATGGCGAGATCGTGCTGGCCGCCGACGGGGTCGATCTTGGCGACCTGTCGCTGGGCCAGACCCGGCTCAGGATGGCGTTGACCCGGTCGCGCGCGGTGTTCACCCTGCGCGAAATTCAGGCCTATGACGGCGTGATCAGCGGGGAATTCGTGGCGAACAACCGCTCGGGCCTGTCGGTGGGCGGGGACCTGACGGCCGAGGGGATCCGGCTGGAGCCGTTCCTGACGGACGCGATGGATGTCACCCGTTTTTCCGCCGAGGCGAACGGTGCGCTGCAATTCCTTGGCGTGGGGCAATCGGTTCATGCCATCATGAACAGCCTGAGCGGCGAGGGCCGCCTGAGTACGGGGCGCGGCGTGATCTCGGGGATCGACCTTGACCGGCTCATGCGGTCGGGGGACGCGACCGGCGGCACGACCGTTTTCGACAGCCTGAGCGCGAGTTTCACCATGCAGGACGGCGACCTGCGCAACGACGACCTGCGCCTTGACCTGCCGCTGGCCCGTGCCGAGGGCGAGGGGCGCATCGGGCTCGGGGCACGGGATATCGATTACTGGATCACGCCGGTGCTGCTGGAGGGCGAGAACCGCAAGGGGCTGGCCATCCCGGTGCGCATCCGCGGCCCGTGGAGCGGCCCGCGCATCCTGCCCGATCTCGGAAAGGCGATCGACCTGAACTTCGAGGAAGAAAAGGAGCAATTGAAGGACAGGGCGCGCGAGGAAATCAACCGCGCGGTCGAAAAGGAACTGGGCGTGACCGTGGAGGAGGGCCAATCGGTCGAGGACGCCCTGAAGAAGAAACTGGAGGACGAAGCCAAGAAGGAGCTCTTCAAGTTGTTCGAGTGACCGGCGCCGCGGACGGGTCGGCGCTTGCCCTTGGCCGGTTTCGCCCCAGCTTTCCATACGCGAGCAATAAAGCCAGCCAAAGAGGAGACAGAACGCATGACAACGCCCAAGATCGCCCAGACCGCGCCGTACCCCGTCGATGTCGAGGAGGGGAAGAACTATTTCTGGTGCGCCTGCGGCCTGTCCTCGCGCCAGCCGTTCTGCGACGGCAGCCACAAGGAGACGGGCATCGCCCCGGTGAAATACACCGCCGAGAAATCCGGCAAGATGTTTTTCTGCGGTTGCAAGCAGACCGCAAATGCCCCCCTGTGTGACGGCAGTCACTCCAAGCTGTGACGCGGCCGGGCACAGGCGCCGGGCCGGTCGCCCGAGACGATTTTTCTGGTGCCCGGCGAACGGATGCGCTTTGATGGTGTCACGGGAGATGTGAACGCAATGTCCTATCCTGATTACAGCCGGGCCGAGCGGATGGCAGACGCGATCGTGCACGTGGCGGGTATCACGCTGGCCCTGGCGGGCACCGTCGCGCTTTTCGGTCTGTCGGGGCTGCCGCTTGACGGCGGGCAGCTGATGGCAGTCGGCGTCTACGCCGCCGCGCTCGTCCTCATGCTCACGGTGTCGGGCCTTTACCACATGACGGCGCACACCCCGGCCCGGCCGATCCTGCGGCGGCTCGATCACGCCGCGATCTACGTCAAGATCGCGGGGACGTTCACGCCGTTGGGCGTGATGCTTGGAACGGTGTTCGGCTACGTGATCATCGGCGTGGTGTGGCTGCTGGCGCTGCTGGGGGCTGTGACCAAGCTGATGACGCGCCCGGGCGGCATGACGACGGGCTGGCTGCCCTACATGGCGCTGGGCTGGGCCGGCGTGCTGCTGTTCATTCCGCTCTGGGCGGTGCTGCCGGGGGCGAGCCTTGCGCTGATCCTTGCCGGGGGGCTGACCTACTCGGCGGGGATCGTGTTCTACTGCTGGGACAGCCTGAAATTCGCCAACGCGATCTGGCACGTGTTCACGCTGGTGGCCTCGGCTTTTTTCTTTTTCGCCATCGTCAACGGCCTCGCCGGCACGGCGTGATGTCCGCGGCTCATGCTGCATCTTGCCTCGTGCTTGGTATTTCGGAATTTCCAGCATTGTGAAGAGGCGCCCATCGCGCCCGCTGACCGCGCCGTTGTTGCGTCCACAGTGGCCGTGCGTGCCGTCGCCTCCATGAAGGCGGGCGGAGCGGAAACGCTGCATCCGCGCGCCTTCGAGGGGGCGCCGGGCTGGCGTGGCAGGTGCTTGCCTGAGGGGGCGCTGTGACTTCCCAGATTCTCACGTTTAAGGGCACAAAATCGCCCGGTTCTATTGGCATCGAGGGGTGCGATCCGACATAATGCCGGGGATAATGGCTAATCCGGCCTTAACGATACCCCGATACCAAGAGGGTCTGAGCAGTACCGGAGCCCCTGAATGCTCGAATTCGAGAATGTCAGCAAGTCCTTCTGGACGGGAACCCAGCGCAAGGTCATCCTTGACCGCGTGAATTTCCGTGTCGAACTGGGCCGCAGTCTGGGTGTCCTCGCGCCAAACGGGACGGGCAAGACAACGCTGATCAACATGATGGCCGGGCTGGAAAAGCCCGACGAGGGCGAGATCCGCCGCAGCAGCCGGATCAGTTTCCCGCTGGGGTTCATGGGCGGGGTGATCTCGAAGATCTCGGCGATGGAGAACGCGCGCTACATCGCGCGGCTTTACGGGCTCGACCCGGATTACATCGAGGCGTATTGCCGGTGGCTGTGCAACCTCGGTGAATATTTCGACCAGCCACTGGGCACGTATTCGTCGGGCATGCGCGCGCGCTTTTCCTTCGCGCTCATGCTGGCGCTGGATTTCGACATCTACCTGATCGACGAGGGCATGCCCGGGTCAACCGATGTCGAATTCAACCGCAAGGCCGGTGATATCCTGAAGGAAAGGCTGCGCACCACCACCGTCGTGATCGTTTCGCACGATCCCGCGACGCTTGAAAAGTTCGCGCGTGAGGCCGCCGTTCTCATGGGCGGCCAGTTGTACATGTTCGATACCTTGGAAGAGGCCAAGCAGCTTTATGACTACGAAACCCAGGGCTAGAAAGTTCCGCATTCGCCGCACGCAGCCGGTTGCCGGCGGCGCCGACACGGCGGAGCGGCCAAGGTCCGACCAGGGCGTCGAGGCCGGCACGCAGACGCGGGCGGCCACACAGGCACGGGAAACCGTCGAAGGGCAGGATGATGCAGCGGCGCATGATACCGGCCAGCCCGCCGCGCCGTCACCGGAGGTGAGCGCGGGCACCGAGGACGAGGCGTCCACGGCGCCGCAGGATATCGACGCCATCCGCAAGGAGGGGCTGACCGGCCGGCAGCTGCGCATGGCGCGCCGCATGGCGCAAAAGCACGCTGTGCGGCAATTGCGGACCAAGGGGGTGGACCCGTTCCAGCGTGCCAACATCCTCGAACTCGTGGCGCCGGACGGCGCGCGCAAGGATACTGCGCAGCAGCAGAAGGTCCAGCTGCCCCAGACCGTTCCTGTCGAATCCCAGACGCTGCCCTCGACCGAACAGATCAGCCCGGCGGACAGGCGCGCCCGCGAGATACAGGAAATCCAGCGTGACATCGCGCGGCGCCGGCGCCGCAAGCTGCTGCTGCTGCTGTCGCGGCTGGCGGCCTTCGTCTTTCTGCCGACGCTGCTGGTGGGGTATTACTATTATTTCATGGCCACGCCCATGTATTCGACCAAGTCGGAATTCCTGATCCTGACCGCGGACGGGCAGGGCGGTTCGCCTGCCGCGGGCATGTTCAGCGGAACCGCCTTTGCCACCGGGCAGGATTCGATCGCCACGCAATCCTACCTGCAATCCAAGGACGCCATGCTGCGGCTGGACGAGGACGTGGGCTTCCGCGAGCATTTCAGCCAGGACTGGATCGACCCGATCCAGCGGTTGCCGGACGATGCCACGAACGAGGATGCCTACGACCTGTACCAGAAATTCGTGACACTCGGGTATGACCCGACCGAGGGCGTCATCCGGATGGAGGTGGCCAGCGCGGATCCGCAGGTCAGCGAGCAGTTTTCGCAGAAGCTGATCGACTATGCCGAGCAGCGTGTCGACGAACTGAGCCAGGAAAAGCGCCGCGATGCCGTCAAGGTGGCCCGCGAAAGCCTGGAAGAGGCCAAGGCCGAGCGGCGTGCGGCGCAGGAGCGGCTCGTCCAGCTTCAGGAGGGCTCGATCCTCGATCCAGAGGGCGAGATCGCCAGCATCCGCGCGCTGATCAATTCGGTCGAGATGCAGCTTCAGGAAAAGGAACTGGCGCTGAACACGCAGTTGAACAATGCCCGGCCGAACACGGCCAAGGTGGAGGCGCTGCGCAGCGAGGTCGAGGTGCTGCAGGCGGAACTGGACAAGCAGAAAGACCGGCTGACGAAGGCGACGGAAGGCGACAGCTCGCTCGCGTCCAAGGCCGCCGATATCCAGATGGCACAGGCCGATCTGGCGACGTCGGACATGGTGCTGCAATCCGCCCTCGAAACCATGCGCCAGAACGAGATCGAGGCGAACAAGCAGGTGCGTTACCTGACCGTCAGCGTCAAGCCGGTCGCGTCGCAGGATCCGTCCTTTCCGCGGGCCTTCGAGAATACGCTCCTGGCCTTCCTGATCTTTTCGGGGATCTACCTGATGATTTCGCTTACCGCGTCCGTCCTGCGCGAGCAGGTGTCGTCCTGACCGCGGCGGGCGGCGCCGCCGGCCCTTGCCGGAAAGGTTCCCGGCATGGCACTGGTGCAGCGCGGCCCGGCCGCCGGCCCGGACGAATTAGACGCCAAGAGACAGTGCCCCCCGGGCGGAAAATTTGACAACAAAACAGGTTCACACGATGCAACGCCCCGACCCGACAGTCACCCCGAACAGTTGGTCCTTCCTGCGCGATCCGATGATCGCGCCAACCGGTTTCCGCGAATACGATGCGCGCTGGCAATACCCGGACCAGATCAACCTGCCGGGCATGACGGCGCTCGGCCTCGGGCTTGGCACGCAGATGCGGCGCCGCGGCATCGCGCCTGTAATCGCCGTGGGCAACGATTACCGGGATTATTCGCTGTCGATCAAGAACGCGCTGATGCTGGGCCTCATGCAGGCCGGCATCCATGTGAAGGATATCGGCCCGGCGCTCAGCCCGATGGCGTATTTCGCGCAGTTTCACCTCGACGTGCCGGCGGTGGCGATGGTCACGGCCAGCCACAACCCCAATGGGTGGACAGGGGTGAAAATGGGATTCGACCGTCCGCTGACACATGGCCCGGACGAGATGGGCGAGCTGCGCGACATCGTGCTGGAGGGCCGCGGCAACCCGCATCCCGGCGGGGGGTATGAATTCGTGGACGGGGTGCGCGAGGCCTACCTTGATGATCTGGTTGGCGATTTCAGGATGAGCCGCCCGCTCAAGGTGGTATGCGCCACGGGCAACGGCACCGCGAGCGCCTTCGCCCCCGAACTCTTCAGGCGGATCGGCGTGGAGGTCGTGCCGAGCCACAACGAGTTGGATTACACGTTTCCGCATTACAATCCCAACCCCGAGGCGATGGAGATGCTGCACGACATGGCGGATGCCGTGCGACGGTCGGGCGCCGATCTGGCCTTGGGGTTCGACGGTGACGGCGACCGCTGCGGCGTGGTCGATGACGAAGGGGAGGAAATCTTTGCCGACAAGGTCGGTGTCATTCTCGCGCGGGACCTGAGCAAGCTGCATCCGGGCGCGACCTTCGTGGCCGATGTGAAATCCACCGGCCTTTTCGCATCCGACCCCGAATTGCGGAAAAACGGGGTCAAGGCGGATTACTGGAAGACGGGACACAGCCACATGAAGCGTCGGGTCAAGGAGATCGGCGCGCTGGCCGGTTTCGAAAAATCCGGCCATTACTTCCTCGCCGAGCCGATCGGCCGTGGCTATGATTGCGGGATGCGGGTGGCCGTCGAGATTTGCAAGCTGATGGACCGCAACCCCGACATGTCGATGAGCGATCTGCGCCGCGCCCTGCCCGAGACATTCTCGACGCCGACCATGTCTCCCTATTGCCCCGACACCGAGAAATACGAGGTGCTGGACAGGTTGGTGCAGAAGCTGGTGGCAAAGCACGAGGCCGGCGAGACCGTGGGCGGGCGCCCGGTAAAGGAAGTGGTCACGGTGAACGGTGCGCGCGTCATCCTCGACAACGGGTCGTGGGGGCTGGTGCGCGCCAGTTCGAACACTCCCAACCTCGTCGTCGTGTGCGAAAGCAGCGAGTCCGAGGCGGAAATGCGCGCGATCTTTGCCGATCTCGATGCCGTGATCCGCACGGAACAATCGGTCGGGGCGTATGACCAGACGATATGACGATCAAGGGGCGGGACGCCGCGGCTTTCCCGCCCCCTGTCGAATGTCAGCCGTCCGTCATCCGGCCAGCGAATCCATTTTCCGCGCCAGCTTCACGTCGAGGGAGCTGAGCCCGCCAACGTCATGCGTGCTCAGCGTGACATCGACGCGGTTGTAGACGTTGAACCATTCGGGATGGTGGTTCCATTTTTCCGCCCAGATGCCCGCGCGGGTCATGAAGCCGAATGCCTCCACGAAACTGCCGAAGCTGAATTCCTTGCGGATCGCGTCGCGCCCCTCGACCATGCTCCAGCCGGCTTCGAGCAGCGGCTCCAGCGTGGTCTTGCGCGCGGTGTCGCTTAGCTTTTCCGTCATTGGTGATCCTCCACTTGTGCCTTGCGGAACGGGCCGTAGCCGGTCAGTACCTCGATGTCTTCTGCCACGGCAGCCCGCTCCGCATCAAGGTAGCGCGCCACGGCCTCGGCGAAACCCGGCTCGGCCATCCAGTGCAGCGAATGGGTTTCGGTCGGCAGGTAGCCGCGGGCCAGCTTGTGTTCGCCCTGCGCGCCGGCCTCGACCCGCGACAGCCCGTGCGCGATGGCGAAATCCATCGCTTGGTAATAGCACAGCTCGAAGTGCAGGCAGGGGTGATGTTCCGCGCAGCCCCAGTAGCGCCCGTACAGGGCAGAGGCGCCGATGAGGTTCATTGCCCCCGCCACCGCACGGTCTTCATGCTGGGCAAGAACCAGCAGAATGTCGTCGCGCAACCGCTCATGCGCGATCTCGAAAAAGGCCCGGGTCAGATAGGGCATCCCCCATTTCCGCGCACCGGTGTCCTGGTAGAACTGCCAGACGGCATCCCAGTGATGCGGTTCGATCTCGTCGCCCGAATAGCTGCGGATCGTGCCGCCGAAATCTTGGGCCTGCGCGCGTTCCTTGCGGATGTTCTTGCGCTTGCGGGAACTGAGCGAGGCAAGGAAGGCGTCGAAATCGGCGTAGCCCTCGTTGAGCCAGTGATATTGCTGCGTGGTGCGCCGCATCAGGCCGAGCGCCTCGGCCGCCTCGGCCTCGGCGCCGGTGCAGAAGGTGACGTGCAGCGAGGACAGACGATTTTCGTGCGCCACCCTGGTGGCGCCCTGCACCAGTGCGGCCTGCCCCTGTTCGTGGAAACCGGGGCGTGTCAGCAGGCGGCGTCCGGTCACGGGGGTGAAGGGAACGGCGATCTGAAGCTTGGGATAATAGCGCCCGCCGGCCCGTTCATAGGCATGGGCCCAGTTGTGATCGAATATGTATTCGCCCTGGCTGTGGGACTTGGCGTAAAGCGGCGCGCAGGCGATGATCTGACCGTCGGCTTCGGCGGTGATGTAATGCGGCTCCCACCCGGTGCCGGGCCCGACCGAGCCGCTTTCCTCGAGCGCCAGCAGAAAGCGGTGGGTCGTGAACGGATCCTCGGGCCGGGCGCCGCCGGCGGCTTCGGGACAGGCGCAGGCATCCCATGCGGCGGCATCGACCCGCGCAAGGCTGTCATGCAGGGTGACCGTGATTTCCTGTTCGCTCATGGCTGCCCGTTTCCCGTCTGGCGCATAAAACTGTGGCTGATTCGGCCCGGATCAAGACGTGATGGCGGGAAGAAACCCTTCGAACGTGATATTGTCGGCAATGCGCCGGGCCGTGGCTTCGGCCGCGGGCGAACGGACGGTCCAGCACAGGATGGCCGCGCCGCCCGCCTTGAGTTCCGCGATGCGGGGACGGCCCAGATCCGCGGCCTGATGGCTGACGAAACAGGCGCCGGCGCGGTGAAAATCGGGGATGCCGCGCAGGCGGTCGCGGGTTTCGGGGCTGAGCAATGGCCAGTCCTCGGCCGTGAACGGGCAGGTCACAAGGCCGCGCGGCAGTTCGGGGCGCAGCGTGGCAAGCGCGATGACCGAATGCGGGTTGAACGACATCAGCGCCACCGGCCCGCTATACCCGGCCAGGTCCGCGGCCGCCGCGTGTTCCAGCAGGCCATCGCCCGGGCCCATCCGGCCGTGCTGGTCTTTCAGTTCCACCAGCAGGGGCACCCGGCCCGCCACCAGGTCCAGTATTTCCCGGAAGGTGGGAATGCCCTCGTCACCGCCAAGAAGGCGAGTATTCGCGAGGTCATCCGCGTCGCGCTGCCGTATGGGCCCCTTGCCACGCGCGAGGCGGCCAAGGTCGTAGTCATGGAACACCATCGCGCGGCCATCACGCGACAATTGCAGGTCGATCTCGATGCCATACCCGGCGGCGATGGCCGCGCGGATCGCGGCGCGCGAGTTCTCGGGGCGGCCATCGGTCACGTCGTGCAAGGCGCGATGTGCCAGTGGCCGCCGCAGGAAGGCATCGGGCAGGGGGGTCATCCGATCTGGAAAATGCCTTCGATCTCGACCGCGACGCCGAAGGGCAGCGCCGCGGCGGAAACGGCCGAGCGCGAATGCTTGCCGGCCTCGCCCAACGCTTCGCCGACGAAATCGGAAGCGCCGTTGATGACCATCGGCTGCTCGCCGTAATCGGGGGTGGAGTTCACGAAGCCCGTCAGCTTGACCACGCGCTTGAGCCGATCGAGATCGCCACCGCAGGCCGCCTTGACCTGCGACAGAAGCGCGATCGCGCAGGCCTTGGCGGCCTCGGCCCCGGCGGCGGTGTCCATGTCATCGCCCAGCTTGCCGGTGATCAGCGTATCGCCGTCCTTGGATATCTGGCCCGAGACATACAGCATGTCGCCAACCTGCACGTAAGGCACGTAGTTCGCCGCCGGCGCGGGCGCATCGGGCAGGGTGACACCCAGTTCGGCCAGTTTTTTTTCGAAGTTTCCCATTCCTTGTCTCCTGACGTCATTGCCCGTTGTTCGCGTGGACGCTAGCCAATGCCCGCGCCGAAGGAAACCGGATTCGCGGCCCCAGTGCCGCGCCGCCGTCGCTATTCGCGGAACGCCTTGGTGAAATAATCTGTGAAGGGCTTGACCAGATAGGCGATCGGCGTGCGGTCCTCCGTGCGGATGAATGCCTCGACGGGCATCCCCGGGATCAGCGTCGTATCCTCGGGCAGCTTGGCCTGTTCGCCCTCGCTCAGGACGATTTCGGCGCGGTAGTAGGATTGCTGCGATCGTTCATCGGTGAAGGCATCGGCGGATATCTGGACAACCTGTCCGGTCAGTTCCGGCGTCCTGCGCTGGTCCAGTGCGGAGAACCGCAGGGTCACGTCCTGCCCGACATGCAGCTTGTCGATGTGGATGGGTTCCACCCGCGCATTGATCACAAGCGGCCGGTCCTGCGGGATGATGTACATCACCGGGTCCGCCGGGCGCACGACCGAGCGCAGCGCGAACACCTCCAGCCCGTAGACGATACCGGAAACCGGCGCGGTAATGTCGAGCCGGTTGAGTTGCTCGAGCAGCGCGCGGCGCTGTTCGCGCAGTTCCAGTTCGCGGTATTGCAGATCGCGGAGGTTGGTGATCGCCTCTTCGCGCCGGGTCGTCCGAAGGGACAGGATCTGGATGTCGATTTCCGTGATGCGCCCGAGCGATTGCGCCTTCTGTGCCTCCAGATCGCCCATCGTGCCGCTGAGCCGGGCTTCTTCGCGCTGCAGGCCGAGGACACGGGTCGCCTGCGCAAGACCGCGTTCCAGCAGCGATTTCTGGTTCGTCAGTTCCTGCGAGATCAGGTCGAGCTGGCGGTCAAGGGCCTGCTGCTGCGCATCGACGCCCTCGATCTGGTTGGAAATCTGGGCGCGGCGTTTCTGAAGCTGCTCGATCTCGTTGGCGGTCGATTCGGCACGTGCCTGCAGGAGCCGACGCTGACCCGCGATCAGTTCGGCGGCATCGGAATTGGTCTCGGCGGCCTCCAGCAGGAGCGGATCGAAGGTGATCTCGTCGTCGCCGTCGCGCTCCGCCTCCAGCCGGCCGCGGCGGGCCATCAGCTCGTAAAGCTGGCTTTCCGTGATCGCGAGTTCCGAGCGAAGTTCCGTGGGGTCCAGCTTGATCAGCACGTCGCCGGCTTCCACCTGGTCGCCCTCATCGACAAGGATGGCCTCCACGACGCCGCCATCGGGGTGCTGGATGACCTGGCGATTTTGATCAACCTCG
>JAVLCJ010000069.1:0-14800 GCA_031580875.1 Roseovarius sp.
TCGAAAACCAGCGCGCGTGCCAGCGCCACCCGCTGTTGCTGCCCGCCCGAAAGCTGCGCCGGCCGCCGGCCGCCGAACTCGCCCATCTGCACCATTTCCAAGGCGCGCTTGACCTTTTCCTCGCGCTGCGACTTGCCGATCTTGCGCACTTCCAGCGGAAAGCTCAGGTTCTCGGCGATCGTCATGTGCGGAAACAAGGCGTAGTTCTGGAACACCATGCCGATCCCGCGCTTGTGCGGCGGGATGTTGTTGATGCTGACCCCGTCAAGCAAGATCTTGCCGTGCGTGGCCGTCTCGAAGCCCGCCAGCATCATCAGGCATGTGGTCTTGCCCGATCCGGACGGCCCCAGCATGGTCAGGAACTCGCCCTTGGGCATCGTGAGGTTGAGGTCCTTGACGACGAGTGTCTCACCGTCATAGCTCTTCTGAACGCGCTCGAACTCGACGAACGCATCGCTGTTCTTTGACCCGGTCAAAGGTAGCTCCCCGTGTTTATTTACCGTGGTTTTCCCACGCTCGCCGGAAAATAAAACGCCAAAATTTTCCCGATGCAAGCTGAATGCCGCAAATTTTTAGCTGACGCGGGGCGTGCAGGAAGATTTTATCGTTTCCGGACAAAATTCAGGCAGATCGCCTGTTTACCTTCGTAGTGACCGGCCCCGCCGCATCCGGTGACGGGGCGGGGCCGGCATGTTTGCACGACCCTCAGCCGAGAACCTTGCCCGCGGCCTTCACCGTCTTCGTCACGATCTCGTCGGCTTCTTCGCGCGTCAGGCAGAAGGGCGGCGCAAAGCCCAGGATATCGCCCTGCGGCATGGCGCGGCCGATCACGTGATCCTCGGCCAGGGCCGCGGCGACCTGCGGGCCGACCTTGTCGGTGGCATCGAAGAAGGTACGGCTGTCGCGGTCCTTGACGAATTCGACGGCGCAGAGCATGCCCTCGCCTCGCACCTCGCCCACGTTGGGATGATCGCCCAGCGCGTCGGCCATCGTCCGGGTCAGGTAGGTCCCGACATCGCGGTTGTTGGCGATCAGGTCCAGCTCGTCCAGCAGCTTGAGGTTGGCAACCCCGGCCGCGGCCCCGACGGGATGCGCCGAATAGGTCCAGCCATGCCCGATCGGGCCGTTCTCGTCGGTGCCCTGTTCCAGTACCTTCCACATACGGTCACTGACGATGGAGCCGGAAAGCGGCGCATAGGCGCTGGTCAGGCCCTTGGCGATGGTGATCAGATCGGGCTTGAGCCCGTAATGATCGCTGCCGAACATCGACCCTAGACGCCCGAAACCGGTGACGACCTCGTCGGCGACAAGCAGGATGTCATGCTTTTCGAGGATCGGCTGGATCGCCTCCCAGTACCCGGCGGGCGGCGGCACGATGCCACCGGTGCCAAGGACGGGCTCGCCGATGAAGGCGGCGATGGTGTCGGCGCCCTCGCGGTCGATCAGCGCCTCCAGCTCGTCGGCGCAGTGCTGCACGAACTCGGCCTCGCTGAGGTCGAGATTGTCGCGGCGATAGTAATAGGGCGCCTCGGTGTGGATCACCTGGCTGAGCGGCAGGTCGAATTTCTTGTGGAACAGGTGAAGCCCCGTCAGCGACCCGGTCATCAGCCCCGAGCCGTGATAGCCGCGCCAGCGGCTGATGATCTTCTTTTTCTCGGGCCGGCCGAGGATGTTGTTGTAATACCAGATCAGCTTGACGTTGGTCTCGTTGGCATCGCTTCCCGACAGGCCGAAATAGACCTTGCTCATGTGATCGGGCGCGCGGTCCATGATCATCTTGGACAGGGTGATGCTGGCCTCGGTGCCGTGCCCGACATAGGCATGGTAATAGGCCAGCTCCTTGGCCTGCTCGGCGATGGCGTCGGCGATGTCCTGCCGGCCATAGCCGACGTTCACGCAGTAGAGCCCGGCAAACGCGTCAAGCAGCTTGTTCCCGTCACGATCCTCGATATGGCAGTTCGTGCCACCGGTGATCACCCGGTTGGGCGCCTCGCCTCGCGCGAATTGCGCGAGGTGGGTCGAGGGATGGAAGAAGTTTTCACGATCCCATTGATCGAGTTGGTCATTGCGCAGCATCGTCTTTCCTTTCATCGGGGGTCACGCCCCCCGGATTCATCTTGCCAAAAATACTCATGCGTCGGTGCGTCATGCCCAGTCGCGGCAGACGTACTTGATCTCCATGAATTCCTCCATGCCCCTGCGGGCACCTTCGCGGCCCAGGCCGGACTGCTTGACCCCGCCGAAGGGGATCGGCGCCCCCGTCACCTTGGTCCGGTTCACCGCCACCATGCCGAATTGCAGCGCCCGCGTCACGCGGTAGATGCGCCGGGGGTCATGGCTGTGCAGGTAGGCCACCAGCCCGTACTCGGTGTCGTTGGCCTTGGTCACGGCCTCGTCCTCGGTGTCGAAGGGCGCGATGGCGGCCACGGGTCCGAAGGTCTCCTCGTTCATGATCGCGGCGGTGTCCGGCACGTCCGTCAGCACGGTCGGCCGGTAAAAGAGCGGGCCCAGATCGTCGCGCGTGCCACCGCAGGCCAGCTTGGCGCCGTTGTTCAGCGCGTCGGCCACGTGCTCCTCCTGTTTCCGCACCGCCTTCTCGTTCATCAGCGGGCCGATATCGGGGTCGTCCATACCACGGCCGAGCGTCAGGTCGCGCGTCGCCTTGGCGAAGCGGTCGCAGAACTCCTCGTAGATGGCCCGCTCCACGTAGATGCGGTTGGCGCCAAGGCAGTCCTGCCCCGAAGTCGCCCACTTGGCCGCCATCGTCTCCTCGATGGCGATGTCCATGTCCGCGCCCTTGAAGACGATGACGGGGGCATGACCGCCCAGCTCCATCACCAGCTTCTTCACCGTGCCGGCGCATTGTCGGTACAGCAACCGCCCGATATCGGTCGACCCGGTGAAGGACAGCGCGCGCACGCGGGTATCCTCTGTCCACGGCTCGACCACCGTCGCGGCCCGGCCGGTGATCACGTTGAACACGCCCTCCGGCACGCCCGCGCGCTCGGCCAGTTCGGCCAGCGCCAGCGCGGAATAGGGGGTTTCGCCCGACGGGTGCGCCACGACGGTGCAGCCCGCCGCCATCGCCGCCGCCGCCTTGCGCGTCAGCATGGCCGCGGGGAAGTTCCACGGCGTGACCAGCGCGGCGACGCCCACCGGCTCCAGCCACAGCTCGACCTCGGCATCGGGCAGGTGGCTGGTCACGCCCTCGATGTTCGGCCGCTTGGATTCCTCGGCATAATACTCCACGAAACTGGCGGCGTAATCGATCTCGCCGCGCGCCTCCGACAGGGGCTTGCCCTGTTCCAGCACCATGATGCGGGCCAGATCCTCGCGGTGTTCGATCATCAGGTCGAACCAGCGGCGCAGGATCGCGGAACGGTCCTGCGGCAGGGTCATCGACCAGCCGGCGAACGCGGCCTGCGCCGCATCGACCGCCGCGCGCGATTGCCCGGCCGACAGGCTGGCGACATCGCCCAGCGCCGTGCCGTCGGCGGGGTTGGTCACGGCGATGGTTTCACCGCCCTCGCCGGCGGTCCATTTGCCGTTCACGTAGGAAAAATTCCGGACAAGCCGCGTATCGGTGACGCCGTTGCGTGTCCAGATCGCTGAATCCGACATTCGGTACCCTCCTTGTTGGAAGAATAATATCCTTTCCGCAAAGAAATCGGGGCTGAACCTTGGGGCGTTTTAAGAATTTTCTTCTGCCAAACCCGGATCTGCAGAAGATTCCACTGCGCTTACGGCCCCGCGCCCTGCTCCCGCCCCAGAAGAAGCGACAGGGGCGGCGCGGCGGGGCCCTTGACCGGCTTGGTCACGATATAGGTGAAATACCGCGCCAGCCCGATACGGGCCTCCAGCATCTCGTCGATCAGGCGCTGGTAGGCGTCGATATCGGTCGTGACGATCTGCAACAGGTAGTCGAACCCGCCGCCCAGCGCCCAACAGGCGGTGATCTCGTCGTAGTGCTGCACGCTTTCCTCGAAGGCGTGGAAGCTGGCCGGCGTGTGGTCGGCCAGCTCGGCGGCGACGAATACTGTAACATGCGGGCCCAGCTTCCTCAGGCTGATCCGCGCATGGTAGCCCTCGATGATGCCCGCCTGTTCAAGCCGGCGCAGCCGTTCCCAGCACGGGCTGGCAGACAGGCCCACGCGCGCGGCAAGCTGCGCCTTGGTGATCCGTCCCTCCGCCGAGAGGACCCCGAGAATTTCCAGATCGCGCGCGTCCAGCTTCATGCGCCTCAGGCCCGGATCAGGGTGCCGGCTTCCGACCCGGCGAGCGTGTCGAACACATGGCTGGCGATGGCGGTGTCCTGCGCGCCGGTGCCGGTGAGGTCGGCGATGGTGATGTCCTCCGCCCCGCGCCGGCCCGGCGCCTCCCCGAGGATGACCTGCCCCAGCTCGGCGGGAATGCCGCGCTCCCACAGGCCGGCCGCCTTGGCGCTGCGCAACTCGCCCATGATCTCGGTCTGGCTGACCCGGTCGGCGACATAGAGGTCGGCCTGCGCCAGCGCCCCCGGGTCGATCTCGTTCTTGCCTTCCTGGTCTGACCCCATGGCGGTGACATGCAGCCCCGGATGCAGCCATTCGGCCTTCAGGACGGGGTCGCGCGCGGGGGTGGTGGTGACGACAAGCTGGCTCCGTCCCACGGCCGCGGCCGGATCATCGGTCGCCTCCGCCTCGATTCCCAGCAGCTTGGACAGGTCACTGGCGCATCTCCGCGCCTTGGCGGCATCACGCCCCCAGACCAGCAGATGCCGGAAGGGGCGCACCAAGTGCGCGGCCTGCATCTGCAACCGCGCCTGCACACCGGTGCCGATGACCGTGGCCGTCTCGACCGTTTCCGGCGCCATGTGCCGGGCGGCCACGGCGCCCGCGGCGGCGGTGCGGATATCCGTCAGGTAGCCGTTGTCCAGAAAAAGCGCACGGACCAGCCCCGTCTGCGCCGAGAACAGGATCATCAGCCCGTTGAGCGACGACAGGCCCAGCTTGGGGTTGTCGAAGAAACCGGGGCTGACCTTGATCGCGAAGCCATCGAAACCGGGAATGTAGGCGGTTTTGACATCCACCTCGCCATTGGCCATGGGCAGGTCCATCGACAGGACGGGGGGCATCACCACCTCGCCGCCGGCCAGCGCCGTGAAGGCGCGCTCCACCACGTCGATCGTTTCGATATCCAGCGCCACGACGTCGCGCAGCTCGTCCTCGGTCATGATGCGAATGTCATTCGCCATCGCCTGCCCCCTCTTTCGCAATTTCCCGCCCAATGCGGCCGGTGGTGCCGCCGGCCCCCACGCTTGCCCGCGGACGCGTCACGCGGCCCCCGCATAGGGCCGGCCCGGCACCGTGATATCGCCAAGCTGCACGTCCTGTCCGGTCACGATGCGCGTGAACATCCCCATGTCCAGGTTGCGGCCCGTCACGATCGTGGCCGTCGGCCCGCCCGGCGTGACCTTGCCCGTCAGCACCGCCGCCAGCCCCACGACGCAGGCGCCTTCGGCGACGATCCGGTCCTCGTAGTAAAGCACCTGCATGGCATGGTAAATCTCGTCCTCGCTGACCAGCACGACCTCGTCCAGCAGCTCGCGGCACATGGGGAAGCTCAGCCGGTTCTCCATCCCGATTCCGCCGCCGAGACTGTCGGCGAGCGACGGCACCTCCGCGACCTCCACAGGGTGGCCCGCACGGATCGAGTCGTGCATCGCCGCGCCGCGCTCCATCGTGACGCCCACCACGCGGATATCCGGATTGATCGAGCGGGCCGCACGCGCCACGCCGGCGGCCAGCCCGCCCCCCGAAAGCGGCACCAGAAGCGTGTGAAGGTCCGGGCGCGCCGCCAGCATTTCCAGCCCGATCGTGCCCTGCCCGGCAATCACCAGCGGGTCGTCGAAGGGCGATATCTCGACAAGTCCCTCCTCGGCCACCAGCCGCTGCGATTCGGCCAGCGCGTCGTCCTGACTGCGGCCCGTGATGCGCACCTCGGCGCCCAGCGCCCTGATCCCGTCAACCTTGGCCCGCGGCACCAGGTCCGACATGCAGATCACCGCGCGCATCCCCCGCTCGCGCGCCGCATAGGCCACGCCACGGCCATGATTGCCCGTCGAGCAGCACGTCACGCCGGCGGCATCGCCCACGCCGGCCACGGCGTTGAGCGCCCCGCGCAGCTTGAAGGCGCCGATCGGCTGCATGTTCTCCAGCTTGAGCAGGAAATCATGCCCGGCCCGCGCGCTCATGAACGGCGACGGCACCAGCGGCGTGCCATCGGCGACCCCGCGGATCGTCCGCGCCGCCTGCATGATGTCGGCCAGTGTCGGCTGCATTCATCCCTCCACGCTGCTGAACAGGCACTCTTGCCGCGGCCGAGCCTATCGTCAACTCTGCGACAGAAGTTTTCCTGAAAACGACATCCGATGGCGTATTTCTTGGGGCGACACCCGACGAAACCCACAGTATGGCGGCGTGACCGTCGAAATACAGGACATGACATGAGCCAGAAAGATCTCCCCTTCTCCGGCGCCGAATTCCGGCGCCGTGTCGACAAGACCCGCGCCGAGATGGCCGCGCGCGGCATCGACCTGATGTTCGTCACCGACCCGTCGAATCAGAACTGGCTGACGGGGTATGACGGCTGGTCGTTCTACGTGCATCAGGGCGTGCTTCTGCCGATGGAAGGGGATCCGGTGTGGTGGGGCCGCTACATGGACATGCTGGGCGGCCGGCGCACCTGCTGGATGGCGGATGACAACATCGTCGGCTATGCCGATCACTACGTGCAATCCACCGTGCGTCACCCGATGCAGGACCTGGCCACGCATATCCGCGCGATGGGGCTGGAGACCGCGCGGATCGGTGTTGAGATGGAAAACTACTACTACTCGGCCAAGGCCCACGAAGTACTGGTCGCGGAACTGCCCGGCGCCCGGATCGTGGACGCCACCGCGCTGGTCAACTGGCAGCGGCTGGTGAAGTCAGAGGAAGAGGTCGCCTTTATCCGCAACGCCGCCCGCATCACCGAAAAGGTCGTGCAGACCGCGCTGGACCGGGCCGAACCGGGCCTGCGCAAGAACGATCTGGTGGCCGACATCTTCCAGGCCGGGATCTCGGGCGTCGACGACATCTGGGGCGACTATCCCGCGATCGTGCCGCTCACGCCCTCCGGCCTCGATGCGACCGCCGCACACCTGACATGGAACGGCCAGCCGATGCGCGAGGGCGAGGCGACCTTCTTCGAGTTGTCGGGCTGCTATCGGCGCTATCATGCGCCGCTGTGCCGGACGGTCTACCTCGGCACCCCGCCGGCCGAGATGCTGGAGGCCGAGAAGGCCCAGGTCGAGGGGATCGAGGCCGGGCTGGCGGCCGCGCGCGCCGGCAACCGGACCTGCGACATCGCCAACGCCTTTCTGGGCGTTCTGGAAAAATACGGGATCAAGCGCGAGGGGCGCTGCGGCTATCCGATCGGCCTGAGCTACCCGCCGGACTGGGGCGAGCGTACCGCGTCGATCCGCAGCGAGGATGAAACCGTGCTGGAACCCGGCATGACCTTCCATTTCATGCCCGCGCTCTGGATGGACACGTGGGGGCTGGAAACCACCGAGACCATCCTCATCCGCGAGACCGGCGCCGCCGAGGCGGTGTGCGACGTCCCGCGCAAGATGTTCGTCAAGTCGTAGGGCCGGGCGCGGCGTGCCCGACATCGTCGGGCGCGACCGAAACCGTCCCGGCCACGGGGTGGCATTCCACGCCGGCGCGCCGGCCCACGGCCGGGATCGAGCCTGTTTCGCGGATCATGGCCAGCAGGTCGGCCTTGCCCGGTCCCGTCATGAAAGCGCCCTCGACCACCAACCTGATATGCAGCGTGCCCCCCGCGCACCCGGCTTCCTGCTCCGTCATGGCATCACTTCCGTCGGATCGTCTCCACCCGCGCATCGTCACGGACGCAACGGCCCGCGCTCAGGCAAGCACGGGCCGGCATCGCGATCACGGTGGGCGGACGGGTCAGCTTGCCGCCTTCATCAGCCCGTCCTTTTCGATCTGCGCATGCGCCATGTCCAGCGCCTTCCAGGCCCGCTCGGTCAAGGCGTCGATCTCGTCGCGGGTGATGACGAGCGGCGGCGAAATCACCATCCGGTCGCCGACATGGCGCATCACGAGGCCGTTGGCAAAGCAGTTTTCCCTGCAGATCTGCCCGGCCGTACCGGCGCTCGCCGCGAACTTGGCACGGCTGGCCTTGTCCGGGCTCAGCGCGAGCGAGCCGATGTGCCCCACGATCCGCGTCTCGCCGACCAGCGGGTGATCGGCCAGCGCCTCCCATTTTTCCTTCAGGTACGGCCCCGTTTCCTTGGCGGCACGGGCCACGATGCCCTCCTCGTCGAGGATGCGCAGGTTTTCCAGTGCCACGGCACAGGTCACGGGATGCCCCGAATAGGTATAGCCATGGGCGAATTCGCAGGCGTTCAGCACCTCGGCCACCTCGTCGCTTACCAGTGAACCGCCGATCGGCGCATAGCCGGAACTCAGCCCCTTGGCCACTGTCATCACGTCCGGGCGGATATCGTAGGTTTCCGATCCGAACCAGTTGCCGGTGCGGCCGAATCCGCAAATCACCTCGTCGGCGATCAGCAGGATGTTGTACTTGCGGCAGATGCGCTGGATCTCGGGCCAGTAGGTGTCGGGCGGGATGATGACGCCGCCCGCGCCCTGGATCGGCTCCCCGATGAAGGCGGCGACCCTGTCCTCGCCCAGTTCGAGAATCGCCTCCTCCAACTGGCGGGCCCGGGCAAGGCCGAACGCCGCGGGGTCCATGTCACCGCCCTCGGCGTACCAGTGCGGCTGGTCGATGTGATGGATATCAGGGATCGGCAGCCCGCCCTGCGCGTGCATCGGCGACATGCCGCCAAGGCTGGCGCTGCCCACGCTGGACCCGTGATAGGCGTTCTTGCGGCTGATGATCACCTTCTTCTCGGGGTGGCCCTTCTGCGCCCAGTAGGTGCGGACCAGTCGGATATTGGTATCATTCGCCTCGGACCCGGAGGAGGCAAAGAAAACGTGGTTCAGGTCATGCGGCGTGAGCTCGGCCAGCCGGTCGGCCAGCGCGATGGCCGGCACATGGGTCGTCTGGAAGAACGTGTTGTAATAAGGCAATTCCTTCATCTGGCGCGCGGCCGCCTCGGCCAGCTCGTCGCGCCCGTACCCGATGTTCACGCACCACAGCCCCGCCATGGCATCCAGGTAATCGTTGCCGTCGCTGTCGGTCAGCGTCACGCCGCGCGCCCGCGTGATCACGCGGGCGCCCTTGGCGTTCAATTCGTTTCCCTGCGTGAACGGGTGCAGGTGATGCGCGGCATCCAGCGCCTGCAATTCGGCCGTGGGCATGTGATTGGTGATAAGGGTCATGTCATGTCTCTCGGTTCTGGATTCGGGCACTGGCGCGTGTCAGGCGCGTTCCGATCAGAATATGATCAAATGTCATGCTGTCAATCGAATCAGCTCCGGCCGTCCGAACGCTCGAGCGATTGGCGCACCTGCTCCATCCCCTGGATCACGTCCTCCCGGATCGCGCGGGCGGCAGTTTCCGCATCCCGCGCATGCATCGCGTCAAGCATCGCCTTGTGCTTGTCCGGCAGGTTCTGGGTACCCATGCGCCCGCATACCACCCTCAGCGACGGCCCGAACCGCAGCCACAGCCCATCGGCCAGATCGGCGAGAATCGGCGCCTGCGCGATTTCGTATATCCGGATGTGGAACCGGTAGTTCAGCTCAAGGTAAGCCCGCAGGTCACCGCGCGCGATCGCGCCGTCCAGCACCCCGTCCAGGCCGGAAAGTTCATCAAGGTCCTCAAGGGTCGCACGCTCGGTCGCGCGCAAGGTAAGATGCGGATCAAGCCATTGGCGTGCAAGTATTAATTCGCTTATGTTATCCGCCGTCAACAGCGGCACGCCAACCCGCCGGTTGCCGCGCGATTCCAGCGCGCCCTCCGCGATCAGACGGCGGATCGCCTCGCGGACGGGCGTCATCCCCGCCCCCAGCCGGCCGGTCAACCCCTGGATCGTCACCGGCTGCCCCGGCGCAAGATCGCCGAACAGCACAAGATCGCGCAATTGCCGGTAGATGACCTCGTGCGCGGGCAGGCGCGGCGTATCTGCTGAATTTTCAGTCGTTCTGTCGGTGGCCTGCGCCATGTCAGCCGCCCTTCCCTGCACGTCCCGAATGTCCATGGTTGCGAGTTTAGCGGCTGCGTGGAAACATTACCATATTGCCAAGCGCGGAAATATTTGATCAAATCTGCCGCCAAGGCATGGAAAGTGCCGAGCAAACGGGGAGAAACCAATGCGAAACATCATCCTGACGACAACCGCCGCCCTTGCGCTGGGCGCGGCCTCGGCCACGGCCGAGGAAGTGCGCGTCTACAACTGGTCAGACTACATCGACGAGGACCTGCTGACCAAGTTCGAGGAGGAGACCGGCCTCGACCTGATCTACGACGTCTTCGACAGCAACGAATTGCTGGAAACCAAGATGCTCGCGGGCGGGTCGGGCTACGACGTCGTCGTTCCCTCGGGCACCTTCCTGCAGCGGCAGATTTCCGCGGGCGCCTTCCAGAAGCTCGACAAATCCAAGCTGCCCAACCTCGAACACATGTGGGACGTCATCCAGGAACGGACGGCAACTTACGATCCGGGCCACGAATATTCCATCAACTACATGTGGGGCACGACCGGCATCGGCGTGAACGTGGACGAGGTGAAAGAAGCGCTCGGCGACGATGCGCCCATGGGCTCGCTCGACCTGATCTTCGACCCCGAAAACATGGAAAAACTGGCCGATTGTGGCGTTCATTTCCTCGATGCACCCGTCGAGATGATTCCCGCGGCGCTCGCATGGCTGGGCGAGAACCCCGACAGCCACGACCCCGATATCATCGCCAAGGCCGAGCCTGTCCTGGCCGCCGTGCGCCCGCATGTGCAGAAGTTCCACAGCAGCGAATACATCAACGCGCTGGCCAATGGCGACATCTGCGTGGCCTTCGGCTGGTCCGGCGACGTGCTGCAGGCGCGCTGGCGCGCTGAAGAGGCCGATAACGGCGTCAACATCGCCTACAACGCCCCCAGCGAAGGTGCGCTGATGTGGTTCGACATGATGGCGATTCCCGCGGATGCGCCCAACCCCGAAGGCGCGCACAAGTTCCTGAACTTCATCATGGACCCCGAGAACATCGCCGCGGCCTCGAACTATGTCTACTACGCCAACGGCAACAAGGACTCGCAGGAACTGCTGGTCGAGGACGTGATCGGCGATCCGGCGGTCTATCCCGACGAGGACACGCTGGAAAACCTCTACACCACGCGTCCCTACCCCGCCAAGGTGCAGCGCGTCGTCACGCGCATGTGGACCAAGATCAAGTCGGGCACCTGAACCCGATCGACACCAGGCCCGCGCAGCACCGGCTGCGCGGGCCGCTTCTTTCTGGGCGGGGACAGCAGAAACATGAGCGAAACAGCCTTTGAACCGTGGAACGATCCCGAGGCGACGCCCCTGATCCGGTTCCGTGACGTCACCAAGCGCTTCGGCGAATTCACCGCGATCGACAAACAGACCTTCGACATCTACGAACGCGAATTCTTCGCCCTGCTCGGCCCGTCGGGCTGCGGCAAGACGACGATGATGCGGATGCTGGCCGGTTTCGAGACACCGACGGAGGGCACGATCCTTCTGGGCGGCGAGGATATCGCGCCGATCCCGCCCAACAAGCGGGCAGTGAACATGATGTTCCAGTCCTACGCGCTGTTTCCGCATCTTTCCGTCTGGGAAAACATCGCCTTCGGCCTGAAACGCGCCGGGATGGAAAAGGCCCGCATCGCCGAACGCGTGGACGAAATGCTCAAGCTCACCCGGCTCGAGAAATTCGCGCGGCGCAAGCCGCACCAGATATCGGGCGGCCAGCGGCAGCGCGTGGCGCTGGCGCGCAGCCTTGCCAAGGCGCCGAAACTGCTGCTGCTCGACGAACCGCTGGGCGCGCTCGACGCCAAGCTGCGGCAGGACACCCAGTTCGAGCTGATGGACATCCAGGAAAAGACCGGCACCACCTTCGTGATCGTCACCCACGACCAGGAAGAGGCGATGACCGTGGCCAGCCGCGTCGCGGTGATGGATCACGGCAAGATCATCCAGGCCGACACGCCCGCCCATATCTACGAACAGCCCAACTCGGTCTATGTGGCGGATTTCATCGGCGAGGTCACGATCCTCGACGGGACGGCCACCAAGGTAGAGGGCGGCTACGACGTCACCTTCGCCGAAGGCCAGCCGACGCTCTACGCCCAGACCGAGAGACAGTTCACGAGCGGGCAGTCCTGTCACCTCGCCATCCGCCCAGAGAAGATCACGATCTCCGCCGAGAAACCGGCGGACCGGCGGAACGTCCTCAGGGGACGGATCCACGACATCGCCTATCTCGGCAACATCTCGACCTACCGTGTCGAACTGGACAACGGCCAGATCGTCAAGGCCCAGACCGCGAACACCCGCCGCCTCGCCCTGCGCCCCTTCACGTGGGAAGACGAGGTCTGGCTGAGCTGGACCGACACGGCCGGCGTCCTGCTGGAGAGCTGACGGATGCGCCGCTTCGCCCTGATCATCGTCCCGTACCTGTGGCTGCTGGCGCTGTTCCTCGTGCCGTTCCTGATCGTCCTCAAGATCAGCCTCAGCGACATCGCGCTGGCGATCCCGCCCTACACCCCCACGCTCGATCTCGGCGCCGGCTGGGACGGCATCAAGCGTTTCTTCGCCCAGCTCGATTTCGAGAACTTCACATTCCTCGCCACCGACGACCTCTACTGGAAGGCCTACCTGTCCTCCGTCCGTATCGCGGTGGTGGCCACGCTGTTCACGCTTCTGGTGGGCTATCCCATCGCCTACGGCATGGCGAACGCGCCTGACCACTGGCGGCCCACGCTCATGATGCTGGTGATCCTGCCCTTCTGGACCAGTTTCCTGATCCGGGTCTATTCCTGGATGGGGATCCTCTCGGGCGAAGGGTACCTGAACCAGCTGTTGCTGGGGCTGGGCCTGATCGGCGAACCCCTCACGATCCTGAACACCAACGTGGCCGTCTATATCGGCATCGTCTACACCTACCTGCCCTTCATGATCCTGCCGATCTACGCCGCGCTGGAGCGCATGGACGCCTCGCTGCTGGAAGCCGCGGAAGACCTCGGATGCTCCCGGCTCTCGGCCTTCTGGCTGGTCACGGTACCCCTGTCGCGTAACGGGATCATCGCGGGCAGTTTCCTCGTCTTCATCCCCACGATCGGCGAATTCGTGATCCCCTCGCTGCTGGGGGGCTCCCGGACATTGATGATCGGCAAGGTGCTGTGGGAGGAATTCTTCAACAATCGCGACTGGCCCGTCGCCTCTGCCGTCGCCGTGATCCTGCTGTTGATCCTGATCATCCCGATCATCCTCTTCCAGCGCAACGAACAGAAACAGCGGGAGGCCGAGGGATGAGACGCCTGACATGGTTCAACACGACGTCGCTGACCCTCGGCTTCGCCTTCCTGTACCTGCCGATGGTGATCCTGATCGTCTACAGCTTCAACGACTCCGAGCTGGTGACGGTCTGGGCGGGCTTCTCCACCCGGTGGTACGGCGAACTGATCCGCAACGAGGCCTTTCTCGACGCCGCCTGGGTCACGCTCCAGGTCGCGGTCATCAGCTCGACGATCGCCACGGTGCTGGGCACCATGGCCGCCTACGTGCTGGTCCGCGCGGGCCGGTTCGCCGGCCGCACGCTGTTCTCGGGCATGATCTATGCCCCGCTGGTCATGCCCGAGGTGATCACGGGCCTCTCGCTGCTGCTGCTCTTCATCGGGATCGGTCTCGATCGCGGGGTCTTCACCATCGTGCTCGCACACACGACCTTTTCCATGTGCTATGTGTCGGTGGTGGTGTCATCGCGACTCGTCAGCTTCGACCGCTCGCTCGAGGAGGCCGCGCTCGATCTCGGCTGCTCGTCGATGCAGGCCTTCCGCCTCGTGACCCTCCCGATCATCGCACCCGCGGTCATCTCGGGCTGGCTGCTGGCCTTCACGCTGTCGCTCGACGACCTCGTGATCGCCTCCTTCACGGCCGGGCCGTCGGCCACCACGCTGCCCATCAAGATCTGGTCGTCCATCCGGCTCGGCGTCAGCCCCGAGATCAACGCGCTGTCCACGATCCTGATCGCCATCGTCGCCATCGGCGTGATCTCGGCCTCGCTGATCACCAAGCGCGCGACCCTGCGACGCGAAGCCGAGGAGCGCGCGGCCGAAAAGATCTGAACCCGCCTGTAAAAGGCGTGGCTGCGCCACACAGCATTCCCGGACGAGGGGCGCTGCCCCTCGTGCTCCCCGGGGTATTTCGGCCAAGAAGAAACCCACGCCCCCGCCCGGCATCTTCTCGGCCAAATACCCCCACCGGAGGCACCGTACATCTGCCCCGCTGACCTGCCACGGGATTTTTCCTCCATTTGGAATTAACAGGTCGCTGAAGAAGTCTGTTTGTAAGGACGTTTTCCCGTCTTCCGTGGTTTGAGGGCGGTTTCTCCTGAGACTCGCCCCCCGGGCTCAGGATGGCTGCCGTGGTCAGGCGGCCAGGAGCTTCGGCAATCTTGCGAGGTTGCAGGCCGCCATGGTCATCGTGAACTGCGCGCGGACCCTGTCGAGGCCGCGGTGAGCGGTCTGGGCCATGCCGCCGACGGTCTTGGCGCAGCTGAATGGTTCCTCAATCTTCTTCCGGTTTCGCTGCGACACGGCGTAGCCGGGATG
>JAVLCJ010000006.1:0-62236 GCA_031580875.1 Roseovarius sp.
CGGCCGGTCACCAGCCTCACCGGCGCCGGGGCCAGCGATATCGAGGTGACGACCGAGGGCGATGCCGTCGTCGTCACGCTGAGCGATGCGGAACGCCGTGCGACCGATGAGCGGACCGTCAGGCAAGCCCTTGAAATCATCCGGAAAAGGATCGACGAGGTCGGCACGCGGGAGCCCACGATCCAGCGTCAGGGCGCCACCCGCATCCTGATCCAGGTGCCGGGCATCGGCAGCGCCGGCGAGCTGAAGGAAATCATCGGCACCACCGCGCAGCTGACCTTTCAACCCGTCGTGAGCCGTAGCGCCGACGAAGGCGACTCGCCCGGCGCCGGCAACGAACTGCTGCCCGCGATGGACGCGGCCGACACGTACTACATCCTTGAGCGCGCGCCCGTCGTCACCGGCGACGAGCTTGTCGATGCCCAGCCCGATTTCGACCAGAACGGCCAGCCGGCGGTCTCGTTCCGGTTCAACCCCACCGGCGCCCGCAAGTTCGGCGATTACACGGCCCAGAACATCGGGAACCCGTTCGCCATCGTGCTGGACGGGGAGGTCATCAGCGCCCCCGTCATCCAGAGCCATATTCCCGGGGGGTCGGGCATTATCACCGGCAATTTCACGGTCGAGGAAAGTACCAACCTCGCCGTGCTGCTGCGGGCGGGGGCGTTGCCGGCCGGTCTTGAGTTCCTCGAGGAACGGACGATCGGCCCCGAGCTCGGCGCCGACAGCATCGAGGCCGGACAGATCGCCTGCATCGTCGCGTTCATCCTGGTGCTTGTCTTCATGTTCGCCAGTTACGGCACGTTCGGGATCTTCGCGAACATCGCGCTGATCATCAATGTCGGGCTGATCTTCGGGCTGCTCAGCCTCATCGGCGCGACGCTGACACTGCCGGGCATCGCGGGCATCGTCCTGACGATCGGCATGGCGGTGGACGCCAACGTGCTGGTGTTCGAGCGCATCCGCGAAGAGGCAAGGACCGCACGCGGCCCGGCCCGCGCGATCGAGCTGGGTTACGAGAAGGCGCTGAGCGCGATCACCGATGCCAACATCACCACCTTCATTACCGCGGTCATCCTGTTCGCCATGGGCTCGGGGCCTGTCCGCGGTTTCGCGGTGACGCTTGGTCTCGGGATCATCACGTCGGTTTTCACCGCGATCTTCGTAACACGGCTGCTGGCCGTCATGTGGTTCGAGCGCAAGCGCCCCAAGACCATCCTGCAGGAGCGCACGTTGCGCCTCGTCCCGCGCGATACGGCATGGGATTTCTTCAGGCGGTGGAAGGCGTCGCTGGGCCTCTCGGCGTTCCTGATCGTGGTCGCGGGCGGGTCTTTCCTGCTGCAGGGCCTGAACTTCGGGATCGATTTCCGGGGCGGCACAACGATCCGCACGGAAAGCGCCCAGACCATCGACATCGGCGAATACCGCGACTCGATCCAGGCGTTGGAACTCGGTGACGTCACGATCACGCAGGTGTTCGACCCCACCTTCGGCCCCGACCAGAACGTTGCCATGATCCGGATACAGGCGCAGGAGGGCCAGGAAAGCGTGACGGCCGAGGTGATCGAGAACGTGAGGACGGCATTGCAGGGCGTGGCGCCCGACATCAACTTCACCTCCGTCGAAAGTGTCGGCCCCAAGGTCTCGGACGAACTGATCCAGACCGCCTTCATCGCGGTCGCGCTCGCTATCGCAGCGGTCCTGTTCTATATCTGGTTGCGCTTCGAATGGCAGTTCGCGTTGGGCGCGGTCGCCGCGTTGGTGCACGACGTCGTGCTGACGATCGGCATCTTCTCCGAGCTGCAGATCCAGTTCGACCTCGCCATCATCGCGGCCCTTCTGACGATCGTGGGCTACTCGCTAAACGATACCGTGGTCGTGTTCGACCGGGTGCGCGAAAACCTCAGGAAATACAAGAAAAAGCCGTTGGCCGAGGTGCTCAACCTCTCGATCAACGAAACGCTGAGCCGTACCGTCATGACATCTGTCACCACGCTGATGGCGCTGTTGGCGCTCTTCATCCTCGGCGGTGACGTGATCCGGGGCTTCGTGTTCGCGATGATCTGGGGCGTGATCGTGGGCACCTACTCGTCGGTGTTCGTGGCCAGCACCGTGCTGCTGTGGCTCGGCGTGAAGCGCGACTGGTCGAAACCCGACGCCAACCAGGGCAACCAGTTCGCCGACGTGGATGCCTGACACGCTTGTCTCGGCGCTGGCCACGCCCGGGCTGTTCTGGCTGATGGCGACCATCTGCGTGGCCGGGGTCGTGCGCGGCTTCACCGGGTTCGGCACCGCCCTGATCTTCGTGCCCGTGGCGGGGATCTTCCTGCCGGCGGAAAGGGTGATCGCGCTGATCGGTCTCACGGGCATCGCCAGTACCGCGGCGCTGTTGCCCGGGGCATGGGCACGGGCGGCGCACCGCGAGGTCGGGTTGCTGGCGGTGGCGGCGCTGTTCACGGTGCCGGTGGGGCTTTTGATTCTAGATGTCTTGCCCGGTGCGATGATCCGGTGGATCGTGGCGGCAATCGCGACGGCGACGCTGGCCGCCCTGATCGCCGGGTGGCGCTTCTCGGGCCGGGTGTCGCGCACGGGGCTTGCCGGCATCGGCGGGGTCGCCGGGGTGGTCGGCGGCCTGACGGGCCTGACCGGCCCGGTGGTGATCCTGTTCTACCTCGCCGGCCAGTCGGCGGCGTTGTCGGTGCGGGCCAACACGATCCTTTTCCTCGCGATCCTCGATGTCGTCGTCGTGGCAAACCTCGTGTTGCGCGGCTCTGTCACGATCGACGTGGTCGTCGTTGCGGCGTTGCTTGCCGTGCCCTATTTCGTCACGACGCTGGTGGGGCAATCGCTGTTTGACCCGCGTCATGAGCGACTGTACCGATGGGCGGCCTACGCCGTGATCGCGCTCGCGGTGGCGAGCGGCTTGCCGATCTGGCAAATGGGGGAGTGACATGCAACTGAACGAGATCACATTTCGCGAAGCCACCCCGTTCGACGGGTACGGCCCCGGCTTTTTCCGCGTGGGCGGCCAGATCGTCGAAGGGCCTGTCTGCGTGACGGGCTCGGGCGCGCGCAGCTGGGGCGGCTACGAGGATGCCGACACGCTGATCGACCTGTGCGACAGCGTTGACGTGCTCTTCATCGGCACGGGGGCGGAAACCGCGCATGTGCCGGCCGATCTGCGCACCCGCCTCGAGGACGAGGGGTTCGGGGTGGAGGCGATGAATTCGCCCGCCGCCTGCCGTACGTTCAACGTGCTCCTGTCCGAAGGCAGGCGCGTCGCCGCGGCCGTGATCCCCGTGTGACGAAACGTGACGACGCAGGGCGGCCTCGGGCGCTTTCCGGCGCCGCGGGATTGAGGTAACCAGTCACGCATGACACTGCAGGTGACGGATCTGACGATAGCGCGCGGCGGACTCCGCGTACTCGACGGCGTGTCCTTCGTGCTCGAGGCCGGCACCGCGCTTGTCCTGCGCGGTCCCAACGGGATCGGCAAGACGACCCTGCTGCGCACCATCGCGGGCCTGCAACCGCCGGTCGCCGGCCGGGTGGAAGCGCCCGCCGACACGCTGGTCTATGCCGGCCACGCCGACGGGATAAAGGCCACGCTGTCGGTGGCCGAGAACCTCGATTTCTGGGCACGCGTGTTCGACCAGCGCGACATTTCCGGCGCGGTGGCCACCTTCGACCTTGCCCCGCTTCTCGACCGGCCGGCGGGGATGCTCTCGGCAGGGCAGAAACGCCGGCTCGGGCTGGCGCGGCTGCTGGTGACAGGCCGGCCCGTCTGGGTGATGGACGAACCTACGGTCTCCCTTGACCGTGACGCCGTGACGATGTTCGCCGCGGCCGTCAGGGCCCATCTTGCGCGCGGCGGCGCGGCGCTGATGGCCACGCATATCGATCTGGGCCTGCCCGACGCCCGGGTGCTGGAGCTGGCGCCGTACCGCGCGACGGCCAGCGAGGCCGACGATTTCGACGAGGCGTTCCTGTGATCGCCTTGCTGACACGCGACCTGCGCCTGTCGATGCGCGCCGGTGGCGGCTTCGGCCTGGGGCTGTCGTTTTTCCTCATCGTGGTCGTGCTGGTGCCCTTCGGGGTCGGCCCGCAATCCGGCCTTCTGGCGCGGATCGCGCCCGGCATCCTCTGGCTGGGGGCGCTTCTGGCCTGTCTGCTTTCGCTCGACCGCATCTTCGCCCTCGACTGGGAGGACGGCAGCCTCGATCTGCTGGCCACGGCGCCGCTGCCGATGGAAGCGGTCGCCAGCGTCAAGGCACTGGCACACTGGATGACGACGGGGCTGCCGCTGGTTCTGGCCGCGCCGGTTCTGGGCCTGCTGCTGAGCCTGCCCGAGCGCGGCTACGTGCCGCTGCTTGTGTCGCTGATCCTTGGCACGCCGGCCCTCAGTGTCATCGGCACGTTCGGCGCGGCCCTGACCGTGGGCGTCAAGCGTGGCGGCCTGCTGCTGAGCCTGCTTGTCCTGCCGCTTTACGTGCCGACGCTCATCTTCGGGGCCGAGGTCGCCCGCCGCGGTGCCGAAGGGCTCGACACCTCGACGCCGCTGCTTATGCTGGCCGGCATCAGCTGCGGCACCATCGCGCTTTTGCCTTTCGCGTCCGCCGCGGTACTAAGGATCAACCTGCGCTGAGCAACGGGAATAGGGATGAACGTGACTTCACTCTGGGAATATGCCAACCCCAAGAAATTCATCCGGACAACGGACCGGGTGCTGCCGTCGATATCGGTGCTGGCGGTGTTGTGCCTTGTCACCGGGCTGACCTGGGGCTTTTTCTTCACGCCCGACGATTACCGGCAGGGCTCGACCGTCAAGATCATCTACCTGCACGTGCCGAGCGCCCTGATGGCCATCAACGCGTGGCTGATGATGCTGATTACCTCGCTGATCTGGATCATCCGGCGGCACCACGTGAGCGCGCTGGCCGCCCGGGCGGCGGCGCCGGTGGGCGCTGTCATGACGGTGATCGCGCTTGTCACCGGCGCGATCTGGGGGCAGCCCATGTGGGGCACGTGGTGGGCATGGGACCCGCGCCTGACAAGTTTCCTGATCCTCTTTCTTTTCTATCTGGGCTACATCGCCCTGTGGGAGGCGATCGAGAATGACGACACCGCGGCCGACCTCACCAGCATCCTGTGCCTTGTCGGGTCCGTCTTCGCCCTGCTCAGCCGCTACGCGGTGCTGTTCTGGAACCAAGGGCTGCACCAGGGGGCGTCGCTCAGCCTGGACAAGGAGGAAAACGTGGCCGACGTTTTCTATCATCCGCTGCTGGTGTCGATGGCGGGCTTCGTGCTGCTGTGCATCGCGCTGATCCTGCTGCGGACCCGCACGGAAATCCGCGCGCGCCGGATGCGCGCGTTGCTGGCACGGGAGCGCATGGGATGATGCCTGATCTGGGAAAATATGCCGAGGCGGTGCTGTCATCCTACGCGGTGTCGCTGGTGCTGATCGCGGTGCTTGTCTGGCTCAGCCTCAGGCGCGGGGCAAAGGTCAAGAAAAAGCTGGATGAACTCGAAGGAAAGCGCGACAGAAATGGCTAAGATCTCCCCCCTCATGATCCTGCCGCCCGTCCTCTTCGCCGGGCTCGCGGCGCTTTTCTTCTTCGGGATGCAACGCGAAAATCCCGATGAACTGCCCTCGGCCCTTGAGGGCAAGCAGGCGCCGGCCGTCGCGGTGACACCCCTCGGGGACAAGCCCGGTTTCGACGATGCGGACCTGCGCGGCGGCGGCGTCAAGCTGGTGAACTACTGGGCAAGCTGGTGCGCGCCCTGCCGGGTGGAGCATCCCCACCTGGAACAGCTGGCCGAGAACGGCGTGACCATCTACGGCGTGAACTACAAGGACAAGCCGGAAAAGGCGCTCGGGTTTCTCGAGGAACTGGGTGACCCCTACGCCGCCATCGGCGCGGATGCCAAGGGGCGCATGGCTCTCGACTGGGGGGTCTACGGCGTGCCCGAAACCTACGTGCTGGACGGGCAGGGGCGGATCGTCCTGCGTTTTGCCGGCCCGATCACCGAGCGCGTGCTGGAATCCAAGATCCTGCCCGCGATGGAAAAGGCCGCCGCGCGGGAATAAGCGCGGTCAGTCGTTGCAATGGATGTCGGTCTTCGCCGTCGGCAGCGGACAGGCCGTTTCGCTGTCGGTGCCGCTGTGCGCGCCATAGACCGCGAGGCAGGACAGAACCCCTGCCTGAAATAGGATCAGCGCCGTGCGCATGGATGGCTCCTGCTCTTGTTTGGTTATACCCTCAAGATGGCATTCTCCCGCGGCATTGAAAGGGCAGCGCACAGGCGTGATGGCGTGACGACGGGGCGCTGCGCGGAAAATCGGCAGAATGACGCCGAAGCGCCGAAAAATGGGCAGTAATCATAAAGGCATCACCCCGGCGCGGTGGCGCCGGAACGGGCGGCCGGGCGATCGCATCGCCACCCGGCCGGTTTGCGTCAGGCCGCCTTGGCCAAGTCGCGCAGCACGTAATGCAGCACGCCGCCATGTTCGACATATTCCTTCTCGATGGCGGTATCGATGCGGCACTTGATCTTGATTTCGCGGGTCGTGCCGTCCGCGTAGGTGATGGTGCAGGGCACCTCCTGCTGCGGCTGGATCGTGTCCAGCCCGGTGATCGACACGCTTTCGTCCCCGGTCAGCTCCAGCGTCTTGCGCGTGTCGCCGCCGGTGAACTCGAACGGAATGACACCCATGCCGACGAGGTTCGACCGGTGGATGCGCTCGAAGTTCTCGGCGATCACGGCCTTCACGCCCAGAAGCGCCGTGCCCTTCGCGGCCCAGTCCCGCGACGAGCCGGCGCCGTACTGTTCACCGCCGAACACGACCAGCGGCGTCCCCTGCGCCTGATAGGCCATCGACGCCTCGTAGATCGAGGTCTGTTCGCCGTCGGGGCCCTTGGTGTAGCCGCCTTCGACGCCGTCGAGCATCTCGTTGCGGATGCGGATGTTGGCGAAGGTGCCGCGCATCATGACCTCGTGGTTGCCGCGGCGTGACCCGTAGGAATTGAACTCGCGAACCGGCACCTGCCGCTCGGTCAGGTACTGGCCGGCCGGGGTATCCGGCTTGAACGATCCCGCCGGGCTGATGTGGTCGGTCGTGACCATGTCACCCAGAAGCGCAAGCACGCGCGCCCCCTCGATATTCGAGATCGTGCCCGGCTCCTTGGACATGCCCTGGAAGTACGGCGGGTTCTGCACGTAGGTCGATTGCGGCGGCCAGTCATAGGTTTCCCCGCCCGACGTCTCGACCGATTGCCATTTCTCGTCGCCCTTGAAGACGTCGGCATATTTCGACTGGAACGCCTCGCGCGTCACGGTTTTCTCGACCAGTGCCGCGATCTCCTGCTGGGTGGGCCAGATGTCCTTCATGTAGACGGGGTTGCCGTCCTTGTCCTCGCCCAGCGGTTGGGTGGTCAGGTCGATGTTCATGTCACCGGCCAGCGCGTAGGCCACCACCAGCGGCGGGCTCGCCAGGTAGTTGGCGCGCACGTCCGGGCTGATCCGCCCCTCGAAGTTGCGGTTGCCGGACAGGACGGAACAGGCCATCAGGTCCCCTTCGGCGATCGCTTCGCTCAATTCTTTCTGCAGCGGGCCGGAATTGCCGATGCAGGTCGTGCAGCCGTAACCGACGAGGTTGAACCCGATCGCGTCAAGATGCTCCTGCAGCCCGCTGGCCTCGAGGTATTGCGTCACCACCTGCGACCCCGGCGCGAGCGAGGTCTTGACCCACGGCTTGCGGTTGAGGCCCAGCTCATGCGCCTTCTTGGCCACCAGCCCGGCGCCGATCATGACATAGGGGTTCGACGTGTTGGTGCACGAGGTGATCGAGGCGATCACGACCGAGCCGTCACGCAGCTCGTAGTCCTCGCCTTCCACCTTCTGGCTCTTGCGCGGGTCGATCAGCGGGTCGGGTGCGGGCCCTTCCGAGGCCATGTCGGTCGCCGCGACGGTCTCGTCCTCCCCGCGATAGTCGCACACGACGTTGAAGAACTCCGAGGATGCGCGATCCAGCGCCACGTAATCCTGCGGCCGCTTGGGCCCCGAGATCGCCGGCACGATCTCGTCCATGTCCAGATGCAGGGTGTCCGAATAGACGGGGTCGTAATCCGGCCCGCGCCAGAACCCGTTTTCCTTGGCATAGGCCTCGACCAGCGCGATGCGATCCTTGTCGCGGCCCGTCTGTTCGAGGTACCGCAGCGTCTCGTCGTCGATCGGGAAGAACCCGCAGGTCGCGCCGTATTCCGGCGCCATGTTCGCGATCGTGGCGCGGTCGGCAAGCGGCAGGTTGTCCAGCCCCGACCCGTAGAATTCCACGAACTTGCCCACGACGCCCCGCTTGCGCAGCATCTCGACGACTTTCAGCACGAGGTCGGTGCCCGTCGTGCCTTCCATCATGGCGCCCGTCAACTGGAAGCCCACGACCTCGGGAATGAGCATGGAAATCGGCTGGCCCAGCATGGCGGCCTCGGCCTCGATGCCGCCGACGCCCCAGCCCAGCACGGCGGCACCGTTGACCATCGTGGTATGGCTGTCGGTGCCGACCAGCGTGTCGGGATACGCCACCGTTTCGCCGTTCTGATCCTCGTCGGTCCAGACCGTCTGGGCAAGGTATTCAAGGTTGACCTGGTGGCAGATGCCGGTCCCCGGCGGCACCACGCGGAAATTGTCGAACGCGCCCTGTCCCCATTTCAGGAACTGGTAGCGTTCCATGTTGCGTTCGTACTCGCGGTCCACGTTCATCTGGAAGGCGCGCGGATTGCCGAACTCGTCGATCATGACCGAGTGGTCGATAACCAGGTCGACCGGGTTCAAGGGGTTGATCTTCTGCGCGTCGCCGCCAAGCGCCTTGATGCCGTCGCGCATCGCGGCAAGGTCCACAACGGCCGGCACGCCGGTGAAATCCTGCATCAGCACGCGCGCCGGGCGATAGGCCAGTTCCCGGTTGGCGCGTCCGCCGTTGTCGGCCCAGTCCGAGAACGCCTTGATATCGTCGGTGGTGACGGTCTTGCCGTCCTCGAAGCGCAGCATGTTTTCCAGCACGACGCGCAGCGCGGCGGGCAGGCGCGAGAAATCGCCCAGCCCGGCGGCCTCGGCGGCCGGGATCGAGTAGTAGGCGACATTCTGACCGCCGACGGAAAGGGTTTTACGGGTTTGCGCGGTGTCGTGTCCGACGGAAATTGGCATGGCTGGTTTCCTTTGAAACGTGTAGGGCTGAACCTTGCATGGCGTTCTGACCGATTTCAAACAGTCGATCAAGAGCCGTATGGCGGTATTGTATACTGCTGCACACAATTCTGCAATCACCGTGTCGCCCACGGGTTCCGCCGCCTGCGAAACACGGACGCAGCCGGCGCCATCGCCGCGCGGGCCATGCGGCGAAGGGTCCATCGCGAAACATTGATTGGTGAACCGCGGCGTGCGGGACTACCTTTTCCGCGCAACAGTCACAGGAAACGGATGGCGGGATGTTGAAAAGAGCAGTGCTGATTCTCGTGGCCCTCGGGCATTTTCTCACCCCCGCCGACAACGCACGGGCCGGGGAGGGGGCCGCGGTTGTCGTGGAACTTTTCACGTCGCAGGGATGTTCGTCCTGCCCGCCCGCGGATGCCTATCTTCGCGACCTCGCGGCGCGTGAGGATGTCGTCGCGCTCGCGTTTCACGTCGATTACTGGGATTATATCGGCTGGAAGGACAGTTTCGGCGATGCTGCCCACACCGCGCGGCAACGGGCCTATGCCCGCGCCGCGGGCCGGCGCATGGTGTACACGCCGCAAATGATCGTCAACGGGGCGGCCGATGCCGTCGGCAATCGCGCGGCCGAGGTGGACGCGCTGATCGACGCCGCCGCGGACCAGCCCCGCGGCGTGACACTCGACCTGACACGCCGCGGGGACCGCGTGAAAGTCGTGGCGCGCGCCAACGGGGACGTCTCGGTGCCGCTCAGCGTGCGGCTCATGCGGTACAGGCCCGAGGCCACGGTGCGCATAGACCGCGGGGAAAATGCCGGGCGGACGCTGGATTACGTCAACATCGTTCACGGCCTGCGCATGCTTGAGCCGGCATGGCGCCCGGCCGAACCCTTCGAGACGCTGGTGCCCGTCACCGGGCCGGACCCCGTCGCGGTGATCATCCAGCGCGAAGGCCACGGCCCGGTCGAAGCGGTGGCGCGGATCGACTGACGCGCCACCCGGGGGCCGGGCATGGCCCGGCGCTGGCCCGCGGGCCGCTCAGCTTTCTCCGAAGACGCGCTCGAAGATCGTGTCGACATGCTTGGTATGGTAGCCGAGGTCGAATTTCTCCTCGATCTGGGCGGGCGTCAGCGCGGCGGTGACGTCCGGATCCCCCAGAAGCTCGGTCTTGAAATCCTTGCCGTCTTCCCAGACCTTCATGGCGTTGCGTTGCACCAGCCGATAGGCGTCCTCCCGGCTGACCCCGGCCTGCGTGAGCGCCAGCAGCACCCGCTGGCTCATCACCAGCCCGCGGAACTTGTGCATGTTGGCAAGCATCGTTTCGGGATAGATCACCAGCTTGTCCACCACCTGCGTGAGCCGGGTCAGCGCGAAATCCAGCGTGACGGTGGCGTCGGGCCCGATATTGCGCTCCACCGAGCTGTGCGAGATGTCCCGTTCGTGCCAGAGCGCCACGTTCTCCAGCGCGGGGATGACGGCGCTGCGGACCATGCGCGCCAGCCCGGTCAGGTTCTCGGTCAGCACGGGGTTGCGCTTGTGCGGCATCGCGCTGCTGCCCTTCTGCCCCTTCGAGAAGAATTCCTCGCCTTCCAGCACCTCGGTGCGCTGCATGTGGCGCACCTCGATCGCGAGGTTCTCGATCGAGGAGGCCACGACCGCCAGTGCCGAGAAAAACGCCGCGTGCCGGTCGCGCGGGATGACCTGCGTGCTGATCGGTTCGGGCTTCAGCCCCAGTTTCGCGCAGACATGAACCTCGACGGCGGGGTCGATGTTGGCAAAGGTGCCCACCGCGCCGGAAATCGCGCCGGTGGCGATCTCTTCGCGGGCCGTTTCCAGCCGGCGTTTGTTGCGGTCCATCTCGGCATAGAAACGGGCAAAGGTCAGGCCCATCGTGGTCGGCTCGGCGTGGATGCCGTGGCTGCGGCCGATGCGGACCGTCATCTTGTGCTCGAACGCGCGCCGCTTGAGCGCGCCCAGCAGCTTGTCCATGTCCGCCAGCAGCAGGTCCGCCGCACGCGTGAGCTGGATGTTGAAACAGGTGTCCAGAACGTCCGAGCTGGTCATGCCCTGATGCACGAACCGCGCCTCCTCGCTGCCGACATGCTCGGCCAGATGCGTGAGAAAGGCGATCACGTCGTGCTTGGTCACGGCCTCGATCTCGTCGATGCGGGCCACGTCGAACTCCGCGTCGCGGGCTTTCCACACGGCCTCGGCGTTCTCGCGCGGGATGACGCCCAGATCGGCCTGCGCATCGCAGGCATGCGCCTCGATCTCGTACCAGATGCGGAACTTGGTGGCGGGGTCCCAGATGGCGGTCATCTCGGGGCGGGAATATCGGGGAATCATGTGGCGGACCCTTGTCTTTCCTGTCAGGTTGGCGCGGGTTTAGACGCATGGCGGCCGCACGGCAAGGCAGGAGCCGCAGGGACACGGAACGGGCAAGCATGGCACCGACGGCGCGCGAACTGGCGCATTTCGCGGGGGCGTGGCGGCTCGACCGCCGGATCACCCATGCCGACGGATCCACCGCCACCTTCGACGGCCGGGCCTGCTGGCAATGGCAGGGCGCGGATTTGCGGCTTTGCGAACAAGGCCGGCTGATGCTGCCCGGCCAGCCCCCGGTGCAGGCCGAGCGGTGCTACCTCTGGGCACCGGGCCTGCGCGTGCATTTCGCCGATGGCCGCTTTTTCCACGAGGTGCCGGCGCAGGGCGGGCGGGCCACGCATTGGTGCCCCCCGGACATGTACGACGGGTGGTACGATTTCTCCGACTGGCCCCGGTTCACCGTGACATGGCGGGTAAACGGGCCGCGCAAGAGCTACGAGATGATCAGCCGCTATGCGCCCGAGGATGCGGTGCCCCCTAGCGGATCACGTTGATCCGCAGCTTCAGCCGGCGCCGGGCCTCTTGCGGCAAATGCCTGTTCAGACGGCGGTTCACCAGCCCGAACAGGCCGATCACCACCAGCGTCAGCAAGATGAAATAGCCCGCGAGGATCGGGTAGGGGACGAAGGGGTTGAAGGTCTTGTCCGCGAAGTAGCTGGCGTAGTAAAGCGCATCACCCCGCTGTTGCCACGCCGGGAACCCCGAGAAGAAGACCAGCGTCGTGGCATGGAAAAGGAAAATCGCCTCGTTGGTGTAGGCCGGCCATGCCAGCCGCAGCATCGTGGGCCAGACGATCTTGCGAAACCGCATCCAGCCGCTGAAGCCGTATGCGTCCGCCGCCTCCACATCGCCCGTGGGGATCGAGCGCAGCGCGCCGTGGAATATCTCCCCGGAATAGGCCGCGGTGTTCAGGAACAGCACGATCAGCGCCCCGAGCCATGCCGCGGTGAACGGGTCAAACACCGGATGCACGGATTTCAGCGACAGGAAGGCGAAATAGGCAAAGAAGAACTGGATGAACAGGGGCGAGCCCCGGAATACGAAGATGAACCATTCGGAGGCCTTGCGGACGGCCGTGTTGCGCGCGCTCTTGCCGACGGCGACGGCCGTGGCGAGGAAGAACCCGGCCACCAGCGCCAGCGTCCCGAAATAGATGTTCCACAGAAGCCCCGACCCGATCAGCGTGGCCTGCTCGCACAGGGTGAAATCCTCGCGCGGCAACAGCCGCTCGCCAAGGCCGAGGCTGCGCAGGCCGTACTCCTGGATGGTCTGCCAGCAACTCATGCCGCGGCCTTTCGCTGCGCTTCGCCGCCGGTGGTGGCCTGACCGTGCGTCAGCCGGGTCATCAGGCGTTCGAGCAAGATTTCCGACACCCGCGTGAAGGCAAGGTAGAAGACCAGCAGCGCGAGGAAATACCACACCCGCCAATCGCCATGCGGATAGGAGGTGAAGCGCGGGTTCGCGGTGCCGCCCAGTTCACGCGCCCAGTACACGATATCCTCGACCCCCAGCAGGAACAGCAGCGGCGTGGCCTTGATCAGGACCATCCAGAGATTGGAAAGGCCCGGCAGCGCATAGACCCACATCTGCGGCACGAGGATCCGCCAGAAGGTCTGGCGCCGGCTCATGCCGTAGGCCTCGGCGGTTTCAAGCTGCGCGCGCGGCACCGCGCGCATCGCGCCGAAAAGCACGTTGGCCGCGAAGGCGCCGAAAACGATGGCGAAGGTCAGCACGGCAAGGAAAAAACCGTAAACCTCGTGGATCCATTGCGCCGCGTTGCCAAGCGGCAGTTTCGCCGCCTGACAGACGACGAAATCGTTGCCTTGCCGGATCGGCTGGTCCCAGTCGGGGCACAGCACCTGGTGGCGCAGCCATTCGAAGCCCTGGTCCAGCGCGATGACGAAGAAAAGGAAAAACGCGATGTCGGGCACGCCCCGCACCAGCGCGATATAGGCCTTGCCCAGCCAGCTGACCGGCGCAACGCGGGACCGGGCCGCGATCGCCCCGCCGAACCCGAATGCCAGCGCGGTGGGCGCGGTGATCGCCAGCAACAGCAGGACCGTCCCGAACGAGATATAGAAATTCGCGTGCTTGCCCGTGGTCAGGTAGCACGACAGCCAGCGGAAACCGTCCAACGTTTCGGGATCTGCGCAGAAACTGAAAATGTCGGGCCTCGCAACACGGGGGGCTGTAGGGAAGGGGCGGGCAGGGGTGCCCGCCCCGGGGTCGCCGGGCACCTCAGAAGGTCGAGGCGACCTCCCATTTCCGGATCAGCTCGTTCAGGCTGCCGTCATCCTTCATCGACTGGATCGCGGCATCGAAGGTCTCGCGCAGGTCCGGGTCGGATTCGCGCACGCCCATGCCGACGCCGCCGCCGATCGCTTCCTCGCGGTCCAGCAGCATCAGGTCGGCCTCCTCGGCGGCCACCGGCACAAGGTAGGACTTGTCGGCCAGAACCGCGTCAGCCTCGCCGTTGCGGACGGCCGCGATGGTTTCCTCGGGCGTGGCGTATTCCACCAGTGTCCAGCCCTTCTCGGCGACGAACGCCGCCTGGATCGTGTTGGCCTGCGCCGCGACGATGGCGTTGTCCAGTTCGACCTCCGCCATAGCGATATAGGCCGACGGGTCGGGCGGCGTGTAGTTCTGGGTGAAATCGATGACCTCGTCGCGCTCGTCCGTGATGGACATCCCGGCGATGATCACGTCGTAGTTGCCCGAAACGAGGTTGGGAATGATCGAATCCCAGTCGTTCGTCACCCACTCGCAATTCAGCTCGGCACGCTCGCAAAGCTCGTCGCCCAGCTCGCGCTCGAAGCCGTCGACCTCGCCGGCGTCGTTGATGAAGTTCCACGGAGGATAGGCCCCCTCGGTGCCGAGCCGCACCACGTCCTGCGCCATGGCCATCCCGGCCGAAGCGGCCAGCGCGGCGGCGGATAGGATCATTTTTTTCATTTCGGTACTCCCTCTTGGTTTGAGTGTCACGCGGCCATGGTCGAGCTGAGAAACTGCCGCAGCCGCTCGGATCGGGGCGCCTCGAACAGCGTGTCGGGGGCGCCCTGCTCCTCGATAAGGCCCTGGTGCAGGAAAACGACGAGGTCGGAAACATCCCGCGCCATTTTCATGTCATGGGTCACCAGCATCATCGTGCGTCCCTCGGCGGCCAGATCCTTGATCACGCGCACGACTTCCTGTTCCAGTTCCGGGTCCAGCGCCGAGGTCGGTTCGTCGAAAAGAAGCGCCTCGGGCTCCATGCACAGCGCGCGCGCGATCGCCGCGCGCTGCTGCTGCCCGCCCGAGAGCTGCGCGGGATACACGTCGGCCTTGTCGCCGATGCCCACCTTGTCCAGATAGCCCCGCGCGGCGGTTGCCACCTCGGCCCTGTCGCGGCCGAGCACGGTGACGGGCGCCTCCATCACGTTCTGCAGGATGGTCATGTGCGCCCAAAGGTTGAACTGCTGGAACACCATCGACAGGTTCGTGCGGATCCGCAGCACCTGCCTGGGATCGGCGGGATGCCGGCGCAGGCCCTCGCCCTTCCATCTGACGGGTTCGCCCTTGAAGATGATGTCGCCCTGCTGGCTGTCCTCCAGCAGGTTGGCGCAGCGCAGGATCGTGGACTTGCCCGACCCCGACGACCCGATGAGCGAGACGACATCGCCCTTGCGGGCGGTGATGTCCACGCCCTTGATGACCTCCAGCGCGCCATACGCCTTGTGCAGGTTGCTGATCTCTATGACGGGGTCGGTATCGGTCAAGGGCACTGTCCGGTCAGGGCGTCGGGTTGGTTTTCAACCCGACAATAGGAACGAAAATTACGCGCGATGCAACTTGCAAAACGGCTGTTGTGCGTCGTTTCCTGCCGATTTGACGCATGGTCAGCCCGGATCGGCCGCCGGTGCCGGCGGATTGGGCAATTCGAGGTAGGCATCGGCGGGCACCTGAACGAGTCCCGCCAGCCCCAGCGTCGCCCTGTCCGCGGCGCCGAGCCCCGCGATGGCCTGCCGCAATGCCGCGCGCAGGGCCGCCGCGTCGCCCTCGGGGCCGGTGATGTAGGGCAGGGCGGGCGTCGGCGGCGTTCGCGCCACCTCGCGCAGGCGGGCCGCGAAATCGTCATGCGCGCACATCATCTGCCAGCTCAGGACATCGAGCGCCGCGAGGTCCGCCTGTCCCGCCGCCACGGCCCGGGCCGAGCCGCGATGGCTACCGCAGCGCACCGGCTGTCCCAACAGGACACCCCGCGCGTGCGCATAGGTCTGCGGCGCGGCCCAACCGCTTTGCGAAAGCGGCTCGTTGTAGGCGAACCTGGCCTCGGCGAAGTCCTGCAGGCCGCGCGGATCGTCGCGCCGGCAGACAAGGACACTGCAATAATGACCGGGCGGGCAGCCGGCGATCCCGTGGTCGGGCGTCGCGACAAGCTGCACGCGGCCATGAAGGCAGGCGCGGTACGGATAGCCGCAGGTCTGCGACAGCAGAAGATCGGGGCTGCGCCAGTGCGCCCACGGGTCGGTGCCGCGGGCCAGGCTGGCCGGCCCATGCCCCAGCACGGCCCGTATCCCCTGCCAAAACCTGTCGTTTGCCGCGGCCGTCTCGGGACGGTCGTACATCGGCAGGCTGGCGATCATGCGTCGCCCGCGACCCTCTGGCGTGCCCGCGCGCTGTCGCGGTCGTTCACCCCAAGGAAACTGGCGGCCATGCGGATCAGCGAGTCCTCGTCGTGGTCCCGCTCGCCATCGGCGAGCGCCACCTGCCACAGCGCCTCGATGACGCCCACGCGCTCGTCATACGGGACGGTTTCCTTGATCGCGTTGGTGAACCGCACCGTGTCGGGCGCCTCGGCCTCCACGCGCTCGGCCTCCGCCCGCAGCTCGGCCGCGCGGTCGTGCGACACGGCGAACCGCGCCATCGCGATCTTCTCGATATGGATGATTTCACCGGCGGCATAGTAGCCGTCGGACTTGGCCAGCCGCACCAACAGCGACATGAGCGCCAGTTGCGCGTCGAGCGCATCAAGCGCGTCGGGCTCGGGCTGGACCAGTTTCTTGAGCAGATCAGAAAGCATGCGAGGAGATATAAACGTGTTCCCGCGCGGGGCCAATCATTAATCGCCGTTTTCCGCCATCGCGCGCGCCGCGTCGCTGTCGGCATGGCTCAGGCCCATTGCCTCGCGCGCCATGTCGATCACGCCCAGCTCCTCGGCATGGGCCTCGCCATCGGCAAGCAGCACTTCCCAAAGCGCCTCCAGGGCACTCACCCGCGATTCGAAACTGACGGTTTCGCGGATGATGTGGCCGAAACGGTCGGTCTCGGGGGCTTGGCGCTCCAGCTTCTCGCAGGTCGCGCGCATCTTCGCGGCCTCGACCGGGCCGACCCCGTTGAGCCGCGCAAGCAACCTGTCGATCCGGCTGATCTCGCTGAAACGGTAGTCGCGATCCGATTTCGCCACCCGCACCATCAGCGCGCCAAGCGCGAGGGCATCGTCAGGCTCGGGCAGGGGCGCGGGCGCCGGTGTTCGGAATGCGTCGAGTATCCGGGTCAGCATGGCACGACCCTAACGGCGGACGTTCGCGCACGCCACGGGTATTTGCCCCGGTCGCAGCGGTCCACGCAAACGTGATCCATGTCGTCACAGGGCCACAATCGTTCCCAATATTCAGCGCTTTTCGCGTGCAGGTTGCCGACCTGTCCCACGCAGACAAACCGGAGCGAAAAGTGACCAGACCCAATTTCGGAACATGCCCGTCCAACGAGCAGGAGGTATCGGTACAGATGCGCCTGCGCGCGCAGGCCCGCCGTTACGACTGGCGCGATGACCCCGAAGCCGATCTCGGCGATATCGTGGCCCGGAAATGCCTCGACCTCGAAACGGCGCTGGCCGTTTTCTTCAACGGTCGGCCCGAACGGTTCAACTACCTGCGCAAGCACGAGGTGCCCGCCGGGGCGCAAGGGGCCGCCCGCGTCCTCGACAACATCTGCCTGCGGGCCAATTCCGGCTTCTACCTCGCGACCGGCGGGGATGCGGAGATCCGGCGCTGCCCGCGGCTTGCCGCATGGCTCAATCAACAGGAAAAGGACCGCCGCGACGGGCGCAGCGGGCGCTACATTCTCGATGCGCGCATGATCGCCTTTCTGGCCGCGCAGCCCGCCGGTGCTGACGCGCCGGCCCATGACAGCGTGCCCGATGGCGCCCCGTCTTGGCCGCGCAAGGGAATGCGGGCGGGGATGCGCGCCGGGGTCGGCCGGCATTCCGCCGCCGCCCTGCGGGACCGGATGCTGGCGCTGCTGCCCAGCCGCGGCTGACCCCCGCGCACCGCGCTATCGCGTCAGGATCAGCTTGCCGCCCGAAATCTCGACGCTGCGGAACCGTTGCAGGTAGGTCATGCCCAGAAGCGACCGGTCCAGTTCGCCCGAGTTGACCACCGCGCGCACGTCCTCGTGGGCGATCGGGCCGATCGCGATCCGGTCCAGCCGTACCGGCGCGGTGCGGACCACGCCGTTGGCGGTGTTGGCGCGGCCCACGTAGCTCAGGGCCGACGTGTCGATACCGGCCCGCGCGGCGTCGCGCTTGTTCAGCACGATCTGGCTGGCCCCCGTATCGACAACGAAATTCACCGGCGTGCCGTTGACGTCGGCCGACATGTAATAATGCCCGTCCGGCGCACGCGGCAGGACGATGCGCCCCTCCTGTACGCTCAGCGCCTGCCCGGGCGTCACCGTCCGCCGGATGTCGCCCCACAGGCCGACTGCCGCGATGACTCCGACAAATATCAGGGCCCAGACGACCGATTGTTGCGTGACCTTCCCCCACGATTCCCGGTTCTGCGCGAAGAACCACAGGGCAATCGCGCCGCCAAGCAGCACGAGGTAAAGAAGGCGCGCGGTATCATCTCCGGTCATGGGGCCGATATAGGCGCGGCGGGACGGCTTGGAAAGATCATGACGCCAGCCCGAACCCGCGCAACCCGTCCAGCACGAATTGCACCGCCAGCGCCGCCAGCAACATGCCCAGAAGGCGTGTCACCACCAGAATGCCGGTCCGGCCAAGCGCGCGCTCCAGCAGGCCGGCGGTCAGGAACAGCAGGAAAACCAGAAGCACGACGCTCAGCATCACCGCGATGACCCATGCCAGCCCCTCCAGCCCGGGTTTCTGCCCGGCCAGCAGGATGACCGTGGTGATGGCGCCGGGGCCGCCGATCAGCGGGATGGCCAAGGGGAATATCGACGGATCGTCGCTTTCGTCCTCCTCTTCCTCCTCCACGCGGGTCTCGCGCCGCTTGGTGCGCCGTTCGAACAGCATGTCCAGCGCGGTGATGAACAACAGGATCCCCCCGGCGATGCGAAAGGCCGGCATGGATATGCCAATGAATTCCAATACCGCCTCGCCGAAGGCGGCAAAGACGATCAGGATCAGCGCGGCCGTCACGCAGGCGCGCAGCGCGATTACCCGGCGCCGGGCGGTGCCCATGCCCTGTGTCATCGTCACGAAAAGCGGTGTCATGCCGACGGGGTCGATGATCACGAACAGCGTGACGAAGGCGGTGATCAGGAAAGACGGCTCCATGCGGGCTCCTCGGAGGGCATCACATGTCAGCCCTAGGCGGTCCGCCCGCGCCGCGCAAGCCGCGCGTGAGGCCACCGACGCGATCCCGACGCGATACGCCCGCTTCGCCGCATGCCGCGTCAGGCGGCGCGGCGGAAGGCGGCGCGGCGGACATCATCCCCCGGCCTCTTCAAGCCGTTCGAGCGCGGCCATCCACAGCGTTTCGGCGCGTTCCAGGCCGTCCTCGATCTCGGCGTATTTCTTTTGCCACTCGGCCAGGTCGCCGGGCGCGTCATACAGCGCGGGATCAGCCAGTTTTCCCGCAACGCGATCCCGCATTTCATTCAGCTTTTCAACGCGTTGTTCGCATTTCCTCACGTCCTGCCGCAAGGCCAGAACCGTGTCGCGCGCCGGGCGTTTCGGCTTGGGCTTGGGGGCCGCCGCGGCATCGGGCGCGGCCGTCTTGCGCGCCGGCCTGTCGGCCAGCAGCTTTGCGCGATAGCTCTCCAGATCGCCTTCGTAGGGCGCGACCCGGCCCGCCGTCACCAGCCACAGCCGATCCGCCACCAGCTCCAGCAGGTGCATGTCGTGGCTGACCAGGATTACCGCGCCGGAATAAGCTGTTAGCGCCTCCACCAGTGCCTCGCGGCTCTCGATGTCGAGGTGGTTGGTCGGCTCGTCGAGGATCAGCATGTGCGGCGCGTCCAGCGTGGCCAGCATCAGGCTCAGCCGCGCCTTCTGACCGCCCGACAGGCCGCCGACCGTGGTGTCGGCCTGCTCCGCTCCGATGCCGAAGCCCCCCAGCCGGGCCCGCAGCTTCGCCGGCGCCTCGTCGGGGCGCAGCCGGCGGATGTGGTCCAGCGGTGTCTCGTCCACGCGCAACTCCTCGACCTGGTGCTGCGCGAAATACCCCACGCGCAGCTTCGAGGCGGCGTGAACCCGCCCTTCCATCGCGCCAAGTTTGCCCGCCAATAGCTTGGACAGGGTGGATTTTCCCTCACCATTTCGCCCCAGAAGGGCGATCCGGTCGTCCTGGTCGATCCGCAGGTCCAGCCGGCTCAGAACTGGCATCCCGTCATATCCCACGGCCGCCCCTTCGAGCCGCAGGATGGGCGGCGACAGGGCCTCGGGTTCGGGGAAGCTGAACTTGCGCAACGCGGCTTCCTGCGGGCGGGTCACGGGCTGCATCCGCGCCAGCGCCTTCAGCCGCGCCTGTGCTTGCTTGGCCTTGTCCGCCTTGTAACGGAAGCGGTCCACGTAGGATTGCAGATGCGCCCGCCGCGCTTCCTGTTTCTGCGCTTCCGATTCCGCGGCGGCGACACGCGCCGCGCGGGTTTCGGCGAAGCTGTCATAGCCGCCCTGGTACAAGTGCAGCTTCCTGTCCTCCAGATGAAGGATCGCGCCGACGGCGCGGTTCAGCAACCCGCGGTCGTGGCTGATGATCAGGACGGTGTGCGGATACCGCGCTAGGTAGCTTTCCAGCCAGAGCGCGCCTTCGAGGTCGAGGTAGTTCGTGGGTTCGTCCAGCAACAGCAGGTCCGGCTGGGCAAAGAGCACGCCCGCCAGCGCCACGCGCATCCGCCAGCCCCCCGAAAAGGCCGAGCAGGGCTGCGCCTGTTCGCTGTCCGAAAAGCCCAGCCCCTTGAGGATGCTGGCCGCCCGCGCCTCGGCGCCCCACGCGTCGATATCGGCGAGCCGGGTCTGGATCTCGGCAATCCGGTCGCCATCGGTGGCGGTCGCGGATTCCTCAAGCAATTCAGCGCGTTCCGTATCGGCCTTCAACACGGTATCGAGCAGCGACACCTCGTTTCCCGGCACTTCCTGCGCCACGCCCCCGATGCGTGCGCGGGGCGGCAGGATGATCTGACCGGATTCCAGCGCCAGCTCCCCCCGGATCAACCGGAACAGCGTGGTCTTGCCCGTCCCGTTGCGCCCGACGACGCCGACCTTGTGCCCGGTGGGAATGGTGGCCGAGGCATGGTCCAGCAACGGGCGGCCGGCCACGGAATAGGATATGTTGTCAAGGCGTAGCATGGGGCGGGTTTGGCGCAATGCCGCGCCCGGGTCAATCGCGGCTTTTCAAAGCCCGACCCCCGTGCTATCGGAGCCGCGACACAAGGGGCGCGGGCCGGGGCCCGCGTGATTATTCAAGAGGATCAGACCGACATGGCAACCGAACGCACGCTGAGCATCATCAAGCCCGATGCGACGAACCGCAACCTGACCGGCAAGATCAATGCCAAGTTCGAGGAGGCGGGGCTGCGCATCATCGCGCAGAAGCGCATCAAGCTGACCAAGGAACAGGCCGGCGTCTTCTACGAGGTGCACAAGGAACGCCCGTTCTATGACGAACTGTGCGAATTCATGGCAAGCGCCCCGGTCGTTGTGCAGGTGCTCGAAGGCGAGGGCGCCATCGCGAAGAACCGCGAAGTGATGGGCGCGACGAACCCGGCCGACGCGGCGCCCGGCACCATCCGGGCCGAATATGCCGACTCGGTGGGCGAAAACTCGGTCCACGGCTCGGACGCGCCCGAAACGGCCGCGGTCGAGATCGCGTATTTCTTCTCGGGTCTCGAACTGGTCGGCTGACTGCCAGCCGCGTCTCGATGCAGGGTCGGGGCCGTGTCGGGCCGGGCGCGGCCGTTTGCGGTCCGGCCGGGCTCAGATGGCTGCGAAATCGCTGAAGACGCGGCTTGAAACCGTCTTGGGGCCGCTCGGCTTCGGATCGGGTTTGGGTTTGCCCTTCGACGTGTCGGGCGGGTGCTGGGGCTTCGATGGCATCGGTCTGCTCCTCTTGCCAAGGCAGCGCTGCCGGTCAGCGCCCGACAAGCGCCTGTTAACAATTTTTACAGCACCGCATCGAAATGCGGCGAAAATGTGGCGAAAGCCGGCAGCAATCCGACTTTGTCGTGCTGATTTCAACAGTGTAGCTGATTGACCACGGTTACCCCTTGACCCTGGAAACAATCCATCTGGTGCAAGGCATCCGATAGTTGGCTCAGGGCGATTCGGCGGGTGATGAGCCGCGCGGGATCAAGGCGCCCCGCGGCGATCATGTCGAACAGCGCGCCGAACCGGTGCGCCCCGATGCCGCGCGTGCCGTGCAGCGTGATCTGGCGTGCATAGACGAGGTCGAGCAGCGGCAGGGGCGGTGCCGCATGGGCGCCCACGGGCATCCCGATCTGCACGTGCCGGCCCATCTTGCGGAGGCCGCGCAGGGAGTTTTCGAACGTCGTCGTCACGCCCAGACCCTCGACCGACACGTGCGCGCCGCCCGCGGTGATGTCGCGCACGGCCGCGCCCGCATCCGCCACGTCGGCCGCATTCAGCACGGCATCGGCGCCCAGTTGCCGGGCCATGGCCAGCGCCTCGGGGGTGATGTCCACGGCCAGCACCCGCGCGCCGACGGCCGCGCCGATCATGACCGCCGAGAGGCCCACGCCGCCGCAGCCATGCACGGCCAGCCACTCCCCGGGGCGCAGGGCGGCCCTGTCCACCACGCCGCGAAAGGCGGTCGTCAGCCGGCAGCCCATGCTGGCGGCGGTCTCGAAACCGACCGTGTCGGGCAGGGGCACGAGGTTGAAATCGGCGCGCGGCACCGCGACGCGCTCGGCAAAGGCGCCCCAGCCGGTGAAGCCGATCACCTGCTGGCGGTCGCAGATCGTGGGTTCCCCGCCGCGGCAATCGGGGCAATGCCCGCAGCCCAGTATGAACGGCGCCGTCACCCGGTCCGCGGGGCGGAAGCCGTGGCATTCGGGCCCTGTCTCGGCCACCACGCCCGCGAATTCGTGGCCCATCACGTGCGGCAGCGCCACGTCCGGATCGGCGCCCTTCCACGCGTGATGATCCGACCGGCAGACACCGCAGGCGCGGATCTCGATCACCGCGCCGTCGCGCGGGCAGGCCGGGTCGGGCACCGTTTCGACGGGCAGGTTCCCGCCGAACTCGGTCATCAGGGCTGCTTTCATGGTCGGCGTCTCCTTTCGCGCCGTTCTAGCCCGGTCCACGGCGCGCGGATTGCGGGTTCACGACATGTGCGGCCCCTTTGCGACTGCCGTCACCTTGCAATTCCCGGGCCGTTTGCCCAAGGTAGCGGCCCGTTCTCCAGTAACCGGGGTTACCGTCATGACCGATGTGAAACTGAGTCAGGATCCGCACAAGGTTCGCGAAATCCGCGAGAAGAACCTTGAAACGGCGATCGGTCGCGAGGTGCGGGAATTCCGCAAATCGCGCGGCATGACCGTGGCCGACCTTGCCGAGATGACGGGCCTGTCGGTGGGGATGCTCTCGAAGATCGAGAACGGCGTCACCTCCGCGTCCCTGACCACGCTGCAGGCGCTTTCGGCGGCGCTGAGCGTGCCGGTGACCGCGTTCTTCCGCCGCTTCGAGGAACGGCGCGAGGCCGTGCACGTCAAGGCCGGCGAGGCGCTCGAGATCGAGCGCGCCGGCACACGGGCGGGCCATCAGTACAACCTGCTGGGCCATCTTGGCGCCAACAACAGCGGCGTTGTCGTCGAACCCTACCTGATCACCCTCAGCGAGGAATCGGATATCTTTCCGACCTTCCAGCACGAGGGGATCGAGCTGCTCTACATCCTCGAGGGCGAGGTGGGCTATCGCCACGGGGATCAACGCTTCACCCTGCGGTCCGGGGACAGCCTGTTTTTCGATGCCGACGCCCCGCACGGCCCGGATGAACTGATCCGGCTGCCGGTTCGGTATCTTTCCGTCATTTCCTATCCGCAGGGCGGCGGATAAACCCCGCCGCCCGCGTCATCGGCCCGTCAGCGCGCGAACGGCACGACCGACGGCGCCACGTCCTCGGCGGGCGCGGCAAGCCGCAGGTATGGCTTGACCCGCGTCGAGGCGGTGCCGAAATGCGCCACCACGTCGGATTCCGGGATGTGGTCGGGGATGATCGCGACGTCGCCGTCATACCAGTCCGACGGGGTGCCGGCCCCGGTCCTTGCGCGCAGTTGCAGCGCCTGCGTGACGCGAAGGATCTCCTCGCTGTTGCGACCGATGTAGATGGGATATTCTGTCACGACCTGTACGTGCAGTCCGGGGTCGATGATGAAGCTCTTGCGAATGGGCCAGTCCGTCGCTTCCTTTTCATGGACCATCCCGAAAAGCCGCGACAATTGCAGGCCCGGATCATGCGCCGACGGAAAAGATACCGTGACATCGAAAAAATCCTCGATGTCGGCATGCCAGTCCATCAGTTCCGGAACGCTCGATCCGGTCAGGCCGAGCAGCTTGATGTCGTTGGCGGCCCATTCATCGCGCTGTGCGGCCATCGACGCGATCTCGGTGGTGCAGACGGGCGTGAAGGCGGCCGGGTGGCTGAAAACATGCACCCAGCTCCCCGCGGCCCATTCCCAGAATCGCACCTCGCCCTCGGTCGTGTTCACGGTGAAGTCGGGAAAGATGTCTCCGATCTGGGGCAGCCACTTGACCTTGCGCCGATACGCCGTTGGCAGCTTTACAAGCTCGTTACTGGAACCACGCGGGGCAAAGAACTGTACAGACATTCCATACCTCCTTGGATGTGTCTCTTTCCCGACAATAATGTCGGTACACCAAAACGGTAGAAAGCAAACTTGGCGCAAATGCGGCGGGATTGTAAGAAGATGTATCATTATGGTAAAGGTTGTATGCGGGGCAGGATCTTCGGGTCGCCCGCTGCTCCGTGGATCATGGTGCGGTGCCATGCGCGACCCGGTCCGAGCGCATTTCACGACCGTCGCCGCGGTGACGGGCATGAACACATGTTGTACCGGCCATGCAAAACGCAGTTGTTGCATGTATCTTTTCTCGTCATAACTCGGACCTCGTGATACCACCTCCGACTAACGGTGCGGGCGTTGTCGGCTCAAAAAGGAATGACCGATGCACAAGACGACGGCGCTCATACTAGAGGATGATCCAGACACTCATGGCCAGATCGCCGGCAAGCTGGCTGACGAAGGCGTGACGACCGTGTCCTGCGTGGAACCTCATCGCGTGCTTACAGATGTTTCGGATCACGCCGTTGATATCTGTTTCATCGGGTCCGAATTAGCAGCGCGCGATTCGCTGGATGTCGTCAGGGATCTGCGGCAGAACACGGCGGCCGGCGTGCTGGTGCTGGGGCACAGCAATGACGAGGTCGATATCGTTCTTGCCCTCGAAATGGGCGCCGACGATTACGTGGCCAAACCGCTCCGGTTGCGGGAAACCTGCGCGCGGGCCCGGGCGGTCTTGCGGCGGACGCTCGCCCTGCGGGCCGACCACGGCGTGCCGCGGCCTTTGCCCGACTCCTACCTGCGCCGCGTCGGGAACCTCGAAATCTGCGGCGTGATGCGCAGTGTTTCGCGCAACGGGGAAGAGGTCGAACTCACGGCGATGGAATTCGATGTTTTGTTGGCGCTTGCCGCGCGGACGAACGCGGTTCTGTCGCGCGAAAAGATACTTGAAACCGTGCGCGGCAAGGACTGGGCGGCGAGCGACCGGGCGATCGACGGCGTGATCAGCCGACTGCGCCGCAAGCTCTTCGCCGACGGGGCGGGGCCGCTCGCGATCAAGACGGTCCACGGACGTGGCTACATGCTTGTCGATCTGTCGGATGACGGCCCCGCGGGCGGTGATGGCGGCGGCATTCACTGACCCTTTTTCGGATACCCGATATTTCCTCACAGGAAATATAAATTCTTCTTGTTGAAATTCGGCACGCATGACGCTAAGTTCCCCATGACAGGATCATGGAGGCGTCGATGTGCGGAATCGTCGGGTTGTTTCTCAAGGACAAATCGCTCGAGCCCAAGCTCGGGCAAATGCTGACCGAAATGCTGGTCACGATGACGGATCGCGGCCCGGACAGTGCCGGGATCGCGGTGTATGGCGATGGCCATGACGGCCGGGCGCGGCTCACCCTGCAGGCGGCGGACCCGTCCGCCTTCGCGGGGTTGGAGGCCGAGCTGGGCGCGGCGCTGGGCTCGGACGTGTCGGTCACCGTGAAGGATACGCACGCGGTCATCGATCTGCCGGCCGACGGCGTGGAAAAAGCGCGCGCGGCGATCGCCGAGCGTCATCCGGACATGCGCGTCATGAGCGCCGGGGAAACCATCGAGATCTACAAGGAGGTGGGCCTGCCCGAGGACGTGGCGCAACGGTTCGACATTCCCGGGCTGGCCGGGACGCATGGCATCGGCCACACGCGCATGGCTACCGAAAGCGCGGTGACAACGCTCGGCGCGCACCCGTTCTCAACCGGGGCGGACCAGTGCCTCGTGCATAACGGGTCGCTGTCAAACCACAACTCGCTGCGCCGCAAGCTGGCGCGCGAAGGAGTGAATGTCGAAACCCAGAACGACACCGAGGTTGCCGCCGCCTATCTCACGTGGCGGATGAACCAGGGGCATTCGCTGGGCGAGGCGCTGGAAAGCGGTCTCGACGATCTCGACGGGTTCTACACCTTCGTCGTGGGCACCAAGGACGGTTTCGGCGTCGTGCGCGACCCGATCGCCTGCAAGCCCGCGGTGATGGCCGAGACCGACCAGTACGTCGCGTTCGGCAGCGAATACCGCGCGCTGGTCAACCTGCCGGGCATCGACACCGCCCGCGTCTGGGAGCCCGAACCCGCAACCGTCTATTTCTGGAAGCACTGACATGCAGACATTCGATCTCGGCGCCGAGGGGCTGCGCGCCCTCAACGCAACCCTGCAGTCGCAGGACCCGCAGACCAACGAAACCGCGTGGGAAGTCGTCAATCCACGCGGCAGCCACGCCATCGCGGTCGGGCTCGAGTCCCCGCTCGACGTCACGGTGCGCGGCTCCACCGGGTATTACTGCGCGGGCATGAACAAGCAAGCCACGATCCGCGTGGACGGCAGCGCCGGCCCCGGCGTGGCCGAGAACATGGTCAGCGGCACCGTCATCGTCGACGGCGATGCCAGCCAGTATGCCGGCGCCACCGGGCATGGCGGGCTGCTGGTGATCCGGGGCAATGCCTCGTCGCGCTGCGGCATTTCCATGAAGGGCATCGACATCGTGGTGCAGGGGGATGTCGGGCACATGTCCGCCTTCATGGCGCAGTCGGGCAACCTCGTGGTGTGCGGCGACGCCGGCGACGCGTTGGGCGATTCCATCTACGAGGCGCGGCTCTTCGTGCGCGGCTCGGTCAAGAGCCTCGGGGCCGATTGCGTCGAGAAGGAAATGCGCCCCGAGCATCTGGAAATCCTGCGCGACCTGCTGGACCGCTCCGGCGTCGACGCGAAACCCGAGGAGTTCCGCCGCTACGGCTCGGCCCGCAAGCTCTACAATTTCGACATCGACAACGCGTACTGAGGAGACCCGCCATGGCCAAGGACGACACACACGCGCCGCGTACCATGCCGGTGCACTCGGCCACCTTCACCCCCGAAATCAATGCCGAGATCCGCCGCGCCGCGGCCACCGGCATCTACGACATCCGCGGCGGCGGCGCCAAGCGGCGGGTGCCGCATTTCGACGACCTGCTGTTTCTCGGGGCGTCCATGTCGCGCTACCCGCTCGAAGGATACCGCGAACGCTGCGACACCGACGTGATCCTCGGCACGCGCCACGCCAAGAAACCCCTCCATCTTGACATCCCCATCACCATCGCCGGCATGAGCTTCGGCGCCCTGTCGGCGCAGGCCAAGGAGGCGCTCGGCCGGGGGGCCTCGGCCGCCGGCACGTCGACCACCACCGGCGATGGCGGCATGACCACCGAGGAACGCGGCGAATCCAAGACGCTGGTCTACCAGTACCTGCCGTCGCGCTACGGCATGAACCCCGACGACCTGCGCAAGGCCGACGCGATCGAGGTGGTCGTGGGGCAGGGCGCCAAGCCCGGCGGCGGCGGCATGCTGCTGGGGCAGAAGATCTCCGACCGGGTGGCCGAGATGCGCAACCTGCCCAAGGGCATCGACCAGCGCAGCGCGTGCCGCCACCCCGACTGGACGGGGCCGGACGACCTTGAAATCAAGATCCTCGAACTGCGCGAGATCACGGGCTGGGAAAAGCCCATCTACGTCAAGGTGGGCGGCGCACGGCCCTATTTCGACACGACGCTCGCCGTCAAGGCGGGGGCCGACGTGGTGGTGCTCGACGGGATGCAGGGTGGCACGGCCGCCACGCAGGACGTGTTCATCGAGCACGTGGGCCAGCCCACGCTCGCCTGCATCCGCGAGGCGGTGCGCGCGCTGCAGGATCAGAACATGCATCGCGAGGTGCAGCTCATCGTGTCGGGGGGCATCCGTACCGGCGCCGATGTCGCCAAGGCGGTGGCACTGGGCGCCGACGCCGTCAGCATCGGCACCGCCGCGATGATCGCCCTAGGCGACAACGATCCGAAATGGGAAGCCGAGTACCAGAAGATGGGCACCACCGCCGGCGCCTACGACGACTGGCACGAGGGGCAGGATCCGGCCGGCATCTCCACGCAGGATCCCGAGCTTGCCGCGCGTCTCGACCCGGTCGAGGCCGGCCGCCGGCTGCGCAATTACCTCAAGGTCATGACGCTCGAGGCACAGACGCTGGCACGCGCCTGCGGCAAGAACCATGTCTGCCACCTCGAACCCGAGGATCTCTGCGCGCTGACGCTTGAAGCCTCGGCGATGGCGCAGGTACCCTTGGCCGGCACGCAGTGGTACCCGGGCATGCCCGGCAGCAATTTCTGAAAACCTCGGAGGGCGGCGATGGCCGCCCTTCCGCATAAGAACCAACAGGGAAAGGACACGACTCCATGACGACAGATCTGGCCGCTTTCGCCGCGGATAACGGCGTGAAGTATTTCATGATTTCCTTCACCGACCTGTTCGGCGGGCAACGGGCGAAGCTGGTGCCGGCGCAGGCCATCGCCGACATGCAGCACGAGGGCGCGGGCTTTGCCGGCTTTGCCACGTGGCTCGATCTTACCCCGGCGCATCCCGACATGCTGGCCGTGCCCGACCCCAACTCGGTGATCCAGCTCCCGTGGAAGCCCGAGGTGGCATGGGTCGCCGCCAACCCGGTGATGGAGGACGCCGATGTCGCGCAGGCGCCGCGCAACGTCCTGCGCCGCGTGATCGCGGAGGCCGCGCAGGAGGGGCTGCACGTCAAGACCGGGATCGAGGCGGAATTCTTCCTGCTGACCCCTGACGGCAGCCAGCTATCGGATGAATTCGATACCGCCGAGAAACCCTGCTACGACCAGCAGGCCGTGATGCGCCGCTACGAGGTGGTGCGCGAGATCTGCGACTACATGCTCGACCTCGGCTGGGGACCCTACCAGAACGACCACGAGGATGCGAACGGCCAGTTCGAGATGAACTGGGAATTCGACGACGTTCTGAAAACCGCTGACAAGCATTCCTTCTTCAAGTTCATGACCAAGTCGGTCGCCGAGAAACACGGATTCCGCGCGACCTTCATGCCCAAGCCGGTCGAGGGGCTGACGGGCAATGGCTGCCACGCGCATATCTCGGTCTGGGACGCGCCGGGCGCGGAGGGCCGCACCAACGTCTTCGCCACCGAGGCCACGCAAGGCAGCCCGACGGGGGAGCTGGGCCTGTCCGAACAGGGCGCGCATTTCCTCGGCGGGATCATGAAACACGCCTCGGCGCTGGCCGCGATCACCAACCCGACGGTCAACAGCTACAAGCGTATCAACGCGCCGCGCACGACATCGGGGGCCACCTGGGCGCCGAACACCGTGACATGGACGGGCAACAACCGCACGCACATGGTGCGGGTGCCGGGGCCGGGCCGGTTCGAATTGCGCCTGCCCGACGGCGCGGCGAACCCCTATCTCATGCAGGCGGTCATCATCGCCGCGGGGCTTTCGGGCATCCGGCACAAGGCCGATCCGGGCAAGCGGCACGACATCGACATGTATGCCGACGGGCACAAGGTGCGCGGCGCGCCGAAGCTGCCGCTCAACCTGCTCGATGCGCTGCGGCTCTATGACAAGGACAAGGAACTCAAGTCCATGATGGGCGATGAGTTCTCGGCGGCCTTCCTCAAGATGAAGCATCAGGAATGGACGTCCTTCGTGACCCATTTCAGCCAGTGGGAAAAAGACCACACCCTGGATATCTGAGTACCGCGCGGCCGCACGGTGCCCCCGGAAGTCGCATGGTCTCCGGGGCGCTCAGCTCCAGCGGGCTTCCAGCTTCTCGATGGCGGCGATCCGCGCGGTCGTCTTGGGGTGGCTCATCAGCCATGCCGGCGCCGCGCCGCCGCGCGAATTGGTCAGCTCCTCAAGCTTGCGAAAGAGCGATTTCTGCGCCTCGGTCCCGATCCCGGCCTTGGTCAGCAGCGCGGCCGCGTATTCGTCGGCCTCGTACTCGTCCCCGCGCGACATGCGCGCCGCAAGCAGCGAGGTCAGCCCGTTGGCGATCCAGACGCCGATCCCCGGCAGGAAACGGCTCAGGATCATGGCCAGCGCCGTGCGCAACGCGTTCTGCCCCGAGAAATCGATCATCCGGCGCCGCGCATGGCCAAGCGCCACGTGCCCCAGCTCGTGCGCGATCACGCTGGCCATTTCCTCGGCGCTCACCTCGCCCTGCTGGAACTTGCGGAAGAACCCGCGCGTGATGAAGATGCGCCCGTCCGGCGCGGCCAGCCCGTTCACCGGGTCGATCTCGTAGATGTGCACTTTGATGCGCGGCAGGTCGAGCGCGGTCGCCAGCTTGTCGGTCATCGCCTTCAGGCGCGGGTCGGCAAGTTCGGTCGATTGCGCGTCCAGCTCCCGCTGGGTGCGCCAGACCGAAAAGCGGTACATCGCGTACCCGTAAAGAATGACCAGGAGGATGGGCAGAATTCGGAGCATACCCCTTTATATGGGCTGGGGATCGCGCTTGCCAAGCGGCGCCCTGCCGGGGACGGTCCGATTCCCGTGCTGTGTGACGCACGGGCGCGACGGGCGGGACAGGGCAGGGGGATGCGCGCCCGGATCGCGTGCCTCGATCCCCGCCGCCGCACGTGCCCCGCGGTTTTTCCGGTCAGCGCGCCACGTTAACCCCCGTCCGGCATTGCGCGTGTGGCACTGACGCGATACCGACGCGACGCCGCCGCGATGCCGAGCAGGATTTTCCGTGGTTAATCAACCGGCTAGAGGCGGTCCGCACCCGCCTAGCGGACAAGCTCCCGCATGCCCCGGTCCAGCCCGTCGAGGGTCATGGGAACCATCCTGTCCTCGAAGATTTCGCGGATCATGCGGATGGAATGCGTATAGCCCCAGTGCTGCTCGGGGACCGGGTTGATCCAAAGGTTGTCGGGCCATTGGGCCCGCGCGCGCTCCAGCCAGACCTGCCCGGCCTCGGGGTTCCAATGCTCGTTCGCCCCGCCCGGATAAGCGATCTCGTAAGGGCTCATGCTGGCGTCGCCCACGAAAATGCATTTGTAATCAGGGCCATAGGTGCGCAGTACTTCCTCGGTCGGTGTCTGCCTGTCCCACCGGCGGCGATTGTCGCGCCAGACGCCCTCGTACAGACAATTGTGGAAATAGTAGTATTCCAGATGCTTGAACTCGGTCCGGGCGGCGCTGAAAAGCTCTTCGACGACCTTGATATGCGGGTCCATCGAGCCCCCGACATCCAGGAAAAGCAATACTTTCACGGCGTTGCGGCGCTCGGGCCGCGTCTTGACATCTAGGTAGCCGTGCTCGGCCGTGGCCCGGATCGTCCCGTCCAGATCCAGCTCGTCCTCCGCCCCGTCGCGCACCCATTGGCGCAACCGCTTCAAGGCGACCTTGATGTTACGGGTTCCCAGTTCCACGCTGTCATCGAGGTTCCGAAATTCTCTTTTGTCCCAGACTTTTACGGCACGACGATGCCGCGATTCCCTCTGCCCGATACGCACGCCCTCGGGGTTGTAGCCATAGGCGCCGAAAGGGCTGGTACCGGCGGTCCCGATCCACTTGTTGCCGCCTTGGTGGCGTCCTTCCTGCTCTTTCAGCCGCTCCCGCAGCGTTTCCATCAGCTTCTCGAAACCGCCGAGCGACTCGATCCCGGCTTTTTCCTCCTCGCTGAGGTGCTTCTCGGCGAGTTTCTCCAACCACTCCGCCGGCAGGTCCACGGCGTTGAGCACTTCGGCCGCCGAAATTTCCTCAAGCCCCTTGAAGCTGGCGCCAAAAGCGCGGTCGAAGCGGTCGATGAGCCGCTCGTCCTTCACCATCGCGCTTCGCGCGAGATAGTAGAAACCGTCGATGTCATAGGTAACGAGACCGCTGGCCATGGCCTCGAGAAAAGTCAGGTATTCCCGCAGGCTAACGGGCAGGCCCGCCTTTCGAAGGTTCTCGAAGAAGGGCAGAAACATGGTGCGTCCTAGACGGTGGACCGATGAATTATCAGGGTTATGAAGAGCGCGGCCAGTGCAAACACGACACAATAGACAAAGGCGTATTGAAGGATGTCGGCCGTGTCACCCTTGCGTCGCCTTGCCACCATGGCCCCGGTTGCCGCACCAAGGATTGCTCCCACTAAAACGATCATGATTTTCTACCCGTTCGGTCCGCGCCTCGGGTTGAGCATCGCGATCTCGCGCAGTTTTGCGCGAACAGCCCAATCCGCGCCAAAGCCGTAGCGCGCCCAGCCAAGACTGTCCAGCCTGACCGTGCGCGCGGCCGCGACCCGGCCATCCAGTTCAAGCGCCTCGGCCTTGAGCATCATCAGCGTTGCCAGCAACGCCGCGTTTTCATGACGTTTCGCCGTTGCCAGATGGGGCTCGAGCAAGGTCAGGGCGTGCTTGCCGCGGCCTTCGCGTATGGCGTGCGCGGCAAGCTGTGATGCCGCGTGGGCCTGATGGAGTTCGGTTCCCGGACTGTTCTTGTAAAGTTTTTGGGCCACGACAAACTGATCGCGCGCAAGATCGGGATCGGTCGATTGTGTGAGCCTGCCGAGCGCGAAGTGACTGAAGGCGAGTCGATGGTCCTGCCAACCGCTTGCGCGCGCGATGCGGAGCGCGTCGAGCGCCGCGAGCAGGCGCTCGGCCTGCCGCGCACCGGGGCCGAGTGCCTTCTGGATCGCGTCTATCCAGTCGCGCGATGTCGATCTGGGCGCAGAAGCCGCTTTACGCTCACCGGCCGGGTTCAAGCGCGCCAGTATCGCCGGGAGCCGTCGGGCCACCTGCGCGCGGGTCATGCCGTTGCGGAGTTCGGGGGCGTAGAAGGCCCTGAGGACCAACATGTCAAAGCCGGTCAGCACCGTGTGAACGTTGTCGTCGTTGAACACGCTGTCGGGCAACCGATAGAGATCGTTGAGCGGTCCGAGCGCCTGCGCGAGTTCCTCGTGGAGGCAGTCGCGCACCTCCTGCGGGCTCGTGTCGTTCGGGATGAAAATTGCCAGCCTGCGTCGTTGCGAAAGTTTGCTCCAGCTCGTGTGGCGGCTGTGGCGCAACCTGCGGTACTCGGACAGGCTTGATATGTTCGGAACGACGAAACAGGCGGCTTTTGGCAAGTGCTGCCGGATCCGTGCCCTCGATACCGCCTCCACGGTGATGTTCGCGGGTTCCTGTGCCGTGCGACGAATGTCGATCTGTGCCTCTTTGCGAAGACGCTTCAGAAGTCGCTCGAGGTCCGGGATGAGCGTCGGAGGCGGCGCGCCGGTAACACGGATCGAGATCGGCTCCTCGAAGCGGGTGAAGCGTTCCAGCACGCGGCCGGACTCGAGCTTGAAAGTGAGATCGAGAAAGTCGCGCGCGATATCTTGGTTGGCGCGTTGCGGTTTCGCCGGGCGTGTTGGCGGAAACGCCTTCATCTCCGGCATCGCGCTTGCCCGCGGCGTGGCTGCGCGGGAAGGGACGTCACCGCTATTGCTGGGCGCGCAGGCGCCCAACAGAATGCAGAAAGGCAGGATGGCATGCCGCATGAACGTTCCGAGACCGATGTTTGCTTCGCGCGCGGGGGTGGGCTGGCCGCGACACGTCCTGCACCGGCCTCGATTGTGGGAGCGTACGACGTGGGCACATGTCACGTCGGCGCCCGTGCGCTCGCGGCCGGGTTCGGACATGACCGACTGTCCCCGAGGATAGTGACCTGTATTGGGAGCCCCCGCGGCAAAAAGGTGTTCTTGTGCGGTGCCCGTCGATCGCCATCTGGGGATGTGCAGTTTGGCGGGCGACGGCATTCGTTTCTCCCCGGGACCCGGCAATCAGCGTGGCCGTCGTGCCATGAAGGCGAGACGTTCGAACATGTGGACATCCTGTTCGTTCTTGAGCAGCGCGCCGTGAAGTTTGGGCAGCGCGGCGGCCCCGTCGCGCTTGAGGTCCTCGGCATCCAAGTCCTCCGCGAGGATAAGCTTGAGCCAGTCAAGAACCTCGGACGTCGATGGTTTCTTCTTGAGGCCTGCCTGCTCGCGAAGTTCGTAGAACTGGGTGAGTGCGGTGGTCAGCAGCGCGTCCTTGAGGCCGGGGTGGTGGACCTCGACAATCCGTTTCATCGTTTCCATGTCGGGAAACCGGATGTAGTGGAAGAAACAGCGCCGCAGGAAGGCGTCCGGTAATTCCTTCTCGTTGTTGGACGTTATGATGACGATCGGGCGTTGTTGTGCACGGACGGTTTCGCCGGTTTCGTAGACGTGAAACTCCATGCGGTCGAGCTCCTGAAGCAAGTCATTCGGGAACTCGATGTCCGCCTTGTCGATTTCGTCGATGAGCAGCACGACTTTCGTGTCAGCCGTGAACGCTTCCCAGAGTTTGCCGCGCCGGATGTAATTGCGAACGTCGTGAACCTTTTCGTCGCCCAACTGACTATCGCGAAGGCGGCTCACGGCGTCGTACTCGTAGAGGCCCTGTTGCGCCTTGGTCGTGGATTTGATGTTCCACTCGATCATCGGCAGCCCGAGTCCGCTGGCCACTTGACGCGCCAGTTCGGTCTTGCCGGTGCCGGGCTCCCCCTTGACGAGCAATGGACGTTCCAGCGTGACCGCGGCGTTCACCGCCACGTTCAGGTCATCGGTCGCCACGTACGCGTCCGTTCCCTCGAATTTCATTGTTTTTCAACCCTCTCCACTGCAAGCCTGCATCGCGCTCGGCGTACATTAGTCGCAAAGGGAAAACACATCAATGCGGCGTGATTGTGTAGTGACATTCCTGATCTGCGGGTGTAAGTGCACCGCCAAGGCGTGCCACATGTCTGAGGAGACGACCATGCCAGACGTTGGCCTTGATGAAGGAGCTGACATGAAAGCCGAAGTCTTTCTACCCGAGGATTACCGCCCGGCCGAAGACGAACCATTCATGAACGAGCGGCAGACGGAGTACTTCCGCAGGAAACTTTTGGCCTGGAAGAACGAGCTTCTCGAGGGCAGCCGAGACACGATCGAGGGGCTTCAGGACGGTACACGTGCGATTCCCGACGTGGCGGACCGCGCCAGCGAAGAGACGGACAGGGCGCTCGAACTTCGCACCCGGGATCGGCAGCGCAAGCTGGTCGCCAAGATCGACGCGGCCCTGCGCCGTATCGAGGAAGGTGAATACGGCTATTGCGAGGTGACGGGCGAACCGATCAGCCTCAAGCGGCTGGACGCCAGACCGATCGCGACGATGAGCCTAGAAGCGCAGGAGCGTCACGAACGCCGCGAAAAAGTTCATCGCGACGAGTGAGCCCGCGCCGGAAAGCAAACGAGGCTGACGCCGGGGCGTAGGCTCCGGCGTTTTTCATGTGACGCGAAAATGACACTGAGCGGTTTGAAAGTTGTGGTGATTGGCGCGGGTATCGGCGGGTTGGCCGCTGCCCGGACCTTGGCGATGCGCGGCGCCGATGTCACGGTCCTTGAACAGGCTGACGCGATCCGAGAAGTCGGCGCGGGCTTGCAGATCAGTCCCAACGGGTTCCGGGTGATGGATGCGCTCGGTCTGGGCCGGCGCCTCGAGGCCATATCGGTTCGCGGGAGCGCGGTCAGGTTGAGGGATTATCGAGGCGGCGAGGTCATACGCCTGGATCTCGGGCTTCTTGACAGCGACCATTACCACTTCGTCCATCGCGCGGACCTCATAGAACTGCTTGCCACGGGGGCGCGGGCTGCCGGGGTTCGCATCCGTTTCTTGCAAAGGGTCGATCATGTCGCGCCGGGCGCGCCCCCGACCATCAAGTTGACGAACGGCGCGGTCATGACGGCTGACCTTGTCATCGGGGCAGACGGGCTGCATTCGGTCGTGCGCACCGCCCTCAATGGTGCCGGTACGCCGTTTTTCACGGGTCAGGTCGCCTGGCGTGCCGTCATCCCGGCTTACACGTCACGGCAAGACGGTGAGGTTCAGGTTTACATGGGCCCGCATCGGCATGTGGTGACATACCCGTTACGGGGTGGGCAGGAATTGAACCTCGTCGCCGTTCAAGAGCGCGCAGCCTGGACACCCGAGAGCTGGAGCCAGCGGGATGATCCCGTTGCGCTCAGGGCCGCTTTCGGGGATTTCAGCAAGGAAATTCAGGAACTCTTGGCGCGCGTGGATAGCGTTAACCTCTGGGGGCTTTTCCGGCACCCGGTCGCGTCCAGATGGCATGACGAGGGGCTCGCCATTCTGGGTGATGCCGCGCATCCGACCCTGCCGTTCATGGCACAGGGCGCCTGCATGGCGCTCGAGGATGCGTGGATCATGGCGGATAGTCTCGAGCGCGAAACGGAGCTCGGCCGGGCTTTATCGGTATATCAGGGGCGGCGCGAACACCGCGCGCGCAAGATCGTTGCAACCGCCAACAAGAACGGGTGGCGCTACCATGTCGCGTTTCGGCCTCTCAGAGGCGTGCTTCACACCGGCATGAGGCTGGCTGGAATGATGGCGCCGCGGCAAGTTCTGAAACAATTCCGGTGGATTTACGACTACGACGCGGTGAAGAACTGAAAGACTTGCCTCAGTCGGTTCAGCCGAAACCGTTGGCCGCTAACAGTTGCAGCGCCACCATGTCGGCGCAGGTGCCTCAAACGTCGAGATCGACCCAGATCGGCACATGGTCCGATGGCTTTTCGCGGCCTCGAACCGATCGATCTATGCCGCAATCTGTCATCGAGTCCGCAGCTTGCGGGGTCAAAAGTAAATGATCAATGCGGATGCCGTGATCGCGGTTCCACGCGCCTGCCTGATAATCCCAGAAGGTGTAATGCCCATCTCCGCTGTGACGGGCGCGGAAGGCATCGGTGAAACCTAGGTTCACAATGCGGCGAAAGGCGGCACGGCTTTGGGGCAGCGCAAGCGCGTCCTCACGCCACGCGTCCGGGTTCTTGGCGTCCTCGTCCTGCGGGATGATGTTGTAGTCGCCGGCCATCAGGGCGGGTTCTTCGGCTGACAACAAATCCGACGCCCGCTGACGCAGCCGTTCCATCCATGAAAGTTTGTAATCGTACTTTGGACCCGGGGCAGGATTGCCGTTGGGCAAATAGAGGCCGCAAACGCGTATCGCCGTCCTGTCACCTGTCACAGTGGCCTCGATCCACCGTGCCTGCTCGTCGCTGTCATCGCCGGGCAGGCCACGTGTCACGTCCTCCAGCGGGTGTCGGGACAGGATCGCGACGCCGTTGAAACTCTTCTGCCCGTGGGTTTCAACGGCATACCCCATGTCCTCGAAGTGTTCGGTGGGAAACCCCTCATCGGTGGATTTGATTTCCTGCAACAACACGATATCGGGTTGCGCTTCGTCCAGCCAGTCGCTGAGTGCGCGGATCCGGGCCTTGATGCCGTTGATGTTGAACGAAGCGATTTTCATGCTGGCCCCTTTGCGCCCGTGACGGCTCTATCGCTTAGGCGCTCTTCCAAGGCAAGGGAGCGCGGAAATTTTCGCGCGATCACCAACGCCACGATGTGCAAGGCCCGGCTACATGGCGAATGACGTACCGCACCCGCAGGAGCTGCTGGCGTTCGGATTGTCGATTGTGAACCGCGCGCCGATCAGTTCCTCGGTGAAGTCTATGGTCGCTCCGGCGAGGAACGGGAGAGATACCGAATCCACGACGACTTTCTGCCCACGCCCCTCGAGCACGAGATCATCCTCGGCGGGAACGTCCAGCTTTATGTCATACTGGAAACCCGAACATCCGCCCCCTTCTACCGCGACGCGCAGGGCCTGTCCCTGGTCGCTGGCGCCGATTTCGGAAAGGCGCGAGAATGCGCGCTCTGTTACGTTGGGTGGCAGTTGCATCGTAACCCCCGGTGGTTTTCTAACCTTACATATCCCAATATATGTCAGCGTGGAATAGTCTACAAGGACAGGTCACATGCAGATGCCCTACGCATCCGATCCAGCCCGTGCGCGGGGCAGGCTGGTCGAAGAAGGGGAGAGCGCGTTTCGATCCTGCTATCAGCGGGATCGCGATCGGATCATTCATTCGAGCGCGTTTCGCCGCCTGAAGCACAAGACGCAGGTTTTCGTCGAACATGAAGGTGATTATTTTCGCACGCGCCTCACGCATTCGATCGAAGTTGCGCAAGTCGCGCGCACGATTGCCGGCGCGCTCGGCCTGAATCAGGAACTGACCGAGGCGGTGGCGCTCGCCCATGACCTCGGCCACACGCCTTTCGGACATACGGGGGAGGAGGCGCTGAACGCCCGCATGGCGCCTTTCGGCGGCTTCGATCACAACGCCCAGACCATCCGTATCGTCACGTCGCTCGAACGTCATTACGCGGCTTTTGACGGCCTGAACCTGACATGGGACACGCTGGAAGGCATCGCCAAGCACAACGGCCCCGTGACGGGCGTGTTGCCATATGCCCTGGCCGAGTATGATGCCGCGCATTGTCTTGAGCTTGACAGCCATGCAAGCGCCGAAGCGCAGGTCGCGGCCCTGTCGGACGATATTGCCTATAACAATCACGATCTGCATGATGGCCTGCGCGCCGGTCTTTTCTCGGAGGCCGAGATCGCGCAATTGCCGATCGTTGGCGCCTGTTTTGCCGAGGTGGATTCGCTTTACCCGGGCCTTGATCCGTATCGGCGGAGGCACGAGGCGTTGCGGCGCGTTTTCGGCATGATGGTCGCGGATGTCATCGAAACGTCCCGGACGCTGCTTGATGACCTCGCGCCGAACTCGGTCGACCAGGTCCGCGCGTTGCGCGAGCCCGTCATCCGGTTTTCGGACTCGCTTGCAGAGGATCTGGGTGTCATAAGCTCGTTTCTTTTCCGGCGCATGTACCGTGCCCCCTCCATCTTGGAAATGCGGGAGCGTGTTACTGCCGTGGTCGAAGAGCTTTTCGGCTTTTATCTGGGATCGCCGGAGTTCCTGCCGGTTCGGTGGCGCGGAGATGTGGAAGCGGCCGGGAACGAAACCGCCCTGGCGCGGCTTGTCTGCGATTACATCGCCGGCATGACTGACCGTTTCGCACTCGAAAGCCACGCGCGCCTTCTTGGCGGCACGCACAGTACGCGTGCGCGGGGCGGCGTGTGACGGGTACCGCCTGTCTGGTGATTGACGCGGGGTATGGCGGTGTTAAACCCGCTGCGACGAGATAAGGATTTCCCAATGAACCTCTTCACCGACATCAGGGTGTTGGTCATCGATTCGCTGAAGGCGATGCAGGATGCGGGCGAGCTGCCTGCCGGTCTGGATTTCGGACATGTCGCGGTCGAGCCCCCGCGCGATCCGGCGCATGGCGATATGGCCACCAACGCCGCCATGGTGCTGGCCAAGCCGGCGGGCCGCAAACCGCGTGACATCGCCGAGGCGCTCTCAACCCGTCTTTCCGGCGACGCCCGTGTGTCCGAGGCATCGGTTGCCGGTCCGGGTTTTCTCAACCTGCGTCTGGCGGATGCCGAATGGCACCGTGTCCTGCGTGCGGCCCTGCACCAGCGGGCCGATTTCGGCCGCTCCGATTTGGGCGGCGGGCGCGGGGTCAACGTGGAATACGTGAGCGCCAACCCGACGGGTCCGCTTCATGTGGGGCACACGCGCGGCGCCGTTTTCGGCGACGCTCTGGCAAGTCTGCTGGACTTTGTCGGGTACGACGTCACCCGGGAATACTACATCAATGATGGCGGGGTGCAGGTCGATGTGCTCGCGCGTTCCGTCTACCTCAGGTATCTCGAGGCCCACGGACAGGCTGTCGCCTTCGAGGACGGCACATATCCCGGCGATTACCTCGTGCCCGTCGGCCAAGCCCTCAAGGAGGAGGTCGGCGACGCTTATGTGGGTCAGCCCGAAGCCGTCTGGCTCGCCGAGGTGCGGGATTTCGCGACGGATCGCATGATGCGGCTGATCCGCGAAGACCTCGCCGCTCTCGGGGTCACGATGGACTATTTCTATTCCGAGAAATCGCTTTACGGGACAGGCCTGATCGAGGAGGCGATCCGCGCGCTCGATGAAAAGGGGCTGATTTACGAGGGTGTCCTTGAGCCGCCCAAGGGCAAGAAACCCGAAGACTGGGAACCGCGCGAACAAACCTTGTTTCGATCCACCGAGCATGGTGATGACGTGGACCGTCCCATCCGGAAATCCGACGGAAGCTGGACATATTTCGCGCCGGATATCGCGTACCACTACAACAAGATTTCAAGGGGCTTCGATGAACTCATCGACGTGTTCGGCGCGGATCACGGCGGGTATGTGAAGCGCATGAAGGCGGCAGTCAGCGCCCTGTCGGATGATCGGGTCCCCCTGGACATCAAGCTGACCCAGCTGGTCAAGCTCTACAAGGACGGCAAGCCTTTCAAGATGTCCAAGCGGGCGGGTACCTTTGTCACGATGCGCGACGTCGTCGATCAGGTGGGCGCCGACGTGACGCGCTTCGTGATGCTGACACGCAAGAACGATGCGCCGCTGGATTTCGATTTCGACAAGGTGCTGGAACAGTCCAAGGAAAACCCGGTGTTCTATGTGCAATACGCCAATGCGCGGGTGCACTCGGTGCTTCGCAAGGCGCGGGAGGCCGGCATCGAGGTCGATGATGCGGTGCTGGGGGCGGCAGAGCTGTCGCGCCTGACACATGACATGCAGATCACCGTGGCGAAAAAGGTTGCCGAGTGGCCGCGCCTTGTCGAAATCGCGGGCCGAACCCATGAGCCGCACCGGATCGCCTTTTATCTTTACGATCTGGCCAGCGAGCTGCATGCCCTCTGGAACCGTGGCAACGACGAGCCGGCCCTGCGTTTCCTGCAGGAGGACGATGCGGCCGCGTCACAGGCGAAAATTGCTCTTGCCCGAGCTGTAACCGTTGTTATTTCCGCCGGTCTTGGTATTCTTGGCGTGACCCCGGTGGAAGAGATGCGCTGAAGAACGCCAAAAGCGCCGGGGATGTGAGGCAGCAGTCAATGACCCCGGCGGCCTTGTATCGCCGGTGGCAGAGAGGCGAGACATGGCAGAGCATCAGCAATCAGCCCTCCCGGCCGACTCCGGGCGCACAAGGCGCATTTCTACCGCGGCGAATCTCGTGGGCGGGGCGGTATCCCTTGCCCTGATAATCGGGATGGGTGTCTGGGGCTACAAGTTGATCGTCCGGGATGTCAGCGGCGTTCCCGTCGTCAGGGCGGTAGAAGGGCCGTTACGGGTCCAGCCCGATGATCCCGGGGGGCGGCCCGCCCTGAACCAGGGTCTGGCCGTGAACGACGTGGCCGCTGAAGGCACGGCCGCCGACCCGGCCGACAGGTTGATCCTGGCCCCCGAACCGCTGGACTTGTCGATTGAGGATGCCGCGTCATTGACCGTTCTGGCCAAGGGGGAAAGCGGGGTTTCAGACGAAGACGGAAGCGGCGACGGCGGGGCAGGTCAGGTGCAGTTCGTATCGCTCGGCGCAGCCGATCAGCGTGTTTCCGAAGAAGTGGAGGCCGACGCCGCGCATGCCGCCCGGTCCGGAGCGGAGGCACCGTCGGCCGACAGCGAGAAACAGCAAGCCGGACTTGCGATGTCTCTCAGGCCGCAGGTGCGTCCGGAGGTCTTGAAAAAAACAGCGGCGTCCGGACCGGTTACATCGCCTGATGTCATGGATGCCGAAAGCGTCCCCGTCGGGACCCGTCTTGCGCAGTTGGGCGCTTTCGAAAGCGCCGAGATCGCCGAAAAGGAATGGGGCCGGCTCAAGGACGAGTTCGGCGAGTTCCTCACCAACAAGCAACGGGTCGTGCAAAGGGCCGAAAGCGGTGGGCGCATTTTTTACCGGCTCCGGGCCATGGGTTTTGCGGATCTCGGCGATGCACGGCGGTTTTGCTCCGCACTGGTTGCCGAAGATGCTGAATGCATCCCCGTGGTTTCGCGGTGACCACGCAAGGCGCTTGCATATTCGACCCGCTGGGGCCACGGCTGACCCGTCAGGAGCAAAAATTCTTCGGCCGTGTGACGCCTTTTGGATTCATCCTGTTCGCGCGTAATATCAAGTCAGCCGGGCAAGTGAAGGCGCTTTGCCGCGAGTTGCGGGATGCTGCCGGCCATGACGCGCCCGTCCTGATCGATCAGGAAGGCGGGCGCGTCCAACGCCTGAAAGCGCCCACGTGGCGGGAATGGCCAACGCCGCTCGAACATGTCCGCGCATCCGGCGGCCGCGCCTGGGACGTCATGTATCTGCGCTATCGCATCATCGCCGCCGAATTGCGTGATCTGGGAATAGACAGCAATTGCGCCCCTTTGGTGGACGTTGCCACGCCTGAAACCCACTCTTTCCTGACCGATCGGTGCTATGGCTTCGATGCCCGGGATGTTGCCGATATCGGCAGGGCCGTATCGGACGGGCTGCTGCACGGTGGCGTGTTGCCCGTGCTCAAGCACATGCCCGGCCACGGGCGGGCGACCGAGGACAGTCACAAGGGGCTGCCTGTTGTTACGGCGGCGCATGACGCGCTCGGGGCGGAGGACTTCTTGCCGTTCTCGGAACTGGCTGATCTGCCGATGGGCATGACGGCGCATGTCGTTTACACGGCAATGGATTCGCGCCCGGCGACCCTGTCACCTGTGGTCATGGCAGCGATCCGGGACGAGATCGGTTTCGACGGGTTGGTAATGACCGATGACCTGTCGATGAACGCCCTTGAAGGCACCTTGGCCGACCGCGCGATCCGGGCGCGCGCGGCGGGTTGCGATGTGGTTCTGCACTGCAACGGCGATCTGGCACAGAAAGAGCAAGTGGCCGACGCGGCGGGCAGGCTCACGGGTGTCGGCGCGCAGCGCGCCGCCCGCGCGCTGTCATGGCGACGCGATCCCGACACGGTTGACATTTCACAGCTCGAGGAAAAACTGGATTCCGCAATGCGCGGGCTGAGCAATGGCTGTTGACGACGTCGAGGAAACAGGCGGAATCGTAAGCGTCGCGGACAGGATGGCCGCGGAGACGCTTGTCGTGGATGTCGACGGCTTCGAGGGGCCGCTGGACCTGTTGCTGACGCTCAGTCGTACACAGAAGGTCGATCTGCGAAAGATCTCGGTTTTCGAACTCGCACAGCAATACCTTGCTTTCGTTGAAAAGGCCAAGGCGCTGCGGATCGAACTGGCGGCCGATTATCTTGTCATGGCCGCGTGGCTGGCGTTCTTGAAGTCCCGCCTCCTGTTGCCGCCGGACCCGGAAGAGGAAGGGCCCACGGGCGACGAACTCGCCGCGCATCTCGCATTCCAGCTCGAACGCTTGCAAGCCATGCGCGATGCCGCTGCAAAACTCATGGCGCGTGACAGGTTGGGCAGGGATTTCTTCCCGCGTGGTCTTCCGGAGGATGTGACCCGGGTCAAACGCGTCACCTACACCGCGACTTTGCTGGATTTGATGCAGGGATATGCGCGTATCCGGACAAGGGACGAATTCCGACCTTACGTGATGGACCGCGAGTCAGTTCTGACCCTCGAGCAGGCATTGGAACGGATGCGCGGGCTCATAGGTTTTGCCGGCACGTGGACGGACATCTCGGTCTATCTGCCCGAAGATTTCAAGGGCGACCCTGCGCGCCTTCGCTCCGCGACCGCGTCGACGTTCGCGGCCTCCCTCGAACTGGTCAAGGAGGGCAGGGCAGAACTCAGGCAGAAGGAGGCATACGCCCCGATCGAAGTGCGGCGCAAGGATAGACCACATGGATGACGACGCACCGCAAGAGGACAGCTTGTTCCAGGCGCCGACCATAGCCGAACAGGAGCGGATGTGCGAGGCGATCCTGTTCGCGACGTCCGAGCCGGTGACCACGCAGGAAATGGAAGCGAGGATGCCGCATGGATGCGACGCGGCCGAAGCTATGGCGCATTTGCGTGAACGGTACGAGGGCCGGGGCGTGAATGTCGTGAAAGTCGGGGATGCGTGGGCCATCAGGACAGCCGCGGATCTCGGGTTCCTGATGCACAAGGAAACCGTCGAAACGCGCAAGCTGTCGCGTGCCGCGATCGAGACGCTGGCGATCGTCGCCTATCACCAGCCCGTAACACGCGCTGAAATCGAGGAAATAAGGGGCGTTTCGGTAAGCCGAGGCACGGTCGATCAATTGCTCGAAATGGACTGGATACGTATCGGGCGCCGCAAGATGACGCCGGGGCGACCGGTGACCTTCGTCGTGACGCAGGCATTTCTGGATAATTTCGGGCTTGAATCCGCACGGGACTTGCCGGGATTGAAAGAATTGCGGTCGGCCGGTCTTCTGGAAAGCCGCCCGCCCCCCGGTGCCGTTCCACAATTCGGCGAAGGCGATGCCGACGCAGATGAGGCGCCCGATGCGGGGCAGAGCGAACTTTTCGAGGATTGAAGGCCTTGGAAAAAACATTTTCTGATCGTGGACTTGCCAAGAAAAACGCACGGTTCAGAATTAGTAAGATAAAGGCAGGAAAGGGAGAAGCGCCATGAATGCCAATCAGGTGATAAACATGGTTGTGCGCGTTGTGATGCGTCGCGTGGTCGGGAAGGGCATCAATGCAGGCATCAATGCTGTCGGTAACAAGATGGGCAAAGGCCGTCCGGCTGCCGAAGATGACGCGCAGAGCCAGGATACGGCGAAGCGGGCCAAGAAGTCGCTCAAGGTGGCGCGCCGGGTCGGCCGCATGTAACCGCGCGCCCCGCGGTCAAGTCTTGAAATGCTTGCCCAGCTTGAGGCCCTGACCTTGATAATTCGACGCGACGTCGGCACCGTACAGGTGATCCGGGGTTTGATCCATCCGTTCAAAGACCAGCCGCCCAACAACCTGTCCATGCTCCAGAACGAAAGGCGCCTCGTGACAGCGCACTTCGAGCACGCCACGTGATCCCGCACCGCCTGCGGGGTCGTGGCCGAACCCGGGGTCGAAGAACCCGGCATAGTGAACCCGGAACTCGCCGACCATTGCCAGATACGGCGCCATTTCGGCCGCGTAGTCGGGGGGGATGTGTACGGCCTCTCGGCTGACAAGAATGTAGAACGCGCCCGGGTCAAGTACGATGCGCCCGGTATCGGAGTGCACCTCTTCCCAGAAATCCGAGATGGTGTAGTGATTGGTCCTGTCCAGATCAATGAGTCCGGTATGCGGTTTGGCGCGATACCCCACAAGCGACGAGCCCGTCGGTTTCAAATCAACCGAGAAACCCAAGCCGTTGTCGATTATCGCCTTTTCGTCGACAAGCGGCGTTTCGCCATGGAGCTTGCGAAGTGTTTCGTCCGAAAGCAACGATTGGCCATTCCTGAACCTGATCTGGTTCAGTTTCATTCCCGGGCGGACCAGTACCGAGAAGGAGCGCGGGCAGATCTCCGCATACAAGGCCCCGTCATGCCCCGCCGGGATGCGGTCGAACTCTGTTCCGCCATCGATGATGGTTCGTGTCAGAAGGTCGAGACGCCCGGTTGACGATTTCGCATTGGCAACGGCATGCACCTGTTCGGGCAACCGGAGCCGTTCCATCAACGGGACAACGTAAACGCAGCCTTTTTCAAGTACGGCACCATCCGTCAGGTCGATCCGGTGCATTTCCAGTTCGTCCAGCCGGTCGAGCACGGTATGCCCTTGCCCGGCAAGAAAGGAGGCACGCACGCGATACGCGATGTGTCCCAGTCTCAGGTCTAGGCTGGCGGGCTGTATCTGGTCGGACGATATGGGATTTGACGCCGAAATACCGCCATCCCCGATGAGTGCGGCGATCTGCTGACTGGCCAAAACCCCTGTCATGTCGCCTCCATTTCGGGCCAAGCGCGCTTGTGCTGCGCGACGCGGACACTATTCGGGTCGGCGGTCAGGATTTTAGTGGTCGGGCTAGCAGGACTCGAACCTGCGACCTTCCGTCCCCCAGACGGACGCGCTACCAGGCTGCGCCATAGCCCGCCGATGCACGCTTCATACCCTTTTTGAGAATGGGGACAAGGGGTAAATCCCAATTTTCAACCATTGTCACGTGTGTTCGGGCCATCACCCTGCGCAATACGCTGGAGACGCTTCAGCAGGTTCTGCGCATCACCGAAAACCGCCGGCGTCAGGTTGCCTTGGAGCTTGTGCAACTTCGTCAGGATGCCTTCAGGGCCGGTAACATCGTCTGACGGGTCAGGTGGCAAATCCGGCAATTTGAACTTCTTGGCGCTGCCAGTTTCGTTGCCGACCGGCAAGGTTTGCTCATCCGCGGTCTGCTCCGCGTCTGTTTCGGCGGAACCCGCGTCGGCTTCGTCTGTCGTCCGTGCCTGGGAAACGGTCGTTGGATCGTCGGTCGGCGGCGTTTCCTCCGCGCGCACGGAAAGCGGGTCCTGTGGAGCGGCCTCTGCCTGCATGTTTTCCTCCGAAGAGACAGCAGGGTCGGATGGCTGAGCGTCGTCGCCCGGTTCCAGGGTGGGTGTCTCGTCCGAAGGCTGGGCAGCAACCGAGAAGAGGTCAGGCGCCGAGGCCGAGGTCGTGTCGGGATCTTCACCCAAGCCAGCTGCCGGCACGACGGAGTCTTCGGGTGCATCCGCGCGGTCGTCAGCGTCGTCGAAGGACGACGATTGCGAACCGGGCGCGCTTTCTTCATCGGCAGCCGCGTTTGCGCGTGTTTGCATGTCGACCACGTTCATTGACGTATCTTCCGGCGCGTCCGTACCGATCGGATCAGTATCGGTATCAATGGTGATTGTCCCGTCAAGCGGTTGGGAAAACGCCGCCACATGCTTGACGCCCTGTTCGCGCAGCACTTTCTGGACGCCTTTTATGGTCATGCCATCGTCGTGCAGCAGTTTCTTGATCCCGCCGAGAAGCTGCATGTCAGAAGGTCGATAGTACCGTCGACCGCCGGCGCGTTTGACCGGTTTGATCTGGCTGAACTTGCTTTCCCAGAACCGCAGCACGTGCGCCGGCGTTTCCAGCCAATCGGCTACTTCGCTTATCGTACGAAAGGCATCGGCGGATTTTGCCATTGTCTGCTCGGCTAGCGCTTGTTCCCCGCCGCGACCCGGTCTTTCATCAGGTGTGACGGGCGGAATGTCAGTACGCGTCTCGGATTGATCGGCACCTCCTCGCCTGTCTTGGGGTTGCGGCCGATACGCGCTGACTTGTCGCGAACCGAGAAAGTCCCGAAAGAGGAAATTTTCACCTGTTCACCCTGAACGAGCGCGTCGGACATGTGCTCGAGAACACTCTCGACAAGTTGCGCGGAGTCGTTCCTCGAAAGACCCACTTCACGAAACACGGCTTCGCTCAGGTCCATCCGGGTCAAGGTCTTGTCGCTCATCACGTCCCCCTGCGTTTCCCGAACTCTAGGTTGGAAGAAAACGACCTGTCAACGCCAACCACCTGAAGAACACTATTTAAGAGAATGATTTCGGCCTTTTAGGCGGGCGCTTACCAGCGAAGGACGACCGCCCCCCAGGCAAGCCCGCCGCCAATCGCTTCGGACAGGACGATGTCACCGCGCCTGATCTTGCCGTCGGCAACGCCCACCGAAAGGGCCAGCGGAATGGATGCCGCCGAGGTATTGCCATGGTCCTGCACCGTCACGATGACGTGATCCATGGGGATGCCCATCTTCTTGGCCGTCCCCTGAATTATACGAATGTTTGCCTGGTGCGGGACGATCCAGTCAATGTCCCGAGCGGAAAGCCCCGCCTTTTCAAGCGCTGCATCCGCGGTGCTCGTCAACTTCGCCACGGCCTGTCTGAACAGAGGATTGCCCTGCATGCGCAACTTGCCCGATGTTCCCGTCGTGGAAACGCCGCCATCGACGTACAGCATGTCCCGGTAACGGCCGTCGGAATTGAGATCGGTTGACAGGAGCCCGCGATCGGCACTCGTTCCGTCGCCCTCTGCCGCGTCCAGCACGATGGCCCCGGCGCCGTCGCCGAACAGCACGCACGTGGATCGATCCGACCAGTCCATGATGCGGCTGAACGTTTCAGCACCTATGACAAGAAGACGCCGGGCCTGCCCGGAAACGATCATGGCGTTCGCAGCGGCGAGCGCGTAAACGAATCCCGCACAAACGGCTTGGACGTCGAAGCCGAAACCGTGGTTCATCTGCAGTTTCTGCTGAACGATCGTCGCGACGGCGGGGAAGGTGAGGTCGGGCGTCGACGTGGCGACGATAACACCGTCAACCGAGTCCACGTCGATCTCGGCATTTGCCAGTGCGGACCGCGCGGCATTGACCGCCAGGTCCGAGGTGCTTTCGTCATCGGCTGCGAAGTGACGTCTTTCGATACCCGAGCGCGTGCGGATCCACTCGTCCGAGGTTTCGAGTGTTTCCTCGAATTCCGAATTGGGCACGACACGTTCCGGCAAATAGTGCCCGACACCCTTCACAACGGCGCGCATCATAGTTTCATTCCAGTGTCGGCTGGTCCCTCGATCGCGGCATCTTGGTCCAGCAGCGACGCAGATGCAACCCGAGCCGCCAGTTTGTCCGAAAAGCCCGACTGCGCAAGCTGGAATGCCAGCTTAACCGCCGCCGAAACGCCGGTTGCATCGGCAGCGCCGTGTGATTTGACGACAGTTCCGTTTAGGCCGAGGAACACCCCCCCGTTGGCTCTGCGCGGATCCACGCGTTTCTTGAGACGCCTAAGCGATGTGTACGCCAGGATCGAGGCGAGACGCGAAAGCGGGGTGTAGCGGAACGCTTCGCGAAGAAGGTCCGTGATGAGTTTCGCAATTCCCTCACCGGTTTTCAGTGCGACGTTCCCGGTGAACCCGTCGGTGACGATCACGTCGCACACCGTGCCGGGCAGATCCCGGCCCTCGACGAAACCCACGAACTCGAAGTCGGCGTGCTTGGCATTGGCGGCGATCAAGTCATGGGCTTCCTTCAGTTCGGCACGGCCCTTGTGTTCCTCCGTGCCGACGTTCAACAGGCCGATGCGGGGTCGTGACAAGCCAAAGCCGTTGCGCGCGTATGATGCGCCCATGAGCGCATATTGCATCAGGTCCTTGGCATCCGCGCGAATGTCGGCGCCGCCATCCAGCATGATATTGAAGTTCTGAGGATTCTGCGACGGCCACATAACCGCGATGGCCGGTCGGTAAATGCCGGGAAGTTTCCGCAGCCGCATCACCGACAGGAGCATCAAAGCGCCGGTGTTGCCGCAGGAAACGCACACCGTCGCCTCGCCATTCCGCACGGATTCCAGTGCGGACCACATCGACGTGTTTCGACCCTGCCGCAGCACGTTGCTCGGCTTGTCCTCCATCGCGACAACGTCCTGCGCATCGCGGATCTCGCACCGTCCCGCCAGATGCCTGCGGCGGGCAACCAGCCGCGTCAGCTGGTCTTCGGGGCCGTGCAGGATGAAACCGATATCCGGGTTTTTCCGGGCTGAACTGGCAATGCCGGCGACAACGGCCGAGGGGCCCATATCACCCCCCATGGCATCTACCGAGATGATAGTGCGCCCCACACCGGCCTGCGTTTGATCCTGACTTGCGGCCATGCGCGCGGCAGTCCTCGGTCGTTAAGCCGCGTCGTCGTCCAGATCGACCTCGTCAACCATGCTCACCACCTCGCGATCCGCATAGTGACCGCACGCGGCACACACGTGGTGCGGACGCTTCAGTTCGCCGCAGTTGGGGCATTCGTTCGGATTGTCGGCGACAAGCGCGTCATGGGCGCGGCGGTTGTTCCGGCGGGATTTCGATACCTTGTTCTGTTGGACAGCCATGTCTCAACCTCAATCTGCTAAAGGCCGCTCGGGCCAAGTTTCGCGGGTTCCTAGCGGCCTTTAATCGGTGAAAAGCCGCCGGTTCAACCCCAAATTCCGGTGAAGCCGCGAGAATACAGCGAAACAAGGCGACGGCAAGCGGTTTTTCGCGGTCAATCGTTGCGGTTCAGTTTGTGCTTGAGTTCCTCGAGCGCGGCGAAGGGTTTCGTGTCGGCGTCCGTGATAGGGGCGGCGCCGGGTGGTGTCGCCGTCACCGTTATTGGCTCGGCGTCGTCCCGGCGCGGATAGACTGGCGCCTCTAGCGCGAGTGTTTCGATCATGATCTTCTGCAGGTCGACGAGGCCGGGCAAAGGATCGATTGTGTCGTCCTCGGGCATTTCGGTTTCGGTGCCCGGGCCCGGCTCCACCATGTCGTCCACGAAACGCCGTATGACACTCGTGTCTATCCGGGTGGTGACAGGATCAAGCGTTGCGACGCATTTCTGCGTGACTGTCGCCCCGAGCTTGGCCTCCAGCACGACGTCGTCATTGCCTGTCACCCCGAGCGTTCCGCTGAAAGACAGTTTGCGAATCTTTTCAAAGCCCAGTGTCCGGGAAATTTCGGCGCGCTCCGCGTCATCGGGGCGCAGTTCGAACGATAGACTGCCCGAGCGCGATATATCACGAATGCTGACGCTTTTGGCGTCTTGTCGGTGTTTGGCCATGCGTGTGGACACGCTTCCTTTCTTGAACCCATGGGTCACATTGCTATAAGCCAATAAAAGGCCGGCGGCCGCCGTATCAAGAGGATATGCATGTTTGTTAGCAGAATTCGCGCGCGGTTGATCGCGGCTTTCGTCTGTGTCGCTGTTGTCGCGGCGTGCAGCGCGACCTTTCGCAAACATGGGTATACGCCGAGCGACGAGCAACTTTCCGCGCTTGTCGTTGGCGTCGACACACGCTCCACCGTCGATGATGTCATCGGCGCGCCATCGGCCTCCGGCATGCTGAGTGACGGCGATTACTATTACGTGAGCAGCCGCTTCCGTCATTATGGCGCATTCGCACCCGAAGTAGTGGAGCGGCAGGTCGTGGCCATCAGTTTCGACGATGCGGACACGATCGCGAATATCGAACGCTTCGGGCTGGAGGAAGGGCGCGTCGTGCCTTTGACCCGTCGGGTCACCGATTCTTCTGTTGTCGGACGAGGTTTCCTCCGGCAACTCTTCAAGAACCTCGGAAACTTCAACCCGGGCGAACTGTTCGACTGAGCCGCGTCACAAGGGTGTCATGAATTGTGTGCGACCTGTGACGGCGGTAGCGTTGCAGCAAGCGATCCGGGGTGACCCATGACGCCATTGCAGAAGGGCCGATACAGGGCGCGTGCCGCCCGGGACCTTGACGACAGGCAGGCCGCACAGCGGTTGCGCCAATCCGCGTTCGTCGGCAGCGACCGGCCCGGCGAGCTTGATCAGGACAAATTCGATGATCTGTGCATCCACGTCCTCGTCGAGAATATCGATACCGACGAACTCGTGTGCTGCTACAGGCTGGTGCCACTTGCGCACGGCAAGCAGATTGATCGTACCTATTCAGCTCAGTTCTATGACCTTTCGGCGTTAACCGAATTCACCGAGCCGATGGTCGAGATGGGACGTTTCTGCATATGCCCCGGCATGCGCGACCCGGACATCCTGCGCGTCGCGTGGGGAGCAATGACGCGGTATGTCGACGATCAAGGGATCGGGATGCTGTTCGGCTGTTCGTCGTTCACCGGCATCAACGCCGAAGATTACCTCGACGTGTTCGCATTGTTGAAGCAGAAGCATATCGCGCCACGCTGCTGGCGGCCCAAGATCAAGGCCCCGACGATATTCCGATTCGCACAGGCGCCCGAACGCGCTGACGAGGACCGGCGCAAAGCCATGCGGCGCATGCCGCCGCTGCTGCGGACGTACCTTTTGATGGGGGGGTGGGTCAGCGATCACGCGGTCGTCGACAGGGACCTCGGCACGCTTCACGTTTTCACCGGGCTCGAAATCGGGGCGATACCAAAGATGCGCCAGCAGCTGTTGCGGGCTGTCGCGCAGTAACTTGACGGCGTCGGGGCGTCGGGATAGCCCGCTGCCATGGCTCGAGCACCTCTTTTGCAGTTATCCGACATCTCGCTGACATTCGGCGGCGCCCCCTTGTTTGACGATCTCTCACTCGTGATCCAGCCGGGTGACAGGGTAGCTCTTGTCGGCCGTAACGGATCCGGCAAGTCGACCTTGATGAAGGTGATGGCCGGGCTTGTCGAGCAGGATACCGGAACGCGTGTCACAGCCCCGGGGACAAGCGTGGGCTACATGGAACAAGACCCTGACATGGGTGAGTTTTCAACCTTGGGCGCCTTCGCGGGCAGCGAGCTGGATGAAAGCGAGCGTTACCGCGTCGAAATGGCGGCCGAGGGGCTGAAGTTCGATCCGGAATGTCCCGTCAACACGGCGTCGGGCGGCGAGCGGCGCCGGGCGGCCTTGGCCAAGCTCATGGCCGAGGCGCCGGACCTGATGCTTCTGGACGAGCCGACGAACCACCTCGATATCGAGGCGATCGCATGGCTTGAGACGCAGTTGAAGGAAACACGAACCGCCTTTGTGCTCATCAGCCATGACCGCGCCTTTCTGCGTGAACTAACACGTGCAACTCTCTGGATAGACAGGGGAATGGTTCGGCGCCAAGAAAAGGGTTTCGAACACTTCGAGGCATGGCGCGACAAGGTCTGGGAAGAAGAGGATGCCGCGCGGCACAAGCTCGACCGCAAGATCAAGTCCGAGGCCCGGTGGGCGGTGGAGGGAATCAGCGCTCGGCGCAAACGGAACCAGGGCCGTGTCCGTGCGCTGCAATCGCTGCGCGCCGAACGCGCCGCGCAGATCAAGCGGCAGGGTACGGCGGCACTGGCGCTTGATTCGGGGCCCAAATCCGGCAAGAAGGTGATCGAGGCCCGCGATATCGCGAAGAGCTACGATGACAAACCCATCCTGACGAGCTTTGACCTGCGGGTTCTGCGCGGCGATCGCGTCGCGCTTGTCGGGCCGAACGGGGTCGGCAAGACGACGCTTCTGAAACTCCTGCTCAAGGAGATCGAGCCGGACACGGGCAGCGTGACCCATGGCACCAATCTGGAGCCGGCGGTGTTCGATCAGGCGCGCGCGCGCCTCGATCCTGAAATGACCCTCTGGGACAGCCTGACCGGTGATCGCGACATGCGGGTGTCCGGGCAGGCTGACCAGGTCATGGTACGTGGCCAGCCGCGCCACGTGGTCGGATACCTCAAGGATTTCCTGTTCGATGAGAGGCAGGCAAGAGCGCCGGTCAAGTCCTTGTCGGGCGGGGAAAAAGCGCGTCTGTTACTGGCGAAGCTGATGGCACGGGAAAGCAATCTCCTCGTACTGGACGAGCCGACCAACGACTTTGATATCGAGACGTTGGACTTGTTGCAGGAGCTGCTGGACGATTACGAGGGGACCGTGCTGCTGGTCAGTCACGACAGGGACTTCCTTGATCGGGTGGCCACCACGACAATCGCCATGGAGGGGGACGGGCGTGCTACGGTTTACGCGGGGGGCTGGTCCGACTACCAGTCGCAGCGTCGCGAGCGCGGGCAGGTGGAAAGTCGCCCCGCCGAGGGGAAAAAGCGCAGCAAATCCGAGAAAGAAAAGGAAAAACAATCGAGTGACAGCATTTCCTTTACCGAGAAGCACCGGTTGGACGAGCTGCCGCAGGTGATCGAGCGGCTGGAGTCCGAGATCGCCAAGCTGGAGCAACTGCTGGCCGATCCCGACCTTTTCACGCGCGAACCGGTGAAGTTCCGCAAGGCGACCGAGGCACTGAGCGCGCGGCAGGAGACGCTGCGGGCGGCGGAAGAGGAATGGTTGACGCTGGCTGAAAAGGCCGAAAACTGAGGTCTGCCTTGCGTCGGTATCACGGCGGTATCGCGTGGGTGTCGATCAACGCGGGAGAACGGGTGATGTCGGGCAAAGAAACAAGGCCGCTGCGGGACAGGGCGCGGCTGCTTTACGAAGGCCGAAGCAAGCGGGCGACCCGCTTCCGCTATGGCCTGCTGACCTTCGACGCGGTAAGCATCATTTTCTTCCTCGCGACGGCGGCGATGGTGCCGGGGCGGCTGGTTCTGGTGGCGGACGCGGTGATCGGGGCGGTGATCCTCGCCGACCTGCTGGCACGGTTCTGGATTGCCGAAAACCGGACGCGATTGCTGCGCAGGTTCTACGTGATCGTGGATATCGCGGTGCTGGCCTCGCTGGCGGCGGCGCCGTTCATCGGGCAGGGGCTGGCGGTGATGCGGGTCCTGAGGGCGTTGCGGCTGGTGCATTCGTATCACCTGCTGAAAGACCTGCGGCGGGATTCGAAGGTCTTCCGGCAACGCGAAGACGCCATCCTTGCCACGGTCAACCTCGTGGTGTTCGTCTTCGCGATGACGGCGCTCGTCCATACGCTGCGGGGCAGCCAAGAGCCCGGGCTGACAAGCTATTTCGACGCGCTCTACTACACGGTGACGGCGCTGACCACGACGGGTTTCGGCGACATTACCCTGACAACACCGCTCGGGCGCCTCTTGTCGGTCGGGATCATGGTGGTCGGTGTCGGGCTGTTCCTGACGCTGGTCAAGGCGATCTTCTCGCCGGCGAAGGTGCGGTACAAGTGCCCCGAATGCGGTCTCACCCGGCATGACCTGGACGCCATCCATTGCAAGCATTGCGGGCTGGAGCTGAAGATCGAGACCGAGGGCGCGGCCTGAGCCGTCACTGCATCCGCAACGCGCCGTCGAGGCGGATGACCTCGCCGTTGAGATAATCGCATTCCACGATGAACCGGGCCAGCGCGGCGTATTCCGCCGGGTCGCCCAGCCGTTTCGGAAAGGTGACATCGTTCGCCAGCGATTCGGTCACGTCATCGGGCAGGCCCTTGAGCATCGGCGTGAGAAAGGTCCCGGGCGCGATGGCCATCACGCGGATACCGTCGCGCGCAAGGTCGCGCGCCATCGGCAGTGTCAGCCCCGCGATGCCGGCCTTGGAGGCGGCATAGGCGGCCTGGCCCTTCTGGCCGTCAAAGGCCGCGATGGAGGCGGTATGCACGATCGCCCCGCGCGTGCCATCGGGGCCGGGGGCGTTCCGCGCGATTTCTGCCGCGGCAAGCCGGGCGACGTTGAAGCTGCCCACCAGGTTGATGTCGATGGTCCGCTGGAAGGACGCGAGGCCGTGTGGCCCGTCGCGCCCGAGCGTCTTTTCGCCGGTGGCGATCCCGGCGCAATTGATCGCCGCGGTGATCCGCCCCATGCGCGCCATGGCGGTCGCGATGGCCGCACTGGCCGACTCTTCGCACGTGACGTCGGTTTCCACGAAGGCCGCGCCGATTTCCTCGGCCACCCGCGGGCCGCGGGTAATGTCACGGTCAAAAATGGTGACGTCGGCGCCCATGTCGCGGAAATGGCGCGCCGTGGCCTCGCCCAGCCCGGAGGCGCCCCCGGTGATGATCGCGGCTGTGTCGGTGATCTGCATGGGGCCTCCGGCAAAGAAATGAACACCTGTTCAGATACCGTGGTCGGGCGGGGGTGTCAAAGCCCGTCGCGCACCCACCGCGCCGAGAGGGCGAGCCCGACAACGGTAACGAGGATGCGCCAGACGTGATGCAGCGTCACGAGGGCCGGGCTGGCTTCGAGGCTGAGCGCGACGAGCGCCATTTCCGTCACGCCGCCGGGCGCGAAACTGATGAAAAGAACATCGAAGGGCTGATGCGTCAGCGGCAGCAGAACCGCCGCGCAGCCGCCCGCCATCGTCAGCATGCCGGCCACCGATACCAGCGACAGGCCGACGCCACGCAGGATGAGCGTGCGCGACAACCCGGCGAAGCGCATGCCGAGCGCGGTGCCCACCACCACCTGCGCCACGTTCACCAGCCATTGCGGGATATCGAGCGTGAAGATCCCGCTGAGCGAGATGAGCGCGGCAACCAGCATCGGGCCGGTCAATTGCCGCGCGGGCAGGCGCAGAAGCCGCCCCGCGGCGATCCCGACCAGCCCTGCCACGGCAACCGCGGGCAGCGATGACATGGACACGCTGCCCTGTGCGAGACTCATGCCGCCGGCGCTGCCGACAGGCTGGCCCAGCCAGATCGACAGGCCGAGTGGCAGAAGGGTGACGACCGTGATCACGCGCAGGAACTGTTGCAAGGTCAGGCGCGCGACATCGGCGCCGGCCGCCTCGCCCATGGCGAGCGATTCGAAGAGCCCGCCGGGCGTGGCTGAATAGAAGGCGGTGGCACGGTCATAGCGCCCCAGCCGGCGAAACACGGCATAGTTGAACCCGTGTGCCAGCCCCACGAACAGGACGAGGGCGGCGAAACCGAGGGCAAGATCGGGGGCGCGTCGGACAAGCGCCGGTGTCACCTGCGCCCCGATCATCAGCCCGATAATCGCGATGAAACCGATCCGCAGCCACGGGGGGAAGCGGTAGCCGGTCGGCAGCTTGTGGGGCAGGCCCGTCGCCACCGCGCCGGCACTGACGAGCGGCCCGATAAGGAAGGGCAGGGGTGTCCCCAGCCATGCCGCCACCAGCCCCGCGACAGTTGAAAGGGCCAGCAGGGCCGCGGTTGTGCTTGTCGTGGGCATGATGTCTTGAACCACCCCGGGGCGGCGCGGGCAAGGGGCGGTCCCGTCAGGCGAAATCGACAAACCCGTCGAAGGGCATTTCGCGCAGCCGCGTGCCGGTCGCCGCAAAGATGGCGTTGGCAAGGGCCGGGGCGGCGGGGGGCACGGGCGGCTCGCCGATCCCGCGGATCGCGTCGCCGTTCTCGAGGCCGCGCACATGTATCTCGGGACATTGGGCAAGCCGCAGGCCCGGATGGTCATGGTAATTCGCCTGCCGGGCCATCCCGTCGGCATAGGTGATCCGGCAGTTCATGGCGTGGCCCAGCCCCCAGATCACGCTGCCCTGCACGTTGTTCTCGAAATTGACCGGGTCCACGACGCGCCCGACATCGGCGGCGACCCAGACCTTGTCGAGCCGGATGCCCGCGGGGGTTTGCGTGACCTCGACCACCTCGGCGCAGGGCACGCCGAAACTTTCCACGAAGGCCACGCCGCGCCCGGTGCCGGGCGGCACCGGCGCGCCCCAGTCCGACATGTCGGCCACGGCTTCCAGCACCTTGCGCGCGGTGGCGTTGCTCACCAGGCGCAGGCGTTCGGCCATCGGATCGGCCCCGGCGGCGTGGATCAGCTCGTCGAGAAAGCTGTCGAAGACGAAGCCCGCGCCGGGGGCGCCGACGGCCCGCCACGAGGACACAGGGGCAAGCGCGGGCGCGCGGTAGGCGCGCATCCGGTAATGGGGCAGGGCATACGGGGCATTCCACGCGCCGGCGGCGATCTGGATGTCCGGGCCGGGCGCGGGCAGGCCGGCCCGGCCCATCTGCGAGGCCGTGACGGAGGGCGCGGCGATGGACAGGTCGATGGCGTGGACCTGTCCGTCGCGCACCGCGCCGCGCGCCCGGCCCATGGCGATGTGGCGCGGGAAGTCCTGGGCGAAATCCTCTTCCCGGCGGTAGGTCAGTTTCACGGGGGTGCCGCGCATCCGGTTGGCGATCTCGGCGGCCTGCGTGACGTAAGCGAATTCCAGCCTGTGGCCGAAGCTGCCGCCGGTGACCTGGTTGTGAAAGCGGACCTGCCGGGGCGCGTGGCCGGTAATGCCGGCGACCTGTCGTTGCAGCATCCGCGGAAGCTGGGCGCCGGACCAGATATCGACGGCCGCGTCGGTGACGAGCGCCGTGGCGTTGAGTGGCTCCAGCGGCTGGTGGGCGGCGTAGGGCACCCGGTACTCGGCCCGCCGCGTCTGGGTGGCCGCGTCGAGCGTCCCGGCGGCGTCACCATCGTCGCGCCACGTGGCGTCGTGCCGGTCACCGGTGAACGAATCGGCGAGCGTGGCCCAGTGATCGGCCTGTTCGGCCGGGTAGGGGGCCGGCCCCCAGTCGAAGCGGATCGCCTCGGCCGCGCGGAAGACGCGCCACGTGTTGTCGGCGATGACCGCCGCGCCGCCTGTGACGGGCAGCACGTCATGCACGCCGCGCATCGCGCGCGCCGCTGTCGCGTCGAAGCCGCGCACCGTGCCGCCCCGGCGCGGGTTCGTCCTGACCGTGGCATGCACCATGCCGGGCAGGTCGAGGTCGATACCGTACGCTTGGGTGCCGGTGGATTTGGCCACGATGTCGAGCCGCTGCATCGGCCGGCCGATGAGGCGCCACGCCGACGGCGGGCGCAGCGTGACGTCGGTGACGGGCGCGATGCCGGCAGCGGTGGCGGCCAGCGCGGTATAGGGCAGGGCGGTGCCGTCGGGCAGGTGCACAGCGCCGGCGCGTGTTGCAAGCCGCGCCACCGGCACGCCCGTGTCGCGCGCCGCGGCCGCCCGGAGCGTTTCGCGCGCCACCGCGCCGGCGCGGCGCAGCTTGTCGAAACTGTCGGGGATCGAGCTGGATCCGCCGGTGCCCTGCATCCCGATCAGCTTGAACACGCCGGTCATGGCACCGCGCGCGGCCTGCGCGATCAACCGGTCGTCGGTGGCCATGAAGGGCGCGGCCTCCGCCGCCATGGCGGTGTTCCAGTATGCCTTGTCGGGCTGGCCGAACGCGGTGTGGAACTGCCCGGGCTCGAGGTCCATTTCCTCGGCCAGAAGCGCGGCCTGCGCCGACATGATGCCCTGTCCCACGTCCGCATGCGGCGTGATCAGGGTGATCCTGTCCGCGTCGATCAGCACCCACGGATTGAACGTCGCCACGCCCCCGGCCAGGCCGTTTTCGAGCGGGTTGGCATAAGGCGTGGCCACGCGCCAGACGCCGAACGCGACCCCGCCGGCGACAGCGGCGCCACCGACGAGGAAGCCGCGGCGCGCGATCTTGCCGGTGTGTCCCATGGCTCAGCCCCCGGCGAGCCGCGCGGCGGCGGTTCTGACCGCGGCGCGGATGCGCGGATAGGTGCCGCACCGGCACAGATTGCCGTTCATCGCCGTGTCGATTTGGGCGTCCGTGGGGGCAAGGGTATCGCTCAGGAGCGCGGCGGCCTGCATGATCTGGCCGGACTGGCAATAGCCGCATTGCGCGACCTGATGCTCGATCCATGCGGCCTGCACGGCATGACGGGCCTCCGGCGTGCCCAGACCCTCGATCGTCGTGACCTCGCCCCTGACCTGTCCCGCGGGTATCTGGCAGGCGCGCACCGCCCGGCCCGCCACGTGCACCGTGCAGGCGCCGCACTGGGCCACGCCGCAGCCGTATTTCACGCCGGTGATCCCCAGTTCGTCGCGAAGTACCCAAAGCAGGGGCATGTCGGCTTCGATATCGACGGTGTACGTTCTTCCGTTCACGGTCAGGTCCATCGGGCGCTCCGTTCTGTTGGGCTCCAGCGTAGCACGGCCCGGTGGGGCTTCAATGGGCGCATCCTGTCCCGTGACGCGGTTGCCCGGCTCAACGGGCAATCACGATATCGGCGCACAGCCCGCCGAGCCGCTTGCTTGCGCCGAGCCGAAGCGTCCCGCCATGGGCGCGGGCGATGTCGGTGGCGATGGACAGCCCCAGCCCCACACCGGTGCCGCGGTTCTGGTTGCGCGCCGGTTCCAGCCGGGCAAAGGGTTTGACGGCATCCTCGCGCGCCTCGGGCGGGATGCCCGGCCCGTCATCCTCGACCCGGATGCGCAGCGATTTGTCGGATACAAGCACCGAAAGTTCCGCCTTCGAGCCATAGCGCACCGCGTTGTTGACGAGGTTCTCGACCGCGCGCTTGATGGCGTCGCGCCGCAGCGGCACGTCGCCCGCGCCCTCGACGAGCGCGAGTTCGGCCGGGATGTCGGCGCGGCGGCACTCCTCGACGATCTGGCGCACCAGTCCCACCGGGTCCATCGGTTCGGGGTCGCCTTCCTGCGCGCCGCGCGCGAAGGCGAGGAACGCATCGAGCAGGCGTTCCATGTCCGCCACGTCCTGCTCCATCGGGATGCGGTCGGCGTCATCGAGCATCGACACGCCAAGCTTGAGCCGGGTCAGAGGCGTGCGCAGGTCGTGACTGACCCCCGACAGCATGAGGGTGCGTTGCTCGATCTGACGCTCGATCCGCGCGCGCATGTCGAGAAAGGCGTTGCCGGCCGCGCGCACCTCGGTCGCGCCGCCGGGGCGGTAGGCGAGGTGCCTGCCGCGCCCGAAGGCTTCGGCGGCGCGGGCCAGACGCGTGATCGGGCGCAACTGGTTGCGCAGGTAGAAATAGGAGATCACTGTCATGAGCGCGCCGAAGCCCAGCATGTGCACGAAAAGCTGGTGCGGGTTCGACGCCGACACGCGCCGCCGGTCGAACCCGAGCCTGAGCGCCCCGGCCTCGTCGGGGAAATACAGGCTGACATTCTTGTCGTCGGGCAGTTCGACCGCCAGCAGCGCGGGAAAGAGCGTCGTGAATTCCTCGATGACGTTGCCGGCGGTCAGGTCGTACCAGCGGCGCACATGGTCGGGCGGCACTGCCTGTTGCGGCACGCGCTGAACGTCGATCTGCAGGATCTGCGCGGCCCGCGAGGCGGCGATCTGATCGACGGGGCGGTCCCTGTCATCGAGCACGACGCGGATCTCGCGGCTGACCGAGCGGGTCATCTGGCTGGTCACGCCCTCGAAATTGCGCTGCACGAAGACGACCGAGACGACGAGGAAAAGCCCCACCACCGGCAGAAGCAGGATCAGCATCGCCCGGCCGTAAAGGCCGCGCGGCAGATAGGGTTTGAGCCAGCGAAACGACATGCGCTAAACCTAGACCCGCACCCCGCCAAGAGGAAGCCCGGCGATGAGCGATGATTTCAACCCGCCAATCGGCGTGGCCGAGACCATGGGAGACGGCATCCGGCGGATCGTGGCGCCGAACCCGTCACCGATGACGTATCGCGGCACCAATACCTATCTCGTCGGGGCCGGCGATGTCGCGGTGATCGATCCGGGCCCGGATGATCCGGGGCACCTCGCGGCGATTCTCGGGGCGCTGCGCCCGGGGGACCGCGTGAGCCACATCCTCGTGACCCACGCGCATCTTGACCACTCGCCACTGGCCCCGGTGCTCGGCCGCGAAACCGGGGCGGCGGTGCATGCCTATGGCCCGGCGACGGCGGGCCGCAGCCCGGTGATGGACGGGTTGGCGGCATCCGGTCTGGTCGGGGGTGGCGAGGGGGTGGATGCGGGGTTTGTCCCCGATATCAAGCTGCCCGACGGCGCGGCCGTGACCGGGCGTGGCTGGCGGCTTGTCGCGCTCTGGACGCCGGGGCATTTCGGGAACCACCTCTGCTTCGCCATGGACGATACCATTTTCACCGGGGACCTGGTGATGGGGTGGGCCAGTTCGCTCGTGTCCCCGCCCGACGGCGACGTGAGTGATTTCATGGCCTCCTGCGCGCGGCTGCAACATTCGGGGCCGCGCATCCTGCATCCGGGGCACGGCGCGCCGGTGCGCGACCCCGCGGCGCGTCTCGACTGGCTGATCACGCATCGCCGGGCCCGGGAGGGGGCCATTCTCGACGCTCTCGCCGAGCGGCCGGGCAGGGCGGATGAGCTTGCCCGACGCATATATACCGACGTGCCGGCGGCGCTGATGCCGGCGGCGGCGCGGAACGTGCTGGCGCACCTTGTTGATCTCACGTCGAAAAAACGTGCGGCGCCGGTCGGCAGGCTGGCCGCGGACGCGGTGTTCGAGGCGCGCGCGGAAAACCGGGGGGCGGGGTGAAAATTCTGTACCTTTCCTCTGGACGCCGCCCGACGCTGTTGCTATATGCCGCCTCGTGTTCCGGCGTAGCTCAGCGGTAGAGCAGTTGACTGTTAATCAATTGGTCGCAGGTTCGATCCCTGCCGCCGGAGCCAAAAAACCCAAAGAAAACAAAGATTTACAGAAGGCCCGCATCGGACCTTTTAGGGGAATTTTGGCCTTGTCACCCGATTTGTCACCGGGTTTCGCACCGCTTGTCACCGGCCCGGAATCAGCGCCCATCGCGCAGCGCGAAAGCAAAAGTCCGCATCCGGTAACAGGCTGTCGGTGAAGTCCAGGCATAAGGGTCAGTCAGCGCCGTCCCCTTGACCATCGCCAGCGCGGCGGGCGTGACCTTCTCGCCGCGCTCGGCGTTGCGCTGGACGGTG
>JAVLCJ010000070.1:0-14669 GCA_031580875.1 Roseovarius sp.
GGGATGGCGGATTCGTTCCGCATCGTGGCGCCGGACAGGAGCGAGATCACCGTGTCATTGCGCAGCCTGCCGGCGGATCCGACGATCATGGTGCTGCGCCCCGCCTATCTGCGCGATGGCGGGTGAGGTCGTGACCGGCAGGGATGGCAGCGCGTGCTACGCGTGCTACACACACGACATGGAGTTGAACTCGGTCACACCGGACTTCCTGTCGCGCCTGGACCAGGCGCTGCCCGCGGCGACCCTGCGGGCGGCCGAGCCGCGTTACCTGGAGGAGCCACGCAGCCGATGGACAGGGCGGGCCGGCGGTGTCGTCGCCCCCGCCCGGGTGGCTGAGGTCGCCACGGTCGTCCGGCTGGCCCGCGAGGCGCGCGTGCCGGTGGTGCCCTATGGCGGCGGTACCGGGCTGGTCGGGGGGCAGGTCGCGCCCGAGGGGCCGGCGCCGCTGATCCTGAGCCTTGAGCGGATGCGTGCCGTGCGCGCGGTCTACCCGGAAGAGAACGTGATGGTCGCCGAGGCCGGCGCCGTTCTGTCGGACATTCACGCGGCGGCGGAGGCTGCCGGGCGGCTCTACCCGTTGACCATCGCGGCCAAGGGCAGCGCGCGGCTGGGCGGGCTTTTGGCCACGAATGCCGGCGGGGTCAACGTGCTGCGGTACGGCAATGCGCGCGAGTTGTGCCTCGGGCTGGAGGCGGTACTGCCGGACGGGCAGGTGTGGCACGGGCTCAAGCGGCTGCGCAAGGACAACATGGGCTATGACCTGCGCGACCTTCTGATCGGGGCGGAGGGGACGCTGGGCGTGATCACGGCCGCCGCGCTGAAGCTGCACCCGGTTCCGGCGGCGCGGGGGACCGCGCTGATGGTGGTGGATGATCCGCGCGCCGCGCTGGACCTGCTGGCGCTGGCGCGGGATCACATGGCCGAGGGCGTCAGCGCGTTCGAATTGATGCACCGGACGGGGCTGGATTTCCTTGCCGAGGCCATGCCCGACCTGCGCCGGCCGTTCGCGGCGGCGCCGGACTGGGTCGTATTGATCGAGGTGGGGCTCGGGCGCGGGCAGGACCCGGGCGAGGCGCTGGAAGCGCTTTTCGCGGCGGCGCTGGAGGCGGGGCTGGTCAGTGACGGGATGATCGCCCGGTCCGAGGCGCAGCGGCAAGCCTTCTGGGACGTGCGCGAGAACATTCCCGAGGCGAATCGCCGGATCGGGGCGATCAGTTCGCATGACATATCCCTGCCGCTCGGCGCGATCCCGGGGTTCATCGCGATGGCGCCCGCCGTGCTGGCCCGGCTGGGCGATTTCAGGATCAACTGTTTCGGCCACCTGGGTGACGGGAACCTGCATTACAACGTCTTTCCGCCCCGGGGCGGGCGGCGCGAGGACCACGTTGCCCGGCGCGACGAGATCAAGCGGGCGGTTCATGACCTCGTGCACGAGATGGACGGGTCTGTCGCGGCGGAGCATGGTGTGGGGCGGCTCAAGGTCGGGGACCTGGAGCGCTATGCCGATCCGGCCAAGCTGTCGGCGATGCGCGCCATCAAGGCGGCGCTTGATCCGCCGGGGATCATGAACCCCGGTGCCGTCCTGCGGCCGGAGTGACTTGGCCGAAAGAGGTTGGCCCGCGCGACGATGCCGGGTCGCTATCAATTCTGACTAAAATAGTATGATTTTCTTGACGCAACCTCCGGCGCGCTGTTATTGACCAAAATTGTAAGGATTGACGCGGCGAAGCGGACCGACAGGATGACGGACGAAACCGAGACGCAACGCCGGCTGGTGAAAGCCCGTCGGAACCTGACCTTGGGGGCGCTTGCCGCGGCCGTTGCGGGCGGTGCCGCCCATGCCGCGCCGGTGATGAGCAAAACGGCCGATGCGCCGGGCTGGGTGCAGCTGGCCTCCGGCGAAGGTGAGGGTGAGGGCGAAGGTGCCTCCCATGGCGAAGGTGAGGGCGAAGGCGAAGGTGAAGGCGGCAGTGCCGCGCTGCCCTCGGAAACCGGCCTGATGCGCGACCTCGGCTTCATGGAGGGGCGCCTGCGTGCCGGCATGGCCCTTTACAAGGCAGGGGATCTTGACGCGGCCAGGACGCATATGGGCCATCCTATCGAGGAAAAGTACGGCGCCGTCGCCGCGCCCCTGGCCGAGCGCGGGTATGACCGGCTGACGAGTGAGATCGAAGCGCTGGCCGCGGCCGCCGAGATGGCGAAGGCGGTCGAGACGACATCGACTGTTTACGGCGACCTGCAGGGCGACGGCGATTACGCGATGGACAGCAGCGTGATCTATGCGGCCGCCGCGCGCATGGAGCTGGCGCTTGCCGGGTGGAAGTAGCGCCATGTTCATGGTGATCGGTGATGTGCTGGACCAGCACATGGTGGCGGCGATGAAGGGCGCCGCCGACGGGATCGAGTTCGAGGATGGCAAGGCCACTGCCGGACGCTACGCGCGCGGGGTGAAGGACAACCTGCAGGCCAAGCCCACGGATGCGTTGGACGAGATCTTCGAAACGGTGCGCGGCCGTCTTTGGCAGAACGAGCTGTTCAAATCCGCCGCGCGACCGCGGAAATTCGCGCGGATGCTGCTGTCGCGCTACCGAGAGGGCATGGAATACGGTCTGCACGTGGATGACCCGATCATGCAGGGCAGTCGCACCGACCTGTCCTTTACCCTGCCGTTGAGCGACGCCGACAGCTACGAGGGCGGCGGGCTGATCATTGACGACGGGATCGAGGAGCGCGTGATCCGGCTGAAAGCCGGGGACCTGATACTTTATCCCACCAGCGCGCTGCACCGGGTCGAGCCGGTGCGGCGGGGCGAGCGCATGGCGATCGTCGGCTGGGTGACGAGCTGGGTCCGCGACGCGGCCCGGCGCGAGGTGCTGCATGATCTTGATGTGGCCGCCCGCGCGATTTTCGACGACCACGGCAAGACGCCGGCCTTCGACCGGCTTTTCAAGGCAAAAAGCAACCTGACCCGCATGTGGGCGGATGGCTGAGGCGGGCCCGCCGCCGACCACGGCTAGAACACGAGAGGACACCAAGCATGAAAAACGGAATTCAGATCGTTACCACCTGCGTCGCCATCGCGGTGGGCGGCAGCCCCTTCGCGCACGCGGAGGAGCAGATTGACCATTACGCGGCCGAGCCGTCGGAAACCCTGGCCGCCGCGATGGACAACTTCGTGACGTATAATCGCAAGATGAAGGCGGTGCTGGAGCGCGACCCGCTGACGGTGCAGGACATGGAGGAAATCCATCAGCTCACCTACACCATCGAGGTGGCGCTGGCCCGTATCAACGAGGAACTGGGCGCTTTGCCCGTGGTGCTTGAACGGGTGCACCTGACGAGCGAGGGCGACAATCCCGCCGCGCTCAAGGGGGCGGCCGCGGTATACCTTGAACAGGCCGATCTGCTGGACCGGTAGGCGCCGGCACGGAGGGGCGCGCGGCCCCGTGCGCCCTTGCCGCACGGTTTTTGTCGGGTTCGTCTGGTCATGGCCCCGGATTTATGGCAGCCAGTGCGGGTGATTTCCTGCCGGAGTGACTGGAATGGGCGAACGGCTGCTCGACAAACTGGCCTGGGTGGTGGCGGGCATCTGCATCGCGCCGATCCTGGCGGCGGGCCTCTCGGCATTGTCGGGTGATCTGCAGACATGGCGCGACATCCTTGCCTCGGTCCTGCCGCGCTATGTGCGCACGACCGCGGCCCTCGTGCTGATCGTCGGGGTGTCAACGGCGCTTATCGGGTCGGTCACGGCGTGGCTGGTCACCGTCTACCGGTTTCCCGGCGCGCGGTGGCTGGAAGTGGCCTTGGCGCTGCCGCTGGCGTTTCCGGCCTATGTACTGGCCTACGCCTATACCCATCTTCTGGACCATCCCGGCGCGGTGCAGACGCTGTTGCGTGACGTGACAGGCTGGGGGCCGCGGGAGTACTGGTTTCCCGAGATCCGCAGCCTCGGCGGGGCGGCGATGATGCTGTCCATCGTGCTGTACCCCTATGTCTACCTGTTGGCGCGGGCCTCGTTCCGACAGCAGAGCAGCAATGCCTTTCTGGTGGCGCGCACGCTGGGGCGGTCCCCCCTGCGGGCGTTCTGGCGGGTGGCGCTGCCCATGGCGCGCCCCGCGATCGCGGGCGGCGCGCTGCTGGCCGTGATGGAAACCATCGCGGATTTCGGCACGGTCGCCTTCTTCAACGTGCAGACCTTCGCGACGGGCATCTACCAGGCGTGGTTCTCGCTGGGCGACAGGCCCGCGGCGGCGCAGCTGTCGCTGTGCCTGCTGAGCTTCGCGCTGCTGCTGGCGGGGCTGGAGCGGGCCAGCCGGGGCCGCGCCCGCACTGCCGGGCGTGGCGCGCGGTTCGAAACGATGGAAAAGGCGCGGTTGACCGGCGCGGCGGGATGGCTGGCGACCGCCCTGTGCCTCGCGCCGGTGCTGCTGGGGTTCGTCATCCCGGTGATCATGCTGGGGGTCATGGCGGTGGGATCGGGGCAGAACCTGTTCGATGACCGGTATATCGACCTCATGATCAACTCGGTCACGCTCGGGAGCGTCGCGGCGGTGCTGACCGTCATCGGTGCCGTGCTGATCGGGTATCGCGCGCGCACGCGCCCGGGACGCACGTCGCGCCTGCTGGTGATCGGGGCGGGGCTGGGATACGCTGTGCCCGGCGGTGTCATCGCCGTGGGGCTGATGGTGCCGATGGCCGCCTTCGACAACATGATCGACGCCGTGATGGAGGCACGGTTCGGCATTGATACCGGCCTGCTGATCACCGGGTCGATCTGGTTGATGGTGGTGGCCTACATGGCGCGGTTCATGGCGGCCGCGCTCAACGCCTATGACAGCGGCATGGCGACCATTCCCGCGCATTTCGACGCGATCGGGCGCTCGCTGGGCCAGTCGGGGCCGCGGTTGCTCTGGCGGATTCACCTCCCCGTGGCCCGGACAAGCGTGGTGACGGCACTGCTGATCGTTTTCGTGGACGTGATGAAGGAATTGCCGGCCACGCTGATCCTTCACCCGTTCAATTTCCAGACATTGGCGGTGCAGGCGCACCGGCTGGCTGCCGACGAGCGCTTGGCCGAGGCCGCGGTGCCGTCGCTCGTGCTGGTCGCGTTCGGGCTGATCCCGGTGCTGATCCTGTGCCGGTCGATCGGTTCGGAAGCGCCCGCGCGGCGCGCGGCGCGCGTGGGCGCGGCCGTGAAGTCCGGCTGAGCCCGGACAAGGCCATGCCCGGGCCGCGGCCGGCATCGGGCGCCCCGCAACATCGGTCACTGATACCCCAAGACACTACCGCGAAAAAAAACCGGCCCCGAGGGGCCGGCAGTTCGGGAACCTACCGAAGATGTCGTCGCGTCCCGACCCGGGGGAGTGGAGGGCCGGGACGCGGCCGGTCAGGCCGTTTCGGTCTGCTTGCCGGTTTGCAGATAACATTCGAGGCTGTCGTCCAGCGCCTCTTTCCACGGGGTATGGTGCGGCGGTGCCTGTTTGCCGGTGAGCGGCGAGACATAGCCGTGATCGCGGAAGGTCATGATGTTTTCCTTCTTGTGCTTCTTCCATTCGAAGAACGCCTGACAGGCGGCCTGCACATCGAAGCTTGGATAATCCGTCTCGGCGACCAGTTCCTTGATGTAGTCGCCCTGGAACTGGATGCAGTCGGGATCGGTCTCGTTCTTGTCCTCCAGCGCCTGACGTGCCTTCCAGTCGGCGTCCATCGTCGCCTTGTCGGGGATCTCGATCTTGCCCATGATGGCGTCGCGGACCCACCAAGCCTGCGCATCGAACATGTTGAAGGTGAACCACTGGTCCTGCATCCCGAGATAGAACAGCTTGGGATTATGCACCCAGACGACACCCTTGTAGAGGTCCGTGGTGGCCAGCCGGTTCGCCGTCTTGAGCCGTAGGTCGTCCGGCAGGAAGGGGAAATGGTGCTTGTAGCCGGTGCACAGGATGATCGCGTCGACATCGCGCGTCGTGCCGTCCTTGAAATGGGCCGTCTTGCCCTCGACCTTGACCAACGCCGGCACCTCGTCCCAGTTGTCGGGCCATTCGAAGCCCATCGGCGCCGAGCGATAGCATGACACGATCGAGTTGCAGCCGTATTTCCAGCACTGCGAGCCGATATCCTCGGCCGAGTAGCTGGCGCCCATGATCAGGATGTCCTTGCCCTGGAATTCGCGGGCATCGCGGAAGTCATGCGCGTGAAGGATGCGGCCGTTGAACTTGTCGAACCCGGGGTATTCCGGGACGTTGGGAATGGAGAAATGGCCCGTCGCCACGATCACGTGGTCGAATTGCTCGGACGATTCCTCGTCTTTCTGGGTGTCGCGGGCGGTGACGGTGAACTTGCCGGTGGCGTCGTCGTACTGCACGTCCCGGATGAGGTGGTTGAACCGGATCCAGTCGCGCACGCCGGCTTTCTTGATGCGCCCCTCGATGTAGTCGTAGAGCACCTCGCGCGGCGGGTAGCTGGCGATTTCCTTGCCGAAATGTTCGTCAAAGCTGTAATCGGCGAATTCCAGCCCCTCCTTGGGCCCGTTGGACCACAGGTACCGGTACATCGAACAATGCACGGGCTCGCCATCCTGGTCCACGCCGGTGCGCCACGTGTAATTCCAAAGGCCACCCCATTCGGACTGTTTCTCGTAGCAGACGATCTCGGGAATCTCCTCGCCCTTTTCCGCGGCCGACTGGAACGCCCGAAGCTGCGCAAGCCCAGACGGACCCGCGCCGATGATCGCAACTCTTTTCTTGGCCATTCTTTATCTCCCTGGATTGGTATGAACCAAAATCCTTGTTTGGTTCTTTTGGTCCATTGCAGTAAGCCAAATGCTGAACCAATGTGTCAACAGGAATGATTGTCTGTGTGAAAATTTCATGATTTCCTGCCCGGAAACCCCGCAACGGGATGCAAGCAATGGATTCGTCGAGCTTTGCCCATCGTCTGGCCATCAGCGGCGCGCTGCCGCGGCTGTCGGTCGGCATGGCCAACACGGTGAATATCGGGTTCCTCGCGCCGCTTTCCGGGCAGGTCGAAAGCTGGGGGTTGCCGGGCTTGCACGGGTGCCGCATCTGGGAAAGCTGGCTCAACAACGCCGGGGGCGTGCTGATCGGCGGGCGCCGCTATCCGATTCGGATACACGCCCATGACTGCGGCGCGGGCGCAGAGGCCGCCCGCGAAGGGGCGATGCGGCTTGTGCAGGAACACGACGTCAAGTTGCTGATGATGCTGGGGGGCGACATGTTCACGCCGGTCTCCGATTACCTGATGGATCGCCGAATCCTGACGTCCACCCTGCTGCCGTCGGACCTGAGCCCCGACACGCCCTACCTGATCGCGCCGTCCGAGGTGCATCCCATCTACGTGGTCACGGGCGTGGCGTGGCTGGCGCGCAACCGCCCGGACCTGAAGACCGTGGCGATGTGCAGCCAGCGTGACGGGATGGGCCTGCCATCACTGGCGACGTACCGCGCCGCGTTCCGGGCGGCCGGGGTCAGCAACGTCAAGGAAGTGCAGTACGCGCCCGAAGGCGGGGACGTGGCCGCGATCGTCGATCCGATGCTGGCGGCGAACCCCGATATCCTGTGCTGGTGCACCAGTTACACCCCGATGGTGCACGCGATGACGGAATATGCCTACAGCCGCGGATTCAGCGGGCAGATCATTTCCTGCACGCTGGACCACTACGAGCGGCTGGTAGCGCGGACATCGCGCGCGTTCATGGAGGGCGTGCTATTCCAGTTTCCCGATTTCGACGATGCGGAACTTCGCGAGAAGGCCTTTTTCTTCAACCAGCCGAACGTGTTCTACGAGGAATACAACAACCTTTATCCCGAAAGCTGGAGCGCGGTGAGCTGGGAATATGCGGCGATCCTCGATATCTGGCACGCCGCCGTCGAGAAGGCGGGCACCGTGAACCCGGTGTCGGTGCTGGCCGCCATGAAGCAGCTTGGCCATGTCACCCATGCCTTCGGTCCGGCCCAGTGGTGGGGCAGCGAGATTTTCGGGATCGACAACGCGCTGGTCGGTGACTGGCCCGTCGTGTCGATCCGCGATGGCAAGGCGCAGGTCGTCGGCTTCGGCAGCATCCCCGACTGGTTGAGCCGCCACAGCGACCTGTTGCGAGAAGAGATGCTGGACCTCGGCCAGATGTGGGAACAGCGTCTCGAGCGCGCCGAAACGGGGACAGAACTGCGCGCCCGCAGCCTCGACGGCTAGACACGCGGCGTTCAGATTTCCTGCAGCAGCAGTTTCTGTTCTTCCACAAGGTGCAGCTTGATGAACTCGACCGCCGACGCCACGTCGCGCGAGCCGATTGCGTTGAACAGCGTGTTGTACCGTTTCTGGTAATCCTGAATGCGCTTGGGCGTCAGGTTGCGGCGCCGCAGCTTGGTGCGAAAGCTCTGCCTGTAGGTCTCGATCGTCAGGCGATAGCACGAGGCGAGCAGCGGGTTTCCCGTGCCTTCGGCGATCTTGGTATAGAGATGCTCCTCAAGCTCGATGAAGGCATCCACGTCGGTCGTGATGGTTTCCATCCTGGACAACGTCTCGGCAAGTTCGGTGATCTGGCGCGGCGTCATGTTGACCACGGCGAGGCGCACCATCTCGGGTTCGAGGATGCCGCGGACGACGAGGTGATCAAGCGGGCTGGTTTCGTCCGCCACCGAATCGGTCGGGTCGGCGGGTGTGCTTCGCGGTGTCGTGGAGCGATACGTGACGAAGCTGCCCGACCCGGCGCGGCGACGGATGGCCCTCTGGCTTTCGAGAACATCCAGCGCCTCGCGCACGGTGTTGCGTGCGACACCAAGTTCGGAGGCAAGTGTCCGTTCCGAAGGCAGGCGGGTATCCGTCGGATATTCCTCGGATTTTATCCGGGCGAAAAGCGTGTCCACAACGATCTGCACGGTGGCGCCGATCGGTTGGCTTGTCACGATACTGGTGGTGTCCTTGTCGGATTGCGTGTTCATTCCCGTCACTTTTCCTGTCTCCGCTCCGCCGCGCGGTCCGTGTGCCTGCGGCGCCACGGAACGTGGTCCCCGGTCGTGGCCGCATATGTCTCTATACCAGTAAAAGGGTCCATCACGAAAATTGGTACCTTCGCGATCGGATCGGAATTGTTGCCCAAAGGCGACGACAACATTCTGTTTTTGAAATAAATTCGCGTTATTTTGCCGCGGCTCGTGAACCGAAATAGCACCAAAAAAGTGATCCGATCCTGTTTTTGAACCAATTTTCTTGGCAGATCGGGGTGCTTCTGTTAGCGTCCATACCACGAGGCCAAACCAATTTGCGCGAACTGGTACCTTCGGGCCAAGGCGACGCATCCCCGCAAGAGGGAAGATGAAACGGCCTCCAAGAACATCGCCCGTAAAACGGGCACACCAACATGGGAGAAAATCAATGCTTAACAAGATCGTGAAGTCGGGTCTGACACGCCGGACCTTTTTGCAGTCGACAGCGGCGGCTGCCGCGGCGTCGAGCCTGCCGCGCATCGCCAACGCGCAGGACAACGTGATCAAGATCGGCTTTCTCGCGCCGCTGACCGGCCCGGTCGCCGCCTGGGGCAAGCCGGGACTGGACGGGTGCGAGATCTGGGCCGAACGCGTGAACGCCGCGGGCGGGATCACGCTGGGCGACCAGAGCTACATGGTCGAGTTCGTGCCGTATGACAACGAATACGACCCGGCCAAGGCCCGGACCGGTGCGACCAAGCTGATCCGCGAGGACGGCGTGAGCTTCATCATGATGCTGGGCGGCGATACGTGGCCGGGCGTGCAGCCGGTGGCGGATCGTACCGGGATGCTGTTCTCGACGCTGCTGCCCAGTGACCTGAGCCCTGACACGAGCACGCTGATCGCCCCGGCCGAGGTGCACCCGATCTACAACGTGACCGGGGTGCAGTGGCTGAACGAGAACAAGCCTGACCTGAAGACCGCGGTAATGTGCGCGCAGGACGACGCGCTGGGCCTGCCGTCAGTGGCGACCTACCTCGCCGCCTTCGAGGCGGCCGGCATCGAGATGCAGGACGATCCGCTGCTGTTCGATCCGGCGACCACGGATTTCGCGCCGGTCGTGACCAAGCTGATCTCGTCGAACCCCGATATCGTCTGCCTCGACACCTGCTATTCGGACTACGTGCATCCGATCTGCGAGCAATTGTTCCAGCAGGGCTACGAGGGCCAGATCATCAGCTGCACGCTGGATTTCTACGACCAGATCATCGAGAAGACCTCCAAGGAGTTCATGGAAGGCGTGATCTTCCAGTTCCCGGATTTCGACGACCCGGCGCTGAATTCCGACCAAGTGAATTTCGAGGATCCGAACGGTTTCTTCGCCGAGTACAGCGAGCGCTTCCCCGGTCAATGGGGCGCGGTGAGCTGGGAATACGCCTCGATCATGGACCTGTGGAAAGCCGCCGCGGAAAAGGCCGGCTCGGCCGAGCCCGACGCCGTGATCACCGCGATGAAGGACGGCGGCACGGGCAAGCACGCCTTCGGCGACGCGCAATGGTGGGGTACCGACCTGTTCGGGATCGACAATGCGCTCGTCGGGGACTGGCCCGTTGTCGCGATCGAGGACGGCAAGGCCCGGATCAAGGACTTCGGCAATATTCCCGACTGGTATGACCAGCATGGTGACCTGGTCGTCAAGCACATGACGGCCTACGACCAGATGTGGAACCAGCGCTGAGGCGCGACAGGGCGGCGCGGCCTTGCCCGTGCCGTCCCTTCTTCCCAAAAAATGAAAGACCACAGGCATGCTGGACCTCCTTGCGCAGACCGGCCTGAACGCTCTGTACGCGGCCAGTTACATCTCGCTCATCGCCGTCGGCCTCGTGCTGATCTTCGGCGTGATGGGCGTGATCAACTTCGCCCATGGCGAGCTCTACATGGCGGGCGCCTACACGATCGTGCTGCTGTATTCCGATTTGAACGTGCCGTTTTTCGTTGCCGTCGCGGCGGGCCTGCTTTTTGTCGGGTGCCTCGGGCTGTTGATGGAACGGACGCTTTTCCGACCGTTGAGGGACAATCCCCTCGGGGGGCTCGTGGCCTCGATCGGGTTCCTGATGATCCTGCAGGCGCTGGCCGTCATGGGGTTCGGCGTTCGGATGGAGCATATCCCCCCCGTCACGCAGCACGTCATCGAGTTTTCCGACCGCGTGCGCCTGCCCCTGTCGCGGCTCTATGTCATCATTGCCGCCGTCGTTCTTCTGGGCGCGCTCTGGGTTTTCCTCAAGCGGACCCGCTTCGGCTGGGCGCTGCGCGCGGCCGCGCAGGACCCGGAAGCGGCCGCGTTGCAGGGCATCTCGATCACCCAGACGGCGCGGATCGCGATGTTCATCGGGGCCGGGCTGGCCGGGATCGCCGGCGCGCTGACGGCGCCGCTGGTATCGGTCAACCCGCACATGGGCCATTCGGTCATCATCACGGCCTTCATCGTGATCATCGTCGGCGGGGTCGGATCGCTTGAAGGCGCGGTCGTCGCCTCGGTGGCCTATGCCATCGTGCATACCTTCGTCACCACGTTCTGGGACGGCGTGATCGCCGACATCGTGGGGCTGAGCCTCATGCTGCTGGTCCTGATCGTCAAACCCACCGGGCTATTCGGGAGTGCGGACCGTGCGTAACCTCGTTCTCATTGCGCTCGGGCTGGCCGCGCTTATCGCGCTGCCGCACGGGCTGAGCTTTTCGCAGCAGCAGATCCTTGTCTTTCTGGTGCTTCACATCCTCGTCGTGTCGTCTTACCGGCTGCTCACGCTGACGGGCGAGTGGTCGCTGGCGCATGTCGTGATCATGGGGGTCGGGGCCTATGCCTCGGCGCTCTTCAGCAAGGAGCTGGGGATCTGGGTGCCGGTGTCGGTCGTGCTGGGCGGGATCACCGCGGCGCTGGTGGCCGTGCTCCTGTCCTTCCCGCTTTTCCGGATGAAGGGGTTCTACTTCCTCATCGGGTCCTTCGCGGCGGGCGAGATCATCCGCCTGCTCTGGAAACGGTTCCGCGATCCGTTCGGCGGGGCCAAGGGCATCAAGGGCATCGAGCCGATGCCCGACTTCTCCATCGGGATCTACGATTTCGACTTCTTCGAACCGGTGAGCTACTACTACTTCTCGGGGGTCATCGTGATGGTCTGCCTGTGGATCCTGTGGCGGATCGAGAAAAGCCCGGTCGGGCTGACCTTTCACGCCGTGCACTGGCAGGACAAGCTGGCCGAGGCGTCGGGCGTCAACCTGCGGGCCTACCGCACGCTGGCCTTTGCCATCGCCAGCGGCTTTGCCGGGCTGGCGGGGGCGCTGATGGGCCATTACGTGGGCACGATCAATCCCAACAGCTTCGAGGTGACGCTGATGGTCTATGTCCTGACATGGGCGATCGTGGGCGGCACGGCCACATTCTACGGGCCGATCCTGGGCTGTGTCGTGTTGACCGTGCTGAACGAGATCGTGCTGCGCGAACTGGGCTTCGAGCAGATGCGGCCGCTGATCTACGGCGCGATCATGATCCTGTCGATCCTCTTCCTGCCCAAGGGGCTGGAAAGCGTGGTGCAGAAGCTGCTGCCGAAGCGTTCGACGCAAGAGACAAACGCCGACAAGGAGGCGCGAACATGACGCAGTTTCTCGAAGTGGACAACCTGACCATGCGCTTCGGCGGCCTGACCGCTGTCGACGGGCTCAGCTTCAGGGTCAACCACGGTGAAATCCACGGTCTGATCGGCCCCAACGGGGCCGGCAAGACCACGACCTTCAACATGATCTCGGGCTTCTACAAGCCAAGCGACGGGCAGGTTCGCCTGCGCGGCGAGAACATTTCCGGCCTCAAGATGCACGAGGTCGCCCGGCGCGGGGTGGTGCGGACGTTCCAGCATTCGACCCTTTTTGCCGAGATGACGGTGATGGAAAACGCGCTGGTGGGCACGCACATGCCCTTCCGGCCCAACATCTTCGCCGCGATCGTCGGCTGGGACCGGGAAGATCGGCACGGCGCCGAGGCGCGCGCCCGCGAGGCGCTGGAGTTCTTCGGCATCGATGATCTGCGCGATGAATATGCCGGCGATCTCAGTCACGGGCACCAGCGCGCGCTGGGCATGGCGGTGGCCTATGCCAGCCACCCGGACGTGATGCTGCTGGACGAGCCCTTCACCGGGATGAACCCCGAGGAGACGAAGCGCATGATGGACCTCATGTGCAAGCTGCGCGACGACGGCATCACCATCCTTCTCGTGGAGCATGACATGCACGCGATCATGGGGCTGTGCGACAGCATCACCTGCATGAGCTTCGGCAAGCTGCTGGCCGAAGGCGGCCCCGAGGAGATCCGCAACCACCCGGCCGTGATCGAGGCTTACCTGGGGGGCACGCATCATGCTGCTTGAGATGAAGGATATCTCGGTCAATTACGGCAAGGTGTCGGCGGTACGCAACATCTCGATCAACGTGCCGGAGGGCCGGATCGTGACGATCATCGGCGGCAACGGCGCGGGCAAGACCACGACGTTGCGCGCGATGTCCGGCATGGTCGGCGTGGCGCAGGGCGAAATCCATTTCGAGGGGCAGCGCGTGGACGGGCTGAGCAGCGACAAGGTGGTGGCCCGCGGCATCGCGCATGTGCCCGAGGGGCGGCGCATCTTTCCCGACATGACGGTCGAGGAAAACCTGCGCACCGGCGCGTTCCTGCGGCGCGATCATGACGCGGTGGACAGCGACCTTGAAGACGTGTTCGACCGGTTTCCGCGGCTCAAGGAACGCCGCCGGCAGATGGCCAAGACGATGTCGGGCGGTGAACAGCAGATGTTGGCGATCGGCCGCGCGCTGATGTCGCGGCCGAAACTTCTGCTGATGGACGAACCCTCGATGGGGCTGGCGCCCGTTATCGTCGAGGAGATCGCCCGCATCGTCGAAGAGATCAACAAGCAGGGCCTGTCGGTGGTGCTGGTGGAACAGAATGCCGAACTGGCGCTGGAACTTGCCGATCACGCCTATGTTCTGGAAACCGGAAACATGGCATTGGAGGGCCCGGCGGATGAGCTTCATGACAACGACCATGTTCGCGCCGCGTATCTGGGGGTTTGATTTCTCGGCACCGCGCGCGCAGGCCGCGTTGCAGGCCGGCTGGCGCCGGCGCGACCTGCTGTGGGAAGACCTCATGGAGCAAGGGTGCGCCGCCTGGGCCGATGGCCGCACGGGCGACGCGCGGCGCTGTTTCACGCGGGCGCGCTGGCTGACGCGGCTTTTCCCGCGGGGCGACCTGCGCCGGGCGGGCAGCGACGCCGCGCTTGCCATGACAGAGCCCACCGCGGCGCGCATGAGCCGCCGCATGGGCCGGGCGAAAGCCCGGTTCGAGCGTGACGCCGAGGCGGCGATCGCCGCGATGCGGATCGCCCCGCGCGCGCGCAGTTCGCTGTTTCACCTGCGGATGGAGGCGCGGCACCGCGACACCTATCATGCCAACATGCGGCTGCGGCTGGGCCGGATCGCCGCCGAGACGGCCGAGTCGCTGGAGGCGATGGCCCGGGGCCGGGCGCCCGCGCACCGGCTGCATTCGCGCTGGAAAGGGGAGCGGCCGACCGTCCATGACGACACGCGCAAGGTGCTGGCGGCCTGCTTGCTGATCCCCGGCGGGTGAACCGACGCGGTGTGGCGCGGTGACACCGGTGCGCCTTGCGCGCGCCGCGCTGGTCAGGC
>JAVLCJ010000071.1:0-14513 GCA_031580875.1 Roseovarius sp.
ATCGCCTCGGCATCGGCCGCATCGGTTTTGCCGCGCTTCACGTACGGCTTCACGTAGGAGGGCGGCATGATCCGCACCTCGTGCCCGAGGGCGGAGAGATCCCGGGCCCAGTAATGGGCGCCGGCGCAAGCCTTGAGGCCCACGAGGCATGGCTCGAGGCCCGCAAAGAAATCCAGGACCTGGTTGCGGCGAAGCTTGCGCTTCAGGATCGCCTTGCCGGTCTGGTTCACCCCGTGAACCTGAAAGACAGTCTTGGCCAGATCGATGCCGATGGTGGTAGGCTGTTCCATGGATGGCTCCTCTCGTCAGGGACTTTACGATGTCCCCCATATTGGCACATCGCGATGCCGGGAGCGGGAGCCATCCACCCCATCAATGGCAGTCACGGGCTCACCTTTTGGCACCGAGCGTCTGACCGGGGCCCTGCTCGACAGACTGACGCACCACGTCAACATCCTCGAGATGAACGGCGAGAGCTATCGCCTCGCGCAGAGCCGCGCGCGAAAGTCCACCGACACCGCCTGAGACGACCCTCGCTGGCTTGGCCCTCACGGGCCAAGGCGGCCAGTCAACCGCCAGCTATTTGGGGAGCGCGGTCGACTGGCCGCCAGCACTCTATGCGCCCTTCACGCCCAACCCCAAAGTGGCCTACTTTTGCGCCGCCCTTTGGTCGGGTTTTACTCCGCCGTTGACAGATGCGCCGATACACGGCCTCGACCTTTTGATCCGGCCCTTCCAGAAGCTGAAGGTAAAGATCGTGCCGCGCGAACAGCGCGCCGGTGATGTTGTCGCGCACGTTTGCGCGGCGTGAGTCGAGAAGAAGGTTCGACAGTGTGGCCTGATCGAAACCGAACGGACGGGAGGCATAGACAAGCTGGACGAGCGGCATGAAAACTCCTTTCGCGTCGGACCCCAAGGCGTTGGTCCATGATGAATGGCATATCGACGGTGCATGAGCGCGTCCAGCCTTCGTTCGGATCCCGACGGGTGCGGGGGCCGCGGGGCGCCAACCACCATGCGACCGCGTTGCCGGGTGCCGTCACGCGGCGTAGACGCCGCCGTTGACGTCGAGAGTCGCGCCTGACATGTAGCTTGCCGCGTCCGAGCACAGGAAAACGATGGGCCGGGCAATCTCGGCCGGGGCGGCCAGACGCCCCAGAGGAATAGCACCGGCGTCTATCCCGGACCTCGCAACCATCGCCGTCTCTGTCGCGCCGGGGGCGACGGCGTTAACGTTCACCCCGTGCGGTGCGGCCCGCGCCGCCATCCATTTCGTCATCGAGATGACACCGCCCTTCGCGGCCACGTAATGCGGGCTGGCTTGCAGCCCGCCCATGCGCCCGGCCACGGACGCGACGAGGACGGCCTTGCCGTGCCCCTGCGCCATCATCCGGTCGAGGGCGGGACGAAGGATGTTGATCCCCCCCCGAAGATTGATATCGACCACCTCGACGAACGCGGCGTCCCAGTCCGAATCGTGCCAGTCGTCCCACGGGCAGTACCCGGCATTGGCGACCACCGCATCAAGACATGGCAGGTCCGTCACGAACCGTTCCGCGCGATGGCGGTCGCGGATATCGAAGGTATCGGTGACGGCCTCGGCCCCGTCCGCGCGCAATTCGGCGGCCAGCGACGTGCAATCGGCACGATCACAAAGAGCGAGCCGCGCGCCAAGCCCGGCAAGGATGCGCGCGGTTTCCGCGCCGATCCCGCCCGCCGCGCCGGTGACAAGAACGGTTTTGCCGTCAAGGTTCAGCATGACCGCACCCCGTTTCCATGGCTGGGCCGTCGCAGGGCACTGTCACGCACCATCTCGTGCAGGGCCGCCTCGATCTCGGGCTCGCCGGCCAGCGCGGCACGCTCCAGCACCCGCGAGACAGTAGGCGGGGCCCATCCGCCGGTGACACGTTTGACGGGCTGGTCGAGGTGGTCGAAGAAACGGCGCTGGATCTCGTCCACGAGGAAGGCCCCGAAACTTGCGCCGCGCGTGGTCTGCTCGATCACCGCGACGCGCCCCGTCTTGCGCACCGACTGACCGATCAGGTCGTAATCCACGTCGCGCTGCGACAGGCTGCGCAGGTCGATGACATCCGCCGAAAGGCCCATTCGCGCCGCCAGATCGGCGCAAGGGTCCGCCATCCCGAGCGAGGCCAGCAAGGTGAGATCGCGTCCCTCGGACACGCGCCGGGCGCGGCCGATCGGGATATGGTAATCGAGATCGGCGGGCACCGGGCATTTGCGGCCATGCAGCGCCTGTGGCTCTATCACCAGCACCGGGTCGTTGCAGCGCAGCGCCGCATTCATCAGGCCCACATAGTCGAACGCGTTGGACGGCGCCAGAATATGCCAGCCCGCAAACAAGGAGAACACGCTGGTCGGGTCCATCGAGTGCTGCGAGCCGTAGCCTTCGAGCCCCGGAAGGCGGCAGCGCAGGACAAGCGGCACCTGCGCCGTGCCGTTGAACAGGTGACGGATCTTGCCAGCCTGGTTGAAAAGCTGATCGGCGGCGACCAGAAAAAAGTCGCTGTACATCAGTTCGACGATGGGGCGCATCCCGGACATGGCCGCGCCGACGGCAAGACCACAAAATCCGTTCTCGGTGATCGGGGTGTTGATGATCTGCGTCCCGAAAAAGCGCGACAGTCCGCGCGTGGCGCCCACCGTACCCCCGCCCATGTTGGCCACGTCCTCGCCGAACAGCACGACATTGGGGTCTTGCGCCATCGCCGCGCCCATGGTTGCCGGGATCGCCTCGATGAAGGACATCTCGCGCATGTCACCGGGGGCGAAATCCTCGGGCTCTGCGGCGCGTTGCCCCGCAAACTCGGACATGTCGGAAACGAGGTGATCGTCGACGGTTGCAGGCACGGGCCAGAGGGCCTCGGGGATGTGCATACCCGAACCCTTGCCCTCGGTGCAACTTTGGGCGGCGTGGTCCATGGCCTCGGCCACGGCGGCGTCGATTGCGTCAAGCTCTTGCTGGCTGACAGTGCCATGCGCGGTCAGCCGCTTGCAGAGATATTCCCACGGCGACCGTGCGCGCCAGGCATCCTCTTCCTCCTTGCTGCGATAGCCGAAGGCGCTGCCGGGAATGGGCGAGGACTGATGATAATAGCGATAGACATCGGCCTGCACGAAGGCGGGGCCGCCCTTGGTCCGGATGTGATCCTCGGCCCAGCGGGTGGCCAGCCAGACCGCCAGCGGGTCCATACCGTCGACATGCAGGCTTTCGATACCATGCGCGAGGGGGCGCGTGTTGAGGTTGGTCTCGTAGGTGGATTGTTCGACGCTGGTCGACACCGCGTAGCCGTTGTTTTCACAAAAGAACAGCATCGGCAGCCGGTAGAGCGCGGCGAGATGCATGGCCTCATGCGTGGTGCCCTGATGGATCGCGCCATCACCGAAGAACGACACCGTCAGCCGGTCCCCGCCACGGGCCTTTTCGGCAAAGGCATGGCCGCAGGCGATCGGCAGGCCGCCGGCAACGATGGCATTGGTGCCCATCACGCCAAGAGCCTCGCGGCGCAGGTGCATCGAGCCGCCGCGCCCACCGGTCCAGCCGTCCTGCAGCCCAAGGATCTCGTGCATCATCATGCGTATCTCGGCACGCATCTCGTCGCGCAGCCGAGGGTCTGCCGACGGATCGAAATTGTCGGTGTAAAGCGCGTTCACCGCCTTGGCGACGACCTGGTGATGCGCACGGTGCGAGCCGTTCATCATCGTATTCAGCGGCAGCGCCGCGAGACAGCCCGCCGCGCCTGCCTCCTGCCCCAGGCTGGAATGGGCCGGTCCGTGAACCAGCCCGCGCTTGTCGAGGAACAGGATCTTCTCCTCGAACCGGCGCGCGGTGATCACCAGCGTCGCCAGTCGCTTGGCATCCTTGGTCGACAGGTCGGCCCAGTCGGCGTCCTCGACCGTCAGGCGGCGCATGTGCGTCGTTGTGTCGATCGGCGCGTATTTCATCCCGTCGTGGTCCTGATGGCCGCGGTCGTCACGCCCGCATCTCCGCGAGAAGCTGTTTCGCCATGCGTTCGTTGATTTCGCCGCGCGCCTTCATGGCGTCGGCCACGGTCACGATCTCGTCGCCCTCGGCGCCGGCCGTTATCGCGATGTTCTGCGCGTGCAGCGCCATGTGGCCTTTCTGGATACCGTCGGTCGCCAGCGCCCGCACGGCCCCGAAATTCTGCGCCAGCCCGACAGATGCGACCATGCGCGACAACGTCTCGGCTGTATCGGCCCCCATGATCCGGAGCGCCAGTTGCGCGACGGGATGGATGCACGTGGCCCCGCCCACGATCCCGAGCGACAGCGGAATTTCAATGGACCCCGCGAGATCACCATTCGCGGTCTTTTCCCACCGCGTGAGGGGGCCGTACTGGCCGCTTTGCGCGGCATAGGCATGCGCGCCCGCCTCGATGGCGCGGGTGTCGTTTCCGGTGGCGAGCACCACGGCCGAGACACCGTTCATGATCCCCTTGTTATGCGTCGCGGCGCGGTACGGATCGATCACCGCGAAATCGGCCGCCTCCAGCATCGTGTCGACGACGGCTGCGCCGCCGATCTCGTTGGCGGGCCAGATCGCCTCGGCGCGTGTCAGGCGCCTGTCGGCAAGGTTTGACAGGATTCGCAGCAACGCCCGGCCGCCTGTCCAGTCGGCCAGTACCGGGGCGATCCGCTCGGCCATGGTATTGACCGCATTGGCCCCCATGGCATCGCGGGTATCGACGATCAGATGTACCACGACCATGGAACCGCGCCGCCCTTGCAGCAGCCGCACCTCGACATCGCGCAACCCGCCGCCAAGTTCGACGAGCATCGGATCGACCTTGTCGCAGATCTCGCGGATGTCCTCCATCCGGCGCAGGATTTCAAGCCGCGCCCGGTTCGGATCCGCGACGTCGAGTATCTGCACCTGTGCGATGGTCAGCGACCCCGCGTAGGATGTGCGAAAGCCGCCGGTGGAACGGCAGCGCTTGGCCGAATTGCACACCGCGGCGATGACCGAGCTTTCCTCGGTCGCCATGGGGACAAGGACATCCCTGTCATCCACGATCATGTTCGTGGCCACACCAAGGGGGACAGGCATGGTGCCGATGGCATTCTCGACCATCCGCTCCACCAGTTCGCCGGGCAAGGTGCCGATTTCTTGCACGTCGCCCGAACCGCCGGTATCATCGGCCAGCCAATCGTTCAGGACGGCAAGCCTCTCTGGCCGGCTCAGGGTTGCAAATCCGGACAGTCTCGACGTGCGCTCGGTCATCTCTTCTCGCTTTCCTTTTCACTGGCAGCGGGTCACGCCCGCATGACATACCCGCCATCGACCGGAATGGCAGTTCCGGTCATGAACCGCGACGCCGGGGACGCGAGAAACAGGATCGCGCCGGCGATCTCGTCGGGGGTGGCCCATCGGCCCACCGGCGTCCGTTCGCAAACCCGGCGGTCAAGGTCGGGAATATCCTTTCGGCCCTGGCGCGTGAGCGGCGTGTCCACCCAGCCCGGAAGGATGCAGTTCGCGCGAATGCCGTCCCCGGCCCACGCCACGGCAAGGCTGCGTGTCAACTGCACGACCCCGCCCTTGGCCGCGGCGTAGGGCGCCGTGGCCTCGTTCGCGAGGACCGACATCATCGACCCCAGTGTCACGATCCGTCCGTCCCCCGATCCGCGCAGTGCCGGGTAGGCGGCGCGGGCGGTCACGAACGTCCCTTTGAGGCTTGTGTCCAGCACGGCATCCCAGTCGTCCAGGGTCAGATCCTGAGGGGCGCCGCGCCGGTTGATCCCCGCCGCACAGACGAGCACGTCGACGCCCCCCATATGCGCCTCGGCGGTCCCGACAAGCGTTTCCGCAGCCGCCTCGTCTGCAGTGTCGCCCGGCACGAACCAGGCCTGTCCCAGCCCTTCTATCACGCCAAGCGCGGTCTGCCCCCGATCGGCCGAGCGCCCGTTGAGCACGACGCACGCGCCGGCCTCGAGAAACGAGCGCGCCGCGGCAAGGCCGATGCCGCTTGTCCCGCCGCTAACCACCACGCGCTTGCCCGCCAGGTCGAACAGTTGGCTCATGCCGTCATCCTCACTTCGCCAGCACCTCCGGCAACCACAGGACCAGCGACGGGAACAGGATGCACAACCCCACTCCAAACAACTGGATCAGGACGAACGGAATGATGCCTGCATAGATGTCGCGAATGCCCACTTCCGGCGGCGCGATGCCCCGCAGGTAGAACAGCGCATACCCGAAGGGCGGCGTCAGGAACGACGTCTGCAGGATGACCGCGACCAGAACCGCGAACCATGTCAGCGTGACCCCTGAGGTGCCCAGCCCGAAATCCTGCCCGGCGATGATCGGCGCGAACAGCGGCAACACAACGAAGCTGATCTCGATCCATTCCAGAAAGAAGCCGAGGACAAAGATCAGCGCCATGATCAGGAACAGCGTCTGGTACGGACCGGACGCGATGGCCATGACCGCATCCTCGATCATGGTATCGCCGCCCACCCGTTTGAAGATCCCGCTGAACACCGTCGCGCCGATGGCCACGGTCAGAATCATCGCGGTGGTCAATGCCGTCTCCTGGACGCAATCCACGAGGTTTTTCCACGTCAACTGGCTCATGACGGCGGCAAGGGCCGTCGCACCGAGTGCGCCGATCGCGGCGGCCTCTGTCGGGGTGGCCACCCCGGCCACGATGGACCCAAGCACGCTGAGGATGAGGATGACCGGCGCGATAAGGTGCGTGACCAGAACGCCGATCGCCTCGACCGTCGACACCTTTTCCTGAACGGGGCTCGGTGGCGCAACCGACGGATTCAGATGGGCGACGACGAGGATGTAGACCGCGTAAAGCCCGCCAAGGATCAGACCGGGGATCACCGCCCCCATGAACAGATCGCCGATCGAAATCTGGAGAATGTCGCCAACGAGCACCAGCATGATCGACGGTGGAATGAGAATACCAAGGGTGCCCGCGGAACAGATCGTCCCAGCGGCGAGCCGCATGGAATATTTCTGCTTGAGCATGACCGGCAGCGCCATCAGCCCCAGCATCACCACGGATGCCCCGATGATCCCGGTGCTTGCGGCCATCACCACGCCCACGATCGTCACCGACAGCGCCAGCCCGCCCGGACGTTGGGCGAATAGCCGTTCCAGCGACAAAAGCAGGTTCTTGGCGATGTTGGATTTCTCCAGCATCAGCCCCATGAACACGAAAAGCGGCACCGCCAGCAACAACCAGTTCGTGAGATTGCCGGTGAAGATCCGCGACGAGATCGTGTTGAGAAAGACCAGCGGCACATCGCCGATGAAAGTAAAAAGGATGCCCACCCCGGCCAGGACCAGCGCGACCGGATAGCCGGACATGATCCCGAGGATCAGCGCCAGGACCATCGAAAGCGGCAGAATGTATTCAACCATGTGAGCGGCCTCCGCCGGTGAACAGTATGCTCAGGTGAACCAGGACGCGCCCGACCCCTGTCAGAGCGAGCACGGCGAAACCGATCGGAAGGATCGCTTTCACGAGATACCTGTCGTCAAGACCGCCGTAATCCGAGCGCTCTCCGGCCGCGAACGAGTAGGAGACGTAATCGAGGCTAAGCCAGCCGATGATCGCACAGAACGGCAGCAGAAACAGCAGGTCACCGACAAGGTTGACCAAAGCCATCCCACGCGGCGAGAATTTTTCGGAGATCATGTCGACCTGCACATGCGCGTTGCGGGCCAGCGCGTAGGACATGCCCAGCATCACGATGATCGCCTGAAGATGCCATTGCAGTTCGGCAAGCGCCGTCAGCGTGAGATCAGAGCCGAAGAGCGGCAGATCTGTTTCCCAGCTGGCGATCTGGCCCACGCCCAAAAGCGATCCAACAACCGCAAGCAGGACCAGTGCCATCATCGGCAGGAGCAGCCAGGCCGCGACACGGCCGGGCCATGCGCTTGCCTCGACAAGCGCATGGCCGACCCGCTCCAGAATGGAACGTTCGGTCATTTATCCGTCACTCCGCCGCGTCCGGGATTTCCTGAAGCGATGTCCAGATCTCCGCCTTGGCGAGATAGTTCTGGATCGACTCATAGGCTTCGGCGAAGATTTTATCCTCGGCGGCCTGCTCTTCAAGAACCTCCACAGAGGCTTCGCGCAGGGCCTGAAGTACCTCGTCGGGGAAGCGCTTGGTTTCGACACCCTGCGCGCGGAATTCCTCGATGATTGCACCCTGCGGCTCTGGCGCCGCTGCCAGCGACCAGTTCACCGTCGCCTCGCAGGCCACCATGATCTGGTCACGGGTTTGCTGGTCAAAGCCTTCCCAGACATCCATGTTGATGATCAGCGAGTTCCAGCTTGCGGGCTGATGCCAGCCTGGGTAGTAGTAGTACTTGGCGATCTCGGCAAAGCCGAGCGCCTTGTCGACGACCGGAAGTGAGAATTCCGTCGCATCGATGCGCCCACGTTCCAACGCGACATAAAGTTCACCACCGGGAATGAGCTGCGTGGATGCGCCCAGCTTGTTCAGGACCTGCCCGCCCATGCCGGAAATCCGCATGTTCAGTCCCTGAAGATCCTCGACGCTGTTGATTTCCTTGTTGAACCAGCCGCCCGGCTCGGGGGCCGTGACGTGGCAGGGCAGCATCTTGACGTTGACCTCGTCATAAGCCTTCTGGACGATCTCCATGCCGCCCCCTTCCCACATCCAGCCGACAAAGAGGTCGGGTCCGGGACCGAAGGGCATGGACCCCGCCAGCGACGCGACCGGGATCGTGCCGCCCCAGTACCCGACATAATCCCAGCCCGCCGGGATCGCGCCGGTGCTGACCTGGTTGAGCACTTCGAGCGCCGGAACCAGATCGCCGGCACCGTGCACCTCCAGCTTGACGTCGCCGCCGGTGGCCGTCTCGATGTTCTTGGCCAGAATCTCGGCCCCCTCCCCCAGAAACGCCAGGTTCTTTGGAAACGTGCTTGCCACATCCAGCGTCTGCGCATGCGCCGGACCTGTGGCAACCACGGCAGCCGCGGCCATCAGTGTTGCCTTGAGTTTCATTTTGCTCCTCCCTTTGTGCGGCCCGGACGTGCCGGGCGGGTTGCGATCGCCGGTGCAGGGGTTGACTTGACTTCTGTCGATCCGAACTGCAATCTGCGATCTCAAATCAACGATAACGAACGAAATCCGATATGCAAGAAGTTTCCGTATCTCATCCAACGTTGACTGGCGGCAATCTCCGACGGGACAGTCTTCAACAGCAAGTCTATGAAAACCTGCGTGACGCGATCAAGTGCGGGGCCTTCAGACCGGGCGGGGTTCTGTCCAGCCGTGGCCTCGCAGAGCAATTGGGAGTCAGCGCGATGCCCGTCCGCGAGGCGCTGACCCGCCTGACCACCGAAGGCGTCCTGGAAAACACGTCAAGCCGAACGCTCCGCCTTCGGGTGCTGCGCCCGGAAGATTTCGACGAGATCACGGCAATACGTCTTGAACTGGAAGGCATGGCTGCCGCGCGCGCCTGCGCCGAAATGCGCGCCGTGGATCTTGGCGGCATCCGTGCCCTAAACGAAGACCTCACCGCCGCCGCCGCCAGCGGTGACGTCGATTGGTACCTCAAGGCCAATGCCGCCTTTCACGCGGCGATCTACAGGGTGTCGGGCTGGCCGCTTCTGGTCGGGATGATCGAGCGTCTATGGCTGATGGTCGGCCCGTCGATCCGCATCAGCGTGCCGGATCGCGCGCACATGTCCACCTCTCAGGGGTTCCACGATCAGATCATGGCGGCCCTCGAGGCCGGCGACGACGCGGTGGTGCGCACAGCGATCATCGATGACATCACGACCGCCGCGAAGGACATTCGCGCCTTTCTCGGCCGTGACCGAACCCAATCAACAGTAAAAGAGGTATGACGACCATGACAGCACCCTCCGCCCTCACACCATCGCCGAGACTGCGCGTCCTGATCACGGCAGGGGCCGCCGGCATCGGCAAGGCGATCGCCGACGATTTGGCCGCCGCGGGCGCCAGGGTGCATATCTCGGACGTGAATGCCGACGCCGTGGCCGCGGCCTGCACGGACCGGATCACCGGGACGGTCGCCGACGCGGCGGACGAGGACGCCACCCGCCAGCTTGTCGCCGATGCGCGCGCGCAGCTAGGCGGTCTGGATGTCGTCGTGGCGAATGCCGGGATCGAGGGGCCGACCGCCACGATCGGGGACATCGCCGCCGAGGACTGGGATCGGGCGCTCGACATCAATCTGCGCGGGGCCTATCTCGCGGCCCGCTTCGCGGCAGACGACCTGATCGCCAGCAAGGGCAGCTTCATCGCCATCGCCTCGGTCGCGGGGCGACTGCCGTTTGCCTACCGGACCCCCTATGCCGCGTCGAAATGGGGCGTCATCGGTCTTGCGAAAAGCCTTGCTTCCGAACTCGGGCCGCAGGGTGTGAGGGCCAATGCCATCCTGCCCGGCATCGTCGAAGGCCCGCGGATCGATCGCGTCATCACGGCACGCGCCGAACGTCTTGGCCTTTCCTACGACGAGATGCGCGAACGCAATCTTCAAAAGGTGGCGCTGCGCCGGATGGTCAGCCCGCATGACATTGCCGCGATGTGCCTGTTCCTGAATACGCCGGGCGGCGCGAACATAACCGGACAGGCGCTGAGCGTCTGCGCCGGGGTGGAGACACTGTGATGACTGACCAGATGAAGACGGCGATCATCGGCAGCGGTCTTATCGGGTGCGGCTGGGCCGTGGCCTTTGCACGCGGCGGCTGCAATGTGACGTTGTTCGATCAGAACGCCGACGCGGCCCGGCAGGCGAAAGGGATGCTGGCGCGGCTGGCGCGTGAACTGGAAACGGCCGGGATGCTTGAAGGGCAAACGGCCGACAGCATCACCGACCGCGTCCATCTCGCGGCCGATCTGGACGAGGCGCTCGACGGGGCCGGTCACGTGCAGGAGAACGTGCCCGAAAAGCTGGAGATCAAGAAGGCGGTCTTTTCCGACCTCGACGCGCGCGCGCCGCGTGACGCCATTCTCGCCAGTTCGACCTCGGCGCTTTTGCCGTCCGCGTTTACCGAGCACCTTGCGGGGCGGGACCGGTGCCTTGTTGCCCATCCGATCAATCCGCCCAGCCTGATCCCCGCGGTTGAGATCGTGCCCGCCCCATGGACAAGCCCCGACGCGGTGGACCGATGCGCCGGGATCATGGAGCGGATCGGCCAGAAGCCCATCCGCATGCGGCGCGAGATCGACGGCTTCATCATGAACCGGCTGCAAGGCGCACTGCTGCAAGAGGCGTTCCGCCTTGTCGCGGATGGGATCGCCACGCCCGAGGACGTGGATACCGGCCTTCGCGACGGGCTGGCGCCCCGCTGGGCGCTTTTGGGCCCGTTCGAGACGATCGACCTGAACGCGCCCGGAGGTGTGCGGGATTATGTCGCCCGCTATGGCCAGATGTACGCGAAAATCGCCGAAACGCAGCGTGACCCCGCGGACTGGACCGGCGAAACGCTGGATGCGGTCGAGGCGTCGAGACGCGACCGCCTGCCGCTCGACCGGATCCCCCACGCGCAGGCAGAGCGCGACAGCCGGCTTGTGGAGATGATGAAGCATCTGCGCGCCAATACCCCGAAATCTGACTGACAGGAGGTCGATCATGCCCAAACCCACGCGCAAGGTGATCATAAGCTGCGCCGTCACCGGTGCGATTCACACCCCCTCGATGTCGCCGCACCTGCCGGTGACACCCGAACAGATCACCACCGACAGCCTCGCCGCCGCCGAGGCCGGCGCGACGATCCTGCACCTGCATGCGCGCGACCCCGAAACCGGGCGGCCCACGCAGGACCCCGATGCGTTCCGCGCGTTCCTGCCGCAGCTCAAGCAGGCGACCGGGGCGGTTCTGAACCTCACGACCGGCGGCAGCCCCCACATGAGTGTCGAGGAACGCATGCGCCCCGCCGCGGAACTGAAGCCCGAGGTCGCCTCGCTCAACATGGGGTCGATGAATTTCGGGCTTTTCCCGATGTTGGACCGCTTCAAGGAGTTCAAGCACGACTGGGAGCGCCAGCACCTGGAAAACAGCCGGGATCTGGTGTTCAAGAACACCTTCAAGGACATCGAGCATATCTTGCGGACCGGCACCGACAACGGCACCCGGTTCGAGTTCGAGTGCTACGATACCAGCCATCTCTACAACCTTGCGCATTTCGTGGATCGCGGTCTGGTCCAGGCGCCGTTCCTTGTGCAGACGGTGTTCGGCCTGCTGGGCGGGATCGGCGCCCATCCCGAGGATGTGGCCCACATGAAGCGGACCGCCGACCGTCTTTTCGGGGATGCCTATGTATGGTCCGTGCTGGGCGCCGGACGCAACCAGATGCCGGTCGCCGCGCAGGCGGCGGCGCAGGGCGGCAACGTGCGGGTCGGGCTGGAGGATTCGATCTGGATCTCGCCGGGCAAGCTCGCCAAAAGCAACGCCGATCAGGTCCGCAAGGCGCGCGAGCTTCTGGCGGGTCTCAGCCTCGAGGTCGCGACGCCGGACGAGGCGCGCGAGATGCTGGACCTGAAGGGCGGCAACAATGTCGCATTCTGAAACCGGTCCCGTGGTGGTCACGGGCGGCAGTCGCGGCATCGGCGCCGCGACTGTCCTAGCGCTCGCGCAGGCGGGGCGACCCGTCGTGTTTTCCTATGCGTCCAGTTCGGAGGCGGCGCAGGCGCTGACGGATCGTGTGCACGCGGCGGGCGGCACGGCCCTCGGCGTGCAAGGAGACGTGGCCGACGACGCGGCGGCAACCACCCTTTTCGAGGTGTGTCGCGAACGCTTCGGTGTGCCGACTGGTGTCTTTGCCAATGCCGGCATCACCGGGCCGTCGACGCGACTGGAAGAGCTCGCACCTGCAGACCTGCGACGCGTGCTCGATGTCAACGTGACCGGTACGGTCCTGACGGTGCAGGCCGCGACGCGGGTCATGTCGACAAGGCATGGCGGGGCCGGCGGCGCGATGGTCCTGATGTCAAGCCGCGCCGCGGCGCTTGGCGGGGGCAATGAATGGATCCAGTACGCGGCCTCGAAAGGGGCCGTCAATTCGATGACGGTCGGTCTCGCGAAGGAGCTTGGCGGCGAAGGCATTCGCGTGAACGCAGTTGCGCCCGGCCTGATCGACACCGAGATACACGCGGCTGCGGGGCTGGCCGACCGCCTTGCAACCAAGGCGGCCGATGTGCCGCTCGGCCGCATCGGCCGCGCCGACGAGGTCGCCGCGGCCGTCGCATGGCTGCTGTCGGACGCGGCCTCGTACGTCAGCGGCATGATCCTCGATATCTCTGCGGGTCGATGATGCGGGCCATGCCCCGTATGGCCGATCACCGCAAGACAGGTGTCAATCTCGCAGGATGACGCCCTGCAACGTCAACCGCCCCGGACTGACGACCTTGGGCGGGGATCACGCGCGGGCGCCCCTACCGTCAGACGAAAATCTGTTCGGAATGCCGCTCGAGGTAGATACGCAGCCACGGCGTGAAGCGTTCGGGATGGGACCGGGTTGTCGCAACCAGATCCAGCATCGGTGTCCAGTCGACCTCCATGACCTCCTCGGGGTTCGGATGAACGGCAACACGGCGGGGAACGCGGGCGATAAAGATGTCCACCAGTTCATGCTCGACCAGCCCGTCCCCCACATCGGCGCGATATTCCACCTGATCGCGATGCGCGAGGGTCAGCCCCTCGATCCCCAACTCTTCGCGCAAGCGGCGGTGCGCGCAGATCTCGAGCTGTTCGTTCCAATGCGGATGCGTGCAGCAAGTATTCGCCCAGAGACCGGGTGTGTGATACTTGCCCAGGGCGCGGCGTTGCAAAAGGACAGCGTCATCATGCATCACGAAGACCGACACCGCCTTGTGACGCAATCCGCGCCTGTGCACCTCGACCTTTTCGACCGGGATCAAGACACCGTTGTCCCACGCCGGAATCGTTCCTGTGCCGGTCATACACGCGCCGCCGAGATCAGCCCCGTCAGATGGGCGATGTTTTTCAATCCGGTTTTTAGATGTGCCATTGGACCCGCGCGGACAAGGCGTTTGTTCATGTAGGCCTCGAAGGTCAGGCGCTGCACGTCGATGTCATGGCACAGCGACACGAAGCGCTCGCGCCGCTCGTCGGACCTGTAATAGGCGTTCTGCATCGAGCCGAGCACGCGGAACACGGTCTTGTGCTCGGACATGAACAGCTTGCGTGCCAGCCGCAGATCCTTGATCCGGCCCGACGCCAGACAGGCCACGGCCGCCGTCGCCGCCACGCGGCCTCCGACCATGGCATAATAGATCCCCTCGCCCGAGCTCGGCGCGACGACACCGGCGGCGTCGCCGGCCAACACCACGTCATGGCCGTTATCCCATCGGTCCAGCGGCTTGAGCGGAATGGGCGCGCCCTCGCGGCGGATGGTCTGGCAATCGGTCAGCCCACTGGCGGCGCGCAGATCGGCGGTCGCCTTTTTCAGATCGACATCGCGCACCATCGACCCCATCCCGACGCTCGCGGATTTGCC
>JAVLCJ010000072.1:0-14277 GCA_031580875.1 Roseovarius sp.
TGTCCTTGGACCCCGCGAAACGGGAGCGCCGCGCCCACCCTGTCAGCGCAGCCTCGGCCGGGGTGCCGGCGAGTATCTCGTCCAGCAACGCCGCCGCGGCGGCAATCCGCGCAGCCGGAGTCATCCGCCGCCCTCGTCGGGTCGACAGCGGCGGACCACGGGCAAAGCGGCCTTGTCCCCGGATGCGTGTACAGGCGGCATATCGGCTAGGGTCGTCGAGGGGTAAACAAGCCTGAAGGGCGGCAAGGGGTGCCCCGCCGCCCGAAAACCGGCGCGAAAACCGTGATTCGTCATCTCAGCCGATGCGATAGTTGGGCGATTCCCGCGTGATCTGAACATCATGCACGTGGCTTTCCTTCAGCCCCGCACCGGTGATGCGGACGAAGTTGCAGTCGCGGCGCATTTCCTCGACCGTGGCACAACCGGTATACCCCATGGCGGCCCGCAGCCCGCCGAGCAGCTGATGGATAACATTGCCTGCCGATCCCTTGTAGGGCACCTGCCCCTCGATGCCTTCGGGAACCAGCTTGTCGCTGGCGGCATCCTTCTGGAAATACCGGTCGGCGCTACCGCGCGCCATGGCCCCCAACGACCCCATCCCGCGGTATGATTTGAAACTGCGCCCCTGGTACAGGATGACCTCGCCCGGGGACTCGTCGGTGCCCGCCAGCATCGACCCGACCATGGCACAGGAAGCGCCCGCCGCGATCGCCTTGGCGAAGTCGCCGGAAAACTTGATGCCGCCATCCGCGATCACGGGCGTGTCCCCCGCCGCCGCGGCACAGTCCATGACGGCAGTCAGCTGCGGCATGCCGACACCTGCGACCATGCGCGTCGTGCAGATGCTGCCCGGGCCGATGCCCACCTTCACCGCGTCCGCACCCGCGCCGATCAGGGCGCGCGTGGCCTCGGCCGTGGCTACGTTCCCGGCGATGACCTGTACTTCGTTGCTCAGGTTCTTGGCACGGGTCACGGCCTCGGCAACGCCTTCGGAATGGCCATGCGCCGTGTCGATCACGATCATGTCGACCCCGGCGTCAACCAGCGCTTCCGACCTCTCGAACCCCGCATCACCCACGGTCGAGGCCGCCGCGACGCGCAACCGGCCGAGATTGTCCTTGCAGGCTGTCGGATTGAGAACCGCCTGCTCGGTATCCTTGAGCGTCAGCAGCCCGGTCAGCTTGCCTTGCGCGTCGGTTACAAGAAGTTTCTCGATCCGCCGCGCCTTCATGAGCGATTTCGCCTCTTCACGGTCGGCGGGCTCCTGCAGGATCGCGAGGTCGTCGCTGGTCATCATGACATGTACCGGCGTGTCGTCCGAGGTTGCGAAGCGCATGTCGCGGTTGGTCACGATCCCGACGACGCGCCCGGTATCGTCCACCACGGGAAAACCGGTGAAGTTGTACCGCTCGATCAGCGCCTTGGCGTCGGCCAGCGTCTGGTCCGCGCGCAGTGTCACCGGGTTGTAGACGATACCGCTTTCGAACCGCTTGACGCGGCGCACCTCGCGCGCCTGCTCATCGACGGTCAGGTTGCGGTGCACGACGCCGATGCCACCCTGCTGAGCCATGCAAATCGCCATGGCGCTTTCGGTGACAGTGTCCATCGCCGAGCTCAGCAGCGGGATGTTCAGATCAATGCTCTGCGTCACGCGCGTGCGCGTGTCCGCCGTGTTCGGCAGCACGCTCGATTTCGCGGGAACCAGCAGAACATCATCGAAAGTAAGTGCCTCACGAATCTCCATCGCGCATCTCCTTGGGCCGGGATCGTTTGGCACTTCCCTATTTCATGGATGCGCCACGGGGAAAAGGCCAATTCGTGACTTGCCGGGTGGGGCCGATGGGGCCAAACTGCCCGCCGATACCTGCAACGGAGGAGATCATGGGCGGACACGGCCACGAAAAAGGGCGGCTCGACCTGCCGTTCGTCGGAATTTCGACCTTCGGCAAGCGACCCCACGTCACCGATTGGGACACCCTGGATGCCGACGCGGTAATCCTTGGCGCGCCGTTTGATGGTGGCACGCAATTCCGACCCGGTGCACGCTTCGGGCCCCGTGCGGTGCGCGAGGCATCGACGCTGTTCTCGTTCGGCCATGACGGGGCCTACGATCACGAAGACGACGTGACGTATCTTCCCGGCTCGGTCCGGATCGTCGATGCGGGCGATGCCGACATGATCCATACCGATACCAATCAGAGCCACGCGAACATCGAGGCGGGCGTGCGCGCGATCCTCGCGCGGTCCGCCCTGCCGGTGGTCATCGGCGGGGATCACTCGGTCAACATCCCCTGTGTCAACGCCTTTGACGATCAGGGTGACATCCACATCCTGCAGATCGACGCGCATCTCGATTTCGTGGATGAACGGCACGGGGTGCGGTTCGGCCACGGCAACCCGATGCGCCGGGCGGCCGAAAAACCCTATGTCAGCGGCCTTACGCAACTTGGCATTCGCAATGTCAGCTCCACCGCCAAGGACGGCTACGACGATGCCCGCGCGCGCGGGGCCGACATCCTTTCGGTACGGCAGGTCCGCACCCTTGGGCCCGATGCCACCGCCGCGCGCATTCCCGCGGGCGCGCGCGTCTACATCACCATCGACATCGACGGGTTCTGCCCCTCGATCGCCCCCGGCACGGGCACGCCCAGCCATGGCGGCTTCCTGTATTACGAGGTACTGGAACTGTTGCAGATCGTCGCCCACAATCACGAGGTGGTCGGCATTGACCTTGTCGAGGTGGCCCCGGATTACGATCCCTCCGACAGCACGGCGATCCTTGCCGCGCAATTGCTGCTCAACACGCTGGGCTTCGTCTTTCACGCCCGCGCCGCCGGCCGCTGATCGTCACAGGGCATCGCGCTGCGCGGCGCGGCAATCCCGGTCCGATGGGAATGGCCAAAGCGCGCGTTCCACGGTATCAGGCCGTGCGAATACCGATAGGAGCGCCCGAGAATGGCCGAACAGCCCGAGCAGCCACAGATATACCTCAACACACCGCCCGAGATCGAACTCAGCCGCTTTCCCGAGCAGCTGGCCCGAGTGCTCGACGCGCATCCCGTCGCCTGCCTCCGACTGGCGCTGGCCACCCATGACGAGGCACAGCTATGCCGCGCCGGCGATGCCTGCCGCGAGGTGGCGCATGACCGCGACGTCGCCATCGTCGTCGACACGCATGTCGTCCTGGCCGAACGGCTGGGTCTGGACGGTGTTCACCTGCTCGACGGCGCCCGGTCGGTTCGCAAGGTGCGCAAGGCCCTCGGCGCCGATGCCATCGTCGGAAGTTTCTGCGGCGCGTCCCGGCACGAGGGAATGAATGCCGGCGAAGCTGGGGCGGACTATGTCAGTTTCGGCCCCGTCGGCGCCACGGCCCTCGGTGACGGCACACGCGCCGAGCCCGACCTTTTCGAATGGTGGTCGCAGATGATCGAACTGCCCGTCGTGGCCGAGGGCGCGCTCGACGCAGAACTGATCACGATGCTAGCCCCGGTCACTGATTTCTTCGGCATTGGTGACGAGATCTGGCGGGAACCGGACCCGGCCGCGGCGCTGCGGCACCTTGTGGCAGCCATGGCGGCTTGAGCGCCCACCCGCCTGTCGCAGGTCATGCTTGCCGGTCTACGTGCCCTGCCTGTCTTGCGGCATCCCCGAACGCACCACCACCTCGCAGGCCGCGGCCAGCGCCTTGCGCCCGGCGAATTCCGCCACCCGCACCGGCCTGTGGTAGACGACCATCACGCGCCCGTGCCGGCCCGCCGCGAGAACGGCAAGGAAATGCGGCGCAAACGCCATGTCCCCCCACCAGCCGTAGAAGCGCGGATCCTGCCCGGCAGGGGCGCGGTACACCACCGTGACCGGTTGCACGTGCATGTCCGCCCGAAGTGCGTCATCGAAAAAGGCCTGGAACAGCGTCGGCTTGAAAGGCAGCACGCGCATCCCGTCGGTCGATGTGCCCTCGGGAAAGAAAAGCAGCTTGTGCCCCGCGCCTAACCTTTCCCGGAAAACGCGCGTGTGTTCGCCGGCCCGGCTGCGCGCGCGCGTTATGAAAACGGTGCCAACCATGCGCGCGAGAAACCCGATGCCCGGCCAGCCCGCGACCTCGGACTTGGAGACGAAATAGATGCGCTTGCGCGCATTGAGCGCGAAAATATCCAGCCATGATGAATGGTTCGCAACCACTGCGCCGGCCTGTCGCATCGGCGCGCCGCGCGTTTCGTACACCACCCCGAGCACCACGAAAAAAGCGCGGCAAAAGAGCTGTGTGATGTGCGGCGTCACCGGCCTCTTGATCCCGCAAAGCGGGCGCTCGACCACCCGGATCAGCAGGGTTGCCAGAACGCCAATCATCAACAGCGCCAGCAGAACACCGCCCCTTGCAGCGATGCGCACCCATCCGACGACGCCGACCGGCGGCAGGTCCCTGTCCTGCTGCTCCGGGTTCCACGTGTAACTCAAACCGTGACCCCTCTGGCATAGATGTCCTTCTGCGTTTTCCGCAGGCGCTTGGTATCCATGACAAGGCAGACATCCGTCGTGTTGAAGTCGCGGTCGACATAGGCGCCCTCGCCCACGAAACCGCCCAGCCTCAGGTAAGCCTTGATGAGCGCGGGCACCTGTTGCATCGCCGCCCGCCTGTCCAGCCGATCCTCCGCGATAAGGTTCATCCGCTGGAAATGCGGTGCCGCCGCGCGCACGCGCAGGGAACCGGGGGCCAGATGACGGTGATGCAGCAACGACAGCGCCGGCGCCAATTCTTCCAGGTCCGTCCCATGGAAACTCGCCACGCCGAACAGTATTTCCACACGATGCTCGGCCACGTAACGCGCAAGCGCGTTCCACAGATGATACATCGCCGTGCCGCCGCGATATTCCGGCGCAAGACAGGACCGGCCCAGCTCCAGCAGGCGGCGCCCGGATCCCTTGAGAACCGAAAGATCGTACTCATCCTCTGAATAGAACTGCCCCGCCTTTCGGGCCTGGTTCTCGCGCAGGAGACGGTAAACCCCGACCACCGCATCGCCGTTTTCGCGATCGATCAGGATCAAGTAGTCGAAGAAGCGGTCAAACCGATCAAGCTCCAGCCGGTTGACGTGATCCACCATCGGCCCGTCGCCACCCAGTTCCTCGACGAAAACCCGGTACCGCAGCGCTTGCGCGGCGCGGCGCTCATCCTCGGTCATCGCCAGCCTGGCACAGAAGGGGGACGGATCAGGTGTCATGGTTCAATTCCGATAGAGGTGACCGGCGCGTTCTAGGCACAGTCGCCGCGATTGGCAAAGGCTCCGCCTCTGAAATTTTTTTAAACCCTAGGTTGTATTAACAATTCATTAACCCTTATTCATCATCACCGGTAAGCATGAGTTCCACGCGGCTGCCATCAATCACGACCTTGCCTGCTTCGATGAAATTAACCGTGATGCGATCGCCGACGTTCGACTGTACCTGCCCGGTGCCCCAGTCCGGCCGATCCGGATGCCGCACCAGCATTCCAGGCGTCAGTATCGAATTCATCGTCGTCATCTTCCTCATCCTTTCATTCACCGGAGACAACCTTGGCATCTTATGACGATGACCTCGCCACCCTGATCGGTTCCCGTATCTGTCATGACCTTATCAGCCCGGTGGGGGCCGTGGCCAACGGAATGGAATTGATACGGCTGGGCGGCATGCCCGACAGCCCCGAAATGGCACTTGTTGATGAAAGCGCGGCCAATGCCGGAGCTCTCATACGTCTCTTCAGGCTTGCGTTCGGCACCCCCGATGCGCAACAGCATGTCAGCAGCGACACCATGGCCAGCATCCTGCGCGATGTCTACCGGGGCGGAAGAACCGAGGTGTGCTGGCGCGCCACGGGCGATTTTCCAAGGTCGACGGCGCAACTCGTGATGCTGGGCACGCTTTGCGTCGACCGTGCGCTTGCCTACGGCGGAAGACTGGAAATTATCGGCCACGGCGCCGACCACTGGACCATCGCGGCGCGGGCAGACCGCCTGAGCTTCGAAAGCGCCCCGTGGCACCTGATCTCGGGCGACGACGCGGCGCAGGAACTCTCGCCGACCGACGTCCAGTTCGCGCTGCTACCGCGCCTGCTGGCCCGGAAGGGGCGCAGCGGCCGCCACAGGACCACCGAAAACGCACTCGTGCTGGAATTCTAGCGCCGCACCGTCCCGTCCCCTTCGACAAGGTACTTGAAGCTGGTCAGTTGCGCCGCCCCGACGGGACCGCGGGCATGCATCTTTCCCGTCGCGATGCCGATCTCGGCCCCCATGCCGAACTCGCCGCCGTCGGCAAACTGCGTGGAGGCGTTGCGCATCAGGATCGCGCTGTCCAGCCGGGCAAAGAAATCCGCCGCCGCGGCGTCGTTCTCGGTCACGATGCAATCCGTGTGGCCGGAACCGTGGCGCCTCACATGCGCAATGGCCGCGTCAATGTCGCCGACAACCCGGGCGGCAATCACATTATCAAGGTATTCGCGCCCCCAGTCATTCTCGTCCGCGGCCCGCGTGCCCCCGATCGCCTGCAACGTCTCGTCGGCGCGGACCTCGACGCCGCCATCCATCAACGCGCGGATGATGCCCTGCCCGATCGTATCCACGATGTCACGATGGATAAGCAGGCACTCGGCCGCCCCGCAGATGCCCGTGCGGCGCGTCTTGGCGTTCATGACTACCCTCAGCGCCTTTTCAGGGTCGGCATCCTTGTCCAGATAAACGTGAACGATTCCTTCAAGGTGGGCGAAAACGGGCACTCGCGCCTCGCGCTTGACAAGACCGACCAGACCTTTGCCGCCGCGCGGCACGATCACGTCGATCACGTCCACCATCGCCAGCATTTCCGACACGGCCGCGCGGTCGCGCGAGGGAACGCGCTGAATGGCGTCTTCCGGCAACCCCGCCGCGCGCAGACCATCGGTCAGGCAGGCATGGATGGCTGCGGAGGAGTGGAAACTTTCCGACCCGCCGCGCAGGATCACCGCGTTGCCCGATTTCAGGCACAGCGCGCCCGCATCGGCGGTGACGTTCGGCCGGCTTTCATAGATCACGCCAACAACCCCCAGCGGGGTCCGTACACGGCGGATATGCAGGCCGCTTTCCATGTCCCACTCGGCCAGTACTTCGCCCACCGGATCGTCCTGCGCGGCCACGGCACGCAATCCTTCGACGATGCCGCCAACCCGCGCCTCGTCCATCATGAGCCGGTCCAACATCGCCGCCGACAGCCCCTTTTCCCGGCCTGCCGCCATGTCCTGCTCGTTCGCGGCCATGATATCGGCCCGACGGCTCCAGACAGCGTCGGCCGCCGCCTCGAGTGCCCGCCGCTTGGCCTGCGGGCTCGCCACGGCAAGCGCCGCCGCCGCGTCTTTCGCCCGCTGCCCGATCTCGGCCATCAGGTCCCGGATGTTGTCGAAGTCTTTCATCGCAGTTGTCCTTCGTATCGCGCTCTCAGTCTACCATCCCGGGCCGTCATAACGCCATGTCATCGCGGTGAATAAGCGGGCCGCGTGCCGGGTACCCCAGCACCCGTTCGACCTCCGCGGTCCGCAGGCCCCGTATAAGCCCGGCATCGGTGGCGTCATACCGCGTGAGCCCCTGCCCCAGCACGCGCCCACCCGGGCCTGCCACCTCGACCGGGTCTCCGCGTTCGAAACGACCGGCAACGTCGGTCACGCCAGCCGGCAGGAGGCTGCTGCCCCCTTGCAACGCGCGCGCCGCGCCGTCATCGACCGTGATCCGGCCTCTGGGCTTCATCGCCGCGATCCACTGCTTGCGCTTCTGCTGCGGGTCGCCCTGCGCGATGAACCACGTCGCCGGGGCGCCGTTTTCCAGCCGGCTCAACGGGTTGAGAACCGACCCTTCGGTGATCACCATGTCGCAACCGGCCGCGGTGGCCGTCCGGGCCGCCATCAGCTTGGTCTTCATGCCCCCCTTGCTGAGGCCCGAGCCGGCATCGCCCGCCATTGCCTCGATCTCGGGGGTAATCGCCTCGATCACGTCGAAGCGCCGTGCGCCGGGGTCCTGCGCGGGATTGCCCGAGTAGAAACCGTCAACGTCGCTCAACAGGATCAGCCGATCGGCCCCGGCCGTCACGGCCACCTGCGCCGCCATCCGGTCGTTGTCGCCATAGCGGATTTCATCGGTGGCCACCGTGTCGTTCTCGTTCACGATCGGCACCGCGCCCAGTGACAGCAGTTGTTCAAGCGTCGCGCGCGAGTTCAGATAGCGGCGTCGGTCGGTGCTGTCCTCCAGCGTGACAAGCACCTGCGCGGCCTTCAGACCGTGCCGGGCCAGCGCCGCCTCGTAGGCGCCAGCCAGCTTGATCTGGCCGACCGCCGCGGCGGCTTGGCTCTGTTCAAGGGTCAGTTCGCGCGCCGGCAACCCGAGAACGCCGCGACCAAGCGCGATCGACCCCGACGACACAAGGATCACGTCCGCCCACCGCGCACGCAGCCGGGCCACGTCGTCGGCAAGCGCCTGAAGCCACTCCTTGCGCAACGCGCCGGTCTCCCGGTCCACCAGCAGGGCCGATCCGATCTTGATGACCAGACGCTTGGCGTCGCTCAGGGTTGCCATGGCACGGGCTCTTCATCGTCGCTCTTGCGGCGCAGCCTGTCCTCGTCGATCTTCTGGCGCAGGGCGCGCAACACCTCGGTCACGCCTTCGCGCGCCACGCCGGACATCATCAACACCTCGCCGCCACTGGCCTCCTGCAGCGCCTCGCGCGCCGCCGCGCGCTCCCCGTTGTCAAGGGCGTCGATCTTGTTGAGAACCGTCACGCTCGGCTTGTCCGCCAGATCGCCGCCGTAGGCCTCGAGTTCCCCGATGATGATGCGGTAGTCCTCGCCGATGGTTTCCGACGTGCCATCGACAAGGTGCAAAAGCACCGCGCAGCGTTCAACATGCCCGAGGAACAGATCACCCAGCCCGCGGCCCTCGTGCGCACCGCCGATAAGGCCGGGGATGTCTGCAACGACAAACTCGACACCATCGACACCGACAACGCCAAGGTTGGGGTGCAGCGTGGTAAAGGGGTAATCGGCGATCTTGGGGCGGGCATTCGAGGTAGCCGAAAGGAAGGTGGATTTTCCCGCGTTCGGCAAGCCCAGCAGCCCGACATCGGCAATCAGCTTCAGCCGCAACCAGAGCGTCCGCTCCACCCCGGGCTGCCCGGGATTCGCGCGTCGCGGGGCCTGGTTCGTGGAGGTCTTGAAATGCAGGTTGCCCCAACCGCCATTGCCGCCGCGCGCCAGTTCCACGCGCTGGCCAACTTCGGTCATGTCGGCGATGACGGTTTCGCGGTCTTCGTCAAGGATCTCGGTGCCCACCGGCACACGCAGCACGACGTCCTCGCCATCGCGGCCGGTGCGCTGCTTGCCCATCCCCTGCTGACCGTTCTGCGCAAAGAAATGCTGTTGGTAGCGAAAGTCGATCAGCGTGTTCAGACCGTCAACCGCCTCGGCCCAGACGGAGCCGCCACGCCCGCCGTCACCGCCATCGGGCCCACCGTACTCGATGTACTTTTCCCGGCGGAAACTGATGCACCCATTGCCGCCCGATCCGGAGCGGATTTGGACCTTCGCGAGATCGAGGAACTTCATGGGTCGTCCTTTTCAAAGCGCCCTTGCGGGCTCACTCCAGTTTCAGCGAATATGTCCATATCGGTACATTGGCATTTCGTGCCACCGAAAAAGCCTCGGCATCGCCAAGATAGGCAAAGCCGCAGTTCGTCACGACGCGGGCGGAAGCCGGATTGTCATGGAACACGCTGGCAAAGATCACGCGGTTACCGAGCGGGTTGGCCGATACGAGCGCGGCAAGCGCGTCCGACGCGATCCCCGTGTTCCAGTGGGCGGGGGCGACCCAGAAGCTGACCTCGGCGCTGTCCCGGTCGATCCGGGTCAACCCGATGAGCCCCATCACCTCCGAGCCGCCGGACTTCGTGCCATCCATGGCCCAGACATCCTCGATCCTGTCCCCGGCATTGGCCCGCGCGATCAACGCTTCCGTACTGCCCGGCGGCAACGGATGCGGAATGGATGACGTGTTCAGGGCCACCCGGCTGTCGCCTGCATTCAGATCGATCAGGCCGGCGTCGGACGGGCGCAGCGGGCGCAGCGTGAAACGCGACGTCGCGATCTCGGGCTGGCTCGCAATCTCTTCGGGTTTCAAGTGTCCTCTCCTTTCCCAGACAAAGGACCCTCAACGTGGCGCCGGGCGCCGCGCGCTTGGCGGCGAAAATCGCGGGCGCGGCCGGAGACCCGTCATCGACAGAAAAGGGGGACCGGCGTTTCTGCCGATCCCCCGATTTTCCGATAATCCAAAGGTCGGCTTACTCCGCGGCCTCCGCCACTGGCAGCACGGAAATGAAGGTACGCCCCTTCAGCCCCTTGTGGAATTTCACGGCGCCCTCGGCGGTGGCAAAGATCGTGTGATCCTTGCCTTGGCCAACGCCCTGCCCCGGCCAGAACTTGTTGCCGCGCTGGCGCGCGATGATGTTGCCCGGGATCACGGATTCGCCACCGTATTTCTTGACGCCAAGGCGGCGCCCGGCAGAGTCGCGCCCGTTACGGGATGAACCGCCCGCTTTCTTGTGTGCCATATCGTCTCTCCTTAGCCCTTGGCCAGTTCCTTGGCCTGATCGACCCAGCCTTCACGCTCGATCCGGCCCTTGAACGACAGCTTTTCGTCCATGTCGGCGATGTCCGCGTCGCTCCATGCCGCGATCTGCACAAAGCTGGTCACGCCGGCCTCGTGCAGTTTCTTCTCCAGCGCGGGCCCGACGCCCGACAGCTTTTTCAGGTCGTCGGCACCGCCCGCGGCGGGTGCCGCTTTCTTAGCCGCCGCCTTCTTGGCAGGTTTCGCAGCAGGCGCGTCTTCGGCCGCAGTCGGGGCCGACCCGGCGCCGATTGCCGCCTTGACACCCGACGCGTCGGCGCCCTTCTCGAGGATCTCGGTCACGCGCAGCACGGTCAGTTGCTGGCGGTGCCCCTTGGTACGCTGTGACCCGTGCTTGCGACGCCGCTTGACGAAGTGGATGACCTTGTCGCCCTTGACCTGATCGACAACCTCGGCCTGCACGGCCGCGCCATCAACCAGCGGCGTCCCCACGACGGGCGCATCACCGCCCAGCATCAGGATCTCGTTGAATTGAACTTTCTCACCGGCATCCGCCGCAATCTTTTCCACCCGCAGCATATCGCCGGACTGGACCTTGTATTGCTTGCCGCCGGTCTTGAGGACCGCAAACATCCTGCATTTCCTTTCATCTTCCGCGTCCTGTGGCCCCCTCAACGGGTGTTTCGGCCTGCGCCGCCTCGGACCGCGCGCCCCGTGCGGGGCGACATTTCCACTGCCCGCGCGAGCCGAGGCTCGCCGGGATGCGTGCTTATCAACAAGACGGCGCGCGAAGTCAAGGGGTCTGCCGCATGCCAAACGGGTCACAGTTTGCGGCTGCGCAGGTAGCGCGCCACGGCACGACCCGTCAGATAGGAAATCTCGTCATACATCTCGTCGAGGGCAAGAAACATCGCGCGGTTGAGCGCACGGCCCTCGGGCGTGCGATAAAGCGTGACATAAGGCTCCAGACGCGCGGGCGCCAAGGGGCGATACGCCGTCAACAGAAAAGCATGAAGCCATTGTTCGGTATCCCTGCGCAGGCTCGGCGCCTGCGACCACACATCAGCGATCATGTCGGCCTCCGCGAGGTCATAGGCACCACCGTCGGCCAGTCCGCGATAGAACATCAGATTCGCGTTCAGCGCGCCCATGACGTTCAGCTCGACCAGGTCGCTGTCATCGATGATACGGTCGATCTGCACCAGCAAGGGCGCGCCGGAGGCGCGCATTTCGTCATAGGTGTCCAGCGCCGCGGCCTCCGCGCCCGGCGCCAGCAGGGCACGCCGCGCCGCCAGTTCGCGCGCGACAACTTTCCGCCCGGTTTCCGATCCGAAGAAGACAAGCAAAGGCTCAAGGTCGGTGGTAGCCAAAGCCTCGTCTAGCCGATCCACGATCAGGTCCCGCATCTTTTCGCCGTCGTAAATACGCGCGACGACGGCCTCCCAGGCGTCCGGGTCGGCATCCGGAAACATTTCGCGCGCGATGTCCCGGCCATAAGCACGCCCCTCCTCGCGCATGATCTCGACCGTATCGGCGATCCGCAGGTGCTCGACCAGACGCCCGATATCGCTTGCGGCGGCACTGGCAGGCATGGTGACGGAAACCGCCAGACCCAGCAGGACGACGCGACACCATGCGAGGCCCGCATTGTTTCCCCATGACCCCAAGGCGCGTCGCAGCGCACCCCAAAACGATACGATACCGAGTGTCACCACATCCTTTCCTCTTCCCTGCACGGCGATTGCCCCCGACCCGAGGAAAATTCTGTCCAGAAACAAACCCGCCCCCTTGCCTCTGCGGTCAAACGGCAGTAAATGCGCTCTTATCGCGGAGAGGTGCCGGAGTGGTCGAACGGGGCGGTCTCGAAAACCGTTGACCCTTCACGGGGTCCCAGGGTTCGAATCCCTGTCTCTCCGCCATTACCTTCTAAATCAATGACTTAAGAGTTGGGCAGGCAAGTGCGACACAAAGTGGAGCACCACGTCCATGAAACTGTCCGCCTATCTGTCACCGTCGCGTCACGGGGTCTTCTATTTCCGCTGGCCCTTGCCTTCCGCTGACCGGCAAAGCCGCAGAACCGTTCGCATATCCCTTCGCACGAAGTGCCCAGATCGGGCTGGCGATCTTGCCCGTCATCTTGCATCATGCGGGCGATTGATGCGTGAGAACAAGGCTTTGGCTAGGCTTAGACAAGACGAGATGCGCGAGATGGTGCGAAGCTATTTCACCGCTTCGCTGGATCGGTATGTGGAGCGGCTGAACGATACCGGCCTGCCGGATCGGTCCCTTGACGCCCTGCGCCAAGAACTCGCTGCCCATGAGGACGCAGCAGAGGGCCACGACGACCTGTCGGACATGTTCCTTGACCCAGACGCCTTCCGGGCATCAGCGGGCCTCACAGACGCTCAATGGGCCGAGAACAGCCCGTCCCTGCGCCACGAGTTGCGCAAGGCCCGCCGGGATCAGATCAGGGAACTTCTGAGCCGCGCTGAGAGCCTTGACGGCTATTACTTCAACGAACACCTGCCCAGACAGCGCCAAGGCCATCACAGACCCGCTTTCCGGCCCTGAGCGCGGCAATCGCAGATTTCAAAGCCGAGCTTGGGCCGCAGTGGTCGCAAGAGATGCGGAACAAGGCGGATGCCTACCTTGGCCTTCTGGTGGAGCATTTCGGACCGGACCGCCCGATGGACCAGATCAGCCGCCAAGACGCCGCTGACATGAAGAAGCTGGTGCAAGCCCTGCCCGCCAACCGCAAGACCAAGCCCGAGACCCGCGACCTGTGTTTGCAGGACGCCATCGCCGTTCCCGGCTTGCCCAAGATGGGCGTGAAAACCGTCAACAGTTACATCGACATGTTCCGCCGCTTCTGGGACTGGGCGGAACGGCACGGGCGCGCGCCGCACAAGCTGTTCGACGGCATGAAGGTTGCGAAGGCCAAGCAAGCCGCAGAGAAGCGCAAGGCGTACAGCAAGGAACAGCTTTCCCGCCTTTATGTCGAGTTGACGGAAAACCGCTCTGGACTGGTCAAGAAAGACGATCACAAATGGGGAACGCTTCTGGCGATGTTCACCGGGGCACGTTTGCGGGAAGTCGCGCAACTGTTGCCGTCTGATGTGCGGAAAGAGGGCGGTATCTGGTATATCGACATCAACGCGGATGGCGAGAAGAAAAGCCTGAAATCGCCTGCCGCCAAACGCCGGGTGCCCGTCCATTCGGAGTTGATCCGGCTTGGCTTTCTCGAATGGGTCGAGGGTTGCGCCAAGCAACCCCGCTTGTTCATGTCGTTCACGCACAACACCAAGGAAGGCTATGGCCGCAATCTGGGCCGCTGGTTCGGCACCTTCCTCACCAAGATCGGCGTGAAAGAAGACGGTCTTGTCTTCCACAGCCTGCGCCACACTGCCATTACCCGGATGCGACAAGCCGGTTTCGAGTTATCGCTTGTGCAAGAGATCGTCGGGCATGAGCGCGACACCGTGACAGACGGGTACTTTGGCGAGGGCTACACGCTGGCCCAGAAGAAGGACGCGCTTGAGAAAATAACACTGCGATAGTGGCCAATGCGGGGAAGACCGACGCTAAACTGAACCGTCCCGGGTTTCCGAGAGGGTAAAACTCTCAGAGGATGACCCTTATGGAATCGAAGAAGCGAACCCCGAAG
>JAVLCJ010000073.1:0-14260 GCA_031580875.1 Roseovarius sp.
CATCACCCCCTTCGCGACCTGAAAAGGGTGAATCATGTTCTCAAGCCCGTGTCGAGGCGGGGTTTTTCAGCAGCCTGTTAATGAAAGCGTGCTCTACATGCATGCGACGCTCGTCATGCTGGGAGGCGGGCTACAAGCTGCTGGTGGACGGTCAGGTGCGCGTGGACGTCCTGCAAGCGCGCAAGCGCCCCGGGGGCAAGGCGCGGATCGATGTTTCCGGTCACGTGGTGCTGCTGATCCCGTCGATGCTGGCGTTGCTCTACTGGTCCTATCCATCGGTCCGCAACGCGTGGGCCATCCACGCGGGGGCGATTTCCGTCGGCGGCCTCCCGGCAGTCTTCCTGCTGAAATCCTTGATCCCGGCATTCTGCGGCCTGCTGATCGTGCAGTCGCTTGCCTGTCTCCACCGGAACCTGCTGAGGTTGCGCGCATGACCGCCGAATATCTCGACCTGCTGATGTTCGCCGCGCTCATGGCGGCGATCCTGTCGGGGGTCCCCGTCTCCTTCGCCTACTTTGGCTGGGCCACCAGGGTGATGCAACTCAACCTTCCGGGCGCGCTGGTGCCGGGGCTGACGCTGGTGGGCATCTACATCCTGTACGTGCTGGCGCGCGGCATGATCCGCCCGCAGGACATGCCGCCGGCGCCGACGCCGCAAAGTGGACCGAACTGGCGTGAACTCGCCGGCGCGGTCGTGCCGCCGGTCGTGTTGATCGTGGCGGTTCTGGGCGCGATCCTGATGGCCGGCGTTTTCAGCCTTGCCTTCGTCGGGCTGGGCGGCGAGGCGCGCGTGGCACAGATCCTCGGCTCCATGTCCGGCGGCGCGACGGGCGCGCTGATCTTTGCCGTGGTGCTGATTTTCGTGCGCGGCTTCTTCCTCGATTTCGTCGAGATCACGGTGATCCTGCTGCCGCTGCTCGCGCCGGTGCTGATCCTGATGGGGCACGATCCCGTCTGGCTGGCGATCCTGATCGCGATCAACCTGCAGACGTCCTTTCTCACGCCGCCTTTCGGGTTTTCGCTGTTCTACCTGCGCGGGGCCGCTCCGCCCGAGATCACGACCGGCCAGACCTATGCCGGCGTCGCGCCTTTCATCCTGCTTCAGGCCGTGGGGATCGCCGTCATCTCGTTCCTGCCGGGGCTGGCCACGTGTCTGCCGTCGGCGGTGTTCTGATTGGGCGGTGGTCGGCAAAAAACGGCGTATTGCGAATCACCGGATATTGACCGATTCGGTTGTTCCGGACTATATTTAGGGCAATAAAGACCATGCGCCGGGCCGAACGGGACGCAGGATCGGGGAGAGTGCCGCCATGATGCCGGCTGGGGACGCATTTCGGGATTTCACGCGGACCGTATCCGCAGGTCCCCGCCGCGCCATCCCGCATGGGCCGGTCGCGCGGCGGGGACCGGGCGCTTTCCGCGGCAAGGGGCTGGTGACATGCTTCGTCTTTGCCTGATCGCTGCGGGTCTGTTTAGTGTCCTTGCTGCGCTGCACGCCACCCGGACGGGCTCCGCACCGACAGCGAACGTGGCGCCTGACGCCGCAAGCCCGGCATCGGAACCGGCGCTCAAGGTCGTGTCACTGCGTGATCCGCAACCCGCCGGAAAGGGCGCGTCCCCGCTCGAGGACCTGATCATTCCGGCGTTGGTCGGTGATGCGGACAGGGCGGGACCCGGGGCGCGGATCTATACCGTGCAGCCGGGGGATAACCTCGCTTCGATCTCCTATCGCTTTTACGGGCGCACCGATCGACATGCCGACATTCTCGACGCCAACCGCGACAGCCTGTCCCCCTCGACCCGGATTGTCGCGGGGCAACGGCTCGTCATACCGGAATTCTGAAACGCAGAGGCAACGTGGCGGGGCGGAAAGAGGGGCCGGTTCAACGGCCCCCTTTCTTTTGCGCGCCCAGCGGTTGGCGGGGTCACATCAGGTCTGGCAGGTCACATTCCATCCTGTGCGCAAGCCGGCAGCACAGGGCGCGGGCGCGGCGGCCCTTCGGCCCTTTGAAACAGGCCGCGCCGCGCCGTGCGCTTGGCGAGACCGGGCCGATCTGCAACCCGCCCGCCCCGGCGGCGCGTCGTGACAGCCCGCTGAGATGCGCCAACGTCGCCCGTGCGCGCGCCGCGCTCATCGGCTCGGGCGACAATTCGACATTGCGCAACGGCCGGATCTCGATCGCGGTCAACCTGGCGCCCGACGCGTCGAGCGTGAAGTAGGCTTTGCCGAACATGCCATAGTCATGCCCCACCGGCAGGTGGTCGCGTTCGGCCCCGCCGAGAAAGATGAAGTTTCCCAGCGAGTAGAAAATCGCGTGGTCGCGGCCTGTCTCGACCGCTCGGGGCACGTGCGGGTGATGCCCGAGCACGAGATTGACCCCCGCCTCCTCGACCGCGCGGCGGAACAGGCGTCGCTGACCGGGATCAAGGCGGATCCGGTTCTCGGCGCCGTGATGGATCGACAGGATCTTCACCTCGGCTTCCGCTGCCGCCAGCCCGGCAAGGACCCGGTCGTAATGGCCGCGCTTGAACAGCGTGGTCATGCCCGCGCGCTCACTGTCGGGGCGCGCCGCGAACGCGGTGTTCCCGATGCCGATGGCGGCTAGGGCGACGCGGATACCGTTGAAGGTGCCGATGCGGGGGGCAAAGGCGGCCGCGCCGCGGCCGATGCCGTGGTGCAGGATGTTCCGGTGCCGCGCGGCTGTCTCGAAAAAGGTCCGGGTCCCCGCGAGGCCGGGCCAACCGTGATCAAAGGCGTGATTGTTGGCAAGGCCGAAGGCGTTGACGCCGATATCCATCAGGTGCCGGACGTTGTCCGGGTGGCTGCGAAAGACGAAGCGCTTGGCCAGCGGGGTCCCGTCGCGCGGGGCAACGACGGATTCCACGTTCACGAAGTTCACGTCACCGTCAAGGTGATCGCCGATGAAGGCGGTCGTGTGCGCAAGGCTGTAGGTTCCGAACTTGCTGACAGTGTCGGGCCGCGGGGGCGTGCGGGACCGTGCGAAATTCACATCGCCGCCGAACGTGACAACCAGTTCGCGCGGCTCTGCAACGGCCGGCGGTGCCATGAATGCCGGTACCACGAGCGCCATCAACGCGCGGCCCGCGGCCCGCCGGGCCCCGGACAGCAGCCGCGCGACCCTGCCGTGCGGCCGAACAGCGATGTCATCATGTGCGCCGTCCAAGCGGGGCCCGTGGCACGGGGGCGGGGCGCCGCGCGCGTCTGTCGCGGCCTCGCGGTCTGTCAGGGGGGTGCGGTTGCGTGTTTTCCGTGTGCTCATGACGCTCTCTCAGCCCAGCCCGGTAAGCCGGTGCAGCAGGTGCCGCAACTGGCCGAACAGGTCCGGCGGGTCCAGCAGGGCGCGCGCATCCTCTGCCAGCAGCACCGCCGAGATGACGAGGTCGTCCACCACCCCGATATCCGGCATCGCGAACACCAGATCGAGGAAACGGTCACCGGACACGGCCCACACCAAGGCGAGCGCCGCCCAGAGCGTCAGAACGAAGACCTTGTTGCTGCGCATTGCGGTCTCCCCGGCCTAGAACTGGAAATAGATGAACGGCGCGACGCCGTCTTGCGCGAGCGCGAAACACAGCACCGTTCCCGTGGCCAGAACCAGCGCCTGCACGGCCGCGGGCCCCCGCGCAAGCATCAGCTCGGCCCGGTCGCGCCAGGCCGGCGGCAGCCAGTTCATCGCCAAACCCACGGCGACGAGAGCCAGCACCGGAACGGTGATGGCGACCGGCGCGCCACCCTCCGCCCGGGTGAGCGCGGACAGGATTGCGCGGGTGCCGTCCCAGTCAGCGGCGCGGAAGGGTATCCAGAGCAGCATCACGAAAAGCAGTGTCGCGGGCACGGCGACCACCGACAGCCGGGCAAGCCCCCGCCCCCCCGCGATCACGCGTTCGGCAACCAGACCGGCGCCATGCAACACGCCCCACGCCAGGAAATTCCACCCCGCGCCGTGCCAAAGCCCGGCGAGCGTCATGGTGATCATCACGGTTGTCACGCGCCGCCCGGCGCTGCCGCGATTGCCGCCGAGCGGAATGTAGAGGTAATCGCGGATCCACGTGGACAGCGAAATGTGCCACCGGCGCCAGAAATCCGACAGGCCGCGCGCCCGGTAGGGTTGGTTGAAGTTGCGGTGGAACCGGTAGCCCATCAGCAGGGCGATGCCGATGGCGATATCGGAATAGCCCGAGAAGTCGCAGTAGATCTGCACGCCGTATCCCAGCACGGCGAGGGCCGCACCGTGCCATGCCTGCCCCTCGGGAAACCCGAAGACCGGGTCGACCAGCATCACCGCGAGGTAATTGGCGACGACCATTTTCTTGAACAGCCCTGACAGGATCAGCATGACGGCACCGGCGCGCGCCGCGGCATTGACGCGGTGGGGGCGGTCGATCTGGGGCAGGAAATGCGCCGCGCGCACGATCGGCCCGGCCACGAGTTGTGGAAAGAACGAGATGTAGAGGAAAACGTCCACCGGGTTCCGGCGCGGGTCGACATCGCCGCGCCCCACATCGACGATGTAGGAAATTGCCTGGAACGTGTAGAACGAGATGCCCACCGGCAACACGACGCGCATCCACGCAAGGTCGCGCGACAGCACGCTGTCGCCCAGAAGCTGCTGCAGCGACAGGAAGAAGAAGTTGAAATACTTGAATATGCCCAGTGCCAGAAGCATCAGCGCGATGCCCAGTACGCGGGCCATCCTGCCCCGGACGGGATCGCGGGCGTGATACCCGGCGATCCATGCCACCAGCGAAACACCCGCCATGAGGGCCAGAAACCGCATGTCCCATGCCGCGTAGAAAACGTAGGACGCGGCGATCAACACGCCCTTGCGCAGGCCGCGGCGGGCCGTGCCTTCCAGCGCGGTGACGAGGCTGAGCACGACGGCAAAGAAAAGCACGAACTGAAGGGTGGGAAAGACCATCCGCCAGCCGTGTCCGCGCTATTGCAGCATGCCGGCAAGGACAAGACCCCCGCCCGGCGCCTGCCGGTCGGCGGGGGCGAGCGCGGGAAAGCGGGCGATCACCGCGTCCAGCAGGCGATCCGCGACCAGCTGGTATCCTGCCCCGGTGAAATGCGAGCCGTCAGCCGTCCGCATGGCCATCGTGCGGCCGTTCACCTCGACCCGGCGGGCGAAACGGCCATCGGGCGGGGTGGTGAAGGGCGTGATGGGAAAATACGTGGCGCCGGCACGCGCGCTTTCGTCCTTGAACCACGGGTTGATGCGCCCGAGATGCGCATTGAGCGCCGCGTTGCCGTCCGGCCCCGGCCCGAACCAGTACATGATGATGTCGTGTTCGGCGGCCAGCGCCAGCACACGGCGCATCTGCGCGCGGTATGCGTCTTCCCAGCCGGCGGTGCCGTAGCCGGTGCGCCCCTCGGACGTGATCACGGTCTGCATGTCGTTCGCGCCGAAATGCGCGACCACGATATCGGGGTCCATGCGGCCGATCATGTCGCCGAGCCGCGCCGGCCAGTCGTAATAGTCGCCCCGCGCCAGCCCGGTCGACGGGCGCCCCCTGTTGGTGACCTCGATCGCGAGGCCGCGCGCCGGTGCGCGCTGTTGCAGCAACATCCCGAACCCCTGCGCAAGGCTGTCGCCGATCACCAGCATGCGTGCGGGGTTGTCCCGCGAAACCGTGGCGCGGATCTCCGTCCCGGTTTGCGCGATGGCCGCCCCGTCGGGCTCGGCCCCGCTCAGCAGGGCGCCCATGTCCTGCGCCGAGGCGCCGTCGCCGCGCGGCCCGCACGCGGCCAGCAATGCCGCCGCGACGAAGGGGAGGAGCCCCGCCCTCATTGCAGCGCGACGGCACCGAGATCGGCATCGCGGCTGGCGGTCGTGAATATGGTCGAGACCGTGGCCTGCATGAGCGCGGCAACCATGTCGTAACCCAGTTCGGTGAAATGGACCTGGTCGCTGTGCCGCACCTGCCGGACCGTGCCGTCGATGCGCGTGCTCATCACGAACTGGCCCTGCCCGAAAGTGGTGGGTTCGTGGGTGTCCACGAAACGAACGCCGGCCTGCCGCGCGGCAGCCGACTGAAGCTCGGTCAACTGGCGGTAGCTGGCTTCGTATTCCTGTTTGCCGACGATGGGTAGCCCCATCCAGACGACAGCCTCGGAGCGCGCCTTGAGCCCGGCCGCCAGCGCCCGGGCGCGGGCGGCATATTCGGATTTCCAGTCCGCCGTGCCATGCACCAGGCGCGACCGGTCCTTGCGGATGTTGGTCAGGTCGTTGGCGCCGACGGTGACGACGGTCAGGTCGGGCGCCGCGGTCTCCAGCCGGTCCAGCCAGTCCTTGGCGGGGGATTTCGCCAACCCGTCCGACACCTCCGTCAGACGCATGACGCGGACATCGGCGCATGTGGCGAAAGCGCGGTAGAAGGCCCCCCAGATCCCGTCGGCAAGACTGTCGCCGATGACCGCGATAGTCACGGGCGCGGCGGGACATTCCAGATCGTTCAGCCGGCGTTCCATCGTGGTGCCGGCCGTTGGCGTGAACGCGATGAGGCACAGGCTCAACACCATGGCAAGGCGGCGCAAATCTTTGCTCATGACCAAATCACTCAATCCTGTTCCTGATCTTGAAGAGAGGCGAAACGCGCCACCGCCCCGGCGGTGCGCGGCCCGGCGATGCCGTCGACCAGCCCGTTGAAGATGCCCTCGTCGCGCAGGCGCGCCTGGATGCCGCGCACCACGTCGGCGGGGCGGTCGTCGATCTGGTCGGTCAATCTCTGCCGCGCCGTGGAATCACCTGCGGCCAGCGCCTGCCAGTACAGCTCGGTTGCGCGCTCCACATCCGCGGGGGTCCCCTCGGCGCCCCGTTCGAGGATGCCGGCGAGGAATGAATTGGCGTGAAGATAGCCCTGATCCACCGCCCGCGTGAACCAGTCAGCGGCGCGGGTGACCGATTTCTCGACCGCCGTGCCGGTGTTGTGGAAGTACCCCATGAAGAACTGCGCAACCGGGTTGCCGTCCGCGGCCTGCGCCCGGGCGATGGGCAGCGCGTCGGTGGCCGACCGCCCCTCGACCAGCTCGCGCAGGTAGATCAGTGTCAGGACTTCGCCGGAAAGCCAGTCACCGCGCTCGTAGCCGTCCCGCGCAAGCCGCTCGGCCTTCGCATAGTCCGGGTTCCTGTCGCCGCCGGGCGAGAAGGCAAGGTAGGCGCCCAGCCCGTAAGCCTGCGGCAAGCCGGCCTCGATACCCGTGGCATATGCCGCGCGCGCGGCCTCGGCATCGCCTTCGGCCTGCGCGACACGCCCCAGCGTCGTGATGGCGACGGGGCTGTTGGGATATCGCGCCGTGATCGCGCGGCACGTGGCCCGCGCGGCGTCCGTATCGATCGCCGCCAACAGTCGCGGACCGCCGTTCTGCGGCAGACCGGCCGCCCGCTGGCAGGGCCGGGCGGCCTCGGCCTCCTCCTGCATCCGGGCGAGCCCTGCGCGCGCCTCGTCTTGCGCGGCGCACAGATCGCAGGTTTCCAGCCAGCCACGTATCCGTTCGGCATTCTTGGCCCGCAGCGCGGCCTTCAATGCCTCGTTCTCTTCCTGCAACCGTTCATCCGAAAGAATGTCGTCAAGCAGCGTCTCGGCCTGTGCCCGCTGATCGCAGGCGACGCAGGTTTCCAGCCAGTCGCGCAGACCGTTGAGATCACGCGCGGCCGCCAACCGGTCGAACGCGGCTTTCTCGGCGTCGCGGGCGGCGCGTATCTCGGCGATGCGCGCGAGTCGCGCCTCGGCCTCGTCGCGGTAGGTGCACAGCCGGCAGTTATCGAGGTAGACCTCGTAGCGATCGGGCGTTTCGTCCTCGCGGATGCGGTTCCATATGTCGGTTTCCAGTTCCAGTGCCAACTGATGTTCGGCAATGTCGCGCATCCTGTTGGAGAGCTCGCGTTCATGCGGGCAGTAGGTGCAGCTCTCTAGGTAGTCGCGGATCGGCCCCGCCTTTTCCGCGCCGCGCAGGAAAAGCGCCTCGAAACTTTCAAGGTAGACGGCACTGTCCAGCGCCGGGATGAGCGGCTTGTCGCCGTGGTCAATCAGCACGCGGTCCGATGCGTCGTCGCCGCGCAGGATCAGCGAATAGCCCGCCGCGCAGGGATGCCCGCGCTCGGCATTGCGGGCAAGCGCGCGGCTGATCCACGCGCTGGCCTCGGCGGCGTCGGTGCGGCCGTCGTCATCGCCGAACGGCGCGCGGTCCGCCAGCCCGCCCAGAACCGCGTATTCCAGCGGCGGGCGGTCGCCCGCGCACTCATCCTTGCGGGCATTGACCATGATCACCGTCATGCCCAGCCCGGTGGCCTTGAGTCCGCTGCGAAACGCGTCGATCATTGCCGGCAAGCGGTTGTCGGGATCATCCACGTGAAGAAACGCGATCTGCCGCGCGGCGGGATTCAGCGCCGATATGAGCGCGTCGAACCGGCTGTGGAGTGTCGACATCTCCATCCGGTCCGGTCCGACCTGCACCATGGCGTCCTGTTGCGCGCCCTCTGTGCCCGATGCCTCCGCGAGCGACAGATTCATCACGATGTACAGCGCATCCGTCTGCGCGGTGATCTCGCCGGGCGAGGCAAGGAAGGTCGAGACGGGGTTCGACCGCAGCAGCGCCGCCAGAACCTGATCCTTGGCGGCCTCGACCGGGGGCAAGGCCGGGAACTGCAGGACGGACAGCGACCCGTCGACGGGCCCGGGACGGCCTGATGCCGGATCGCTGTCAACGAATACCAGGCGGGTATCCCCCGTGTCCTGCGCCTGTGACGGATGTGCCATGACAACAGCTGCCATGGCGCAAACGGCGAAAACCAGCCCCCTGAACGCCATCGCGTTCCCCCTTCGAAATCCTGCCGGCGAAACAGCCGGCCCGTATTCTTCGTGTGCGGCCGCGGCACCCTGTGCCGGTGCCGGCCGCCAATCAACACTTCCGGAACCGGACCCTGCGGACGGCGGAAACCGGATGCGCCGCAGGATCGCCCGCTTCACTTAAGAATCCGGCGGCATTTCGCGTCAAGGTCTTGTTGTCCGCCACCATCATTTTCACACGCCGCGTGGCCGGCCCGCCGGACGCGGCGTGGCCGGGTCGTGACGCGTCGTGGCGGATGGGGCGCGGGGTCAGGCCCAGCGGCCGGTGAAATCTTCCGGAACCATCAGGATGTCGCGGTCCAGTGTCGTCACGTCGGTGCGCCCGCAGAACGCCATCGAGATATCCAGCTCGTGGCGGATGATCTCGAGCGCCTTCGTGACGCCCTGTTCGCCCATGGCGCCGAGGCCGTAGACGAAGGCCCGGCCGATATACGTGCCCGTCGCCCCGAGGCTGAGCGCCTTCAGCACGTCCTGTCCCGACCGGATGCCGCTGTCGACATGCACCTCGATCTTGTCACCGACGGCGTCCATGATCGCGGGAAGCGCGCGGATCGCCGAAAGCGCGCCGTCCAGCTGCCGGCCCCCGTGATTCGAAACGATGATCGCGTCCACGCCCACGTTCAGCGCCTCCCGCGCGTCGCGCGGGTCCATGATGCCCTTGAGGATCAGCGGGCCGTCCCACATCTTGCGGAACTGCTTGATCCGGTCCCAGTCAAGCGCCTCGTCAAAGGCTTCGGCCGTCCACGAACTCAGCGAGGTCGGGTCGGTCACGCCCTTGGCGTGCCCCACGATGTTGCCGAAGGAACGCCGCTTGGTGCCCAGCATCCCCAGCCCCCAACGTACCTTGGTCATCATGTTGGCCACGGATCGCGGCGTCAGTTTCGGCGGCGCGCTGAGCCCGTTCTTGATGTCCTTGTGCCGCTGGCCGAGCACCTGAAGGTCCACGGTGATGACCGCGGCCGAACACTTGGCCGCCTTCGCCCGGTCGAACAGGCGCTGCATGAAATCATCGTCCTTCAGGGTGTAGACCTGGAACCAGAAGGGTTTCGAGGTGTTTTCGGCCACGTCCTCGATCGAGCAGATCGACATGGTCGACAGGGTGTAGGGAACGCCGAATTCCTCGGCCGCGCGCGCTGCCTTGATTTCGCCGTCGGCGTGCTGCATGCCCGTGATTCCGACCGGCGCGAGCGCCACGGGCATGGACACGTCCTGCCCGATCATTCTGCTGGCGGTCGACCGGCCGGACATATCCACCGCGACGCGCTGGCGCAGGTATATGTCGTGGAAATCGCTGCTGTTCTCGCGGAATGTCTGTTCCGTCCAACTGCCGGACTCGGCGTAGTCATAGAACATCCGGGGCACGCGGCGTTCATACAGGCGGCGCAGGTCCTCGATGCAGGTGATGGCTGGCATGGCGCATTCCGGTCGCTTTTCTGGTCAAGTTTGCTTACCAGTACCGGGCCCCCTGTGCAATCTGCCTCGACAGGTCTAGGCTTTTTCGGGGCCGCCGGGCCGGGGCCGTAACGGAGAGCGGACATGGAACTGATCCTGATCGGCGCCATCGCGAGTCTCGCTGCCGGCCTGATGACCGGCGCGGGGGCCGTGCCCGTGCTGTTCGGCAAGACACCGTCGCGCCGCGCCAATGACGCCATGCTGGGCTTCGCGGCGGGGGTCATGCTGTCGGCATCTTATTTTTCCCTTCTGCTGCCGGGGATCGAGGCCGGCCGGATGGTTTACGGCTCGGTCACGGCTGCGGCCATGGTGGCCGGAGCGGGCATCGGGGCCGGCGCGCTGCTGGTGGCGGCGCTGAACGCGCTGTTGCCGCACCGGCACTTCGTCATCGGCCCGGAAGGCGCGGATCCGGGCGCGCTGCCGAAGATCTGGCTGTTCGTCTTTGCCATAACCATCCACAATTTCCCCGAGGGTCTGGCCGTCGGCGTGGGCTTCGGCGGTGGTGACTTGCAAAACGGGCTCTCGCTGGCCACGGGGATCGCGCTTCAGAACGCGCCCGAAGGGCTGGCCGTGGCGGTGGCGCTGCGCGGGCAGGGCTATGACCGGCGGCGCGCCTTCGCCATCGCGCTGGCGACCGGCCTGATCGAGCCCGTGGGCGGCGTGCTGGGCGTGGGGGCGGTGCAGATGTCGCAACAGATGCTGCCCCCGGGCCTGAGCTTTGCCGCCGGGGCGATGCTCTATATCATCAGTCACGAGATCATTCCCGAAACCCACCGGCACGGTCACCAGAATGCCGCGACGTCGGGCCTGCTCGCGGGGTTGATCCTGATGATGATGCTCGACGTGGCGCTCGGGTAAACTGTCACTGGCCGTGATTAGTGATTTGTTAACTCTTTGCCGAGAAGCTGGGTGCAAGGGGTGCCGTCATGACGATCTACCTTTTCCTCGCCCGCATTTTTCCGCGCAGCTTCACCGCCAAGGTCTTCTGCATCGCGTTCGTGGGGACCCACGTCCCGCTGATCAGCTTGCTGGCCTTCATGCTGGTCGCCGGGTCCGGTTTCGCGGGGTACCGCGACGCGCTTCTGCTCATCCTCGGGGCCACGCTTCTTGGCACCGCCGCCACCCTGTTCGCGCTGCGCGCCCTCCTCGCGCCGCTTTACCGGATCGAGGAGGGGATGAGGGTTTTCGAAGAGGATGAAACGATACCGACGATGCCCGACGCGGGCGATGATGAACTTGGCCGCCTGATGCAACGGGCGAACCGGCTGATGACCCGCGTCAAGAGCCGCATGGCGGATGTTCGCAAATCCGCCGACACCGATCCGCTTACCGGGCTTCTCAACAGGCGTGGCTTCGACAGGGTGGTTGCCGCCGACGCGCCGGGCGCGGTCATGCTGCTGGACCTCGATCATTTCAAGGCCGTCAATGACAGGTTCGGTCACGACGCGGGCGACGCGGTCCTGCGGGATCTGGCGGGGGTTCTCCGGACCACCCTGCGCAAAACCGATGTCGTGGCCCGGTTCGGGGGCGAGGAATTCATCGCCTTCCTGCCGCACACGGACGAACCCGCCGCGGTGGAGATCGCCGAACGCCTGTGCCGCGCGGTCGAAGACGGGCTTTCCGTGGCGGGCAGGCCGGTCACGGCGTCGATCGGCGTTAGCGCCGGCCACGATGACATCGCGGCGCGGATCAAGCGCGCCGATGTCGCGGTCTATGCGTCCAAGAACGAGGGCCGCAACAGGGTGCGCCGCGCCGCGTGACGGGCGCGCGCCCCCGTCAAGGGCCCGCTGTCACGCCGAATGGGCGCCGTCGGCCAGCCCCTTGACGAACGCCAGCACCTCGTCGGTGCCGTGCCCCTCGGCCAGCTTGCCCACGATGGCCGACCCCACGACGGCACCATCGGCCACGCTTGCGATGTCGCGGCTGGTTTCGGGGCTGCGAATGCCGAAGCCCACGATGACCGGCAGGTCGGTACACGCCTTGATGCGCGCAACCTCGGGGCCGACGTCGCTGGCCTCCGCGGCGGCCGCGCCGGTGATCCCGGTTATCGAGACGTAATAGACGAACCCCGACGTGTTCGTCAGCACCTTGGGCAGCCGCTTGTCATCCGTGGTCGGCGTGGCGAGGCGGATGAAGTTCAGCCCCGCCTTCTGGGCGGGGATGCACAGCTCCTCGTCTTCCTCCGGGGGCAGGTCCACCACGATCAGACCGTCGATCCCGGCTGTCTTCGCATCCTGCAGGAACCGGTCCACGCCGCGATTGTAGATCGGGTTGTAATAGCCCATCATCACGATCGGCGTGGTCGCGTCCGTCCTGCGGAATTCCGCCACCATGTCCAAGGTCTTTTGCAGCGTCTGCCCGCCTTCCAGCGCCCGCTGACCGGCCAGCTGGATCGTCGGGCCATCCGCCATCGGATCGGTGAAGGGCATCCCGAGCTCGATGATGTCCACGCCCGCGCCCGGCAGGCCCTTGATTAGCTCCAGCGAGGTATCGTATTCGGGATCGCCCGCCATGACGTAGGCGACAAAGGCCTTGCGGCCGGCCTTGCGAAGTTCGGCGAATTTCGAGTCTATGCGGGTCATCGCGGCGTCCTGTGATACGGTCCGTCCTCGGTGTCGCCCAAAGCGCCGCCGAGTGCAATGGGGAATGGTACCGGCGCCGCGGCCGCCCGGCCCTGTCGGAGCGACAGGCGCTTCTTGCAACGCGTGCGCATGCGGCATAGAAGCGCCGCGGTGCCACAAAGGAGCGTTCGAGATGGGATTCAAGATGGGTATCGTCGGGTTGCCGAACGTGGGGAAATCCACGCTGTTCAACGCGCTGACCCGCACCGCCGCCGCGCAGGCGGCCAATTTCCCGTTCTGCACCATCGAGCCCAACGTGGGCGAGGTGGCCGTGCCCGATGACCGCCTCGAAAAACTGGCCGGGATCGCCGGGTCGCGGCAGGTCGTCCCCACCCGGATGACCTTCGTCGACATTGCCGGGCTGGTGAAGGGCGCCAGCAAGGGCGAGGGGCTGGGCAACCAGTTCCTTGCCAATATCCGCGAGGTGGATGCCATCGCGCATGTCCTGCGCTGTTTCGAGGATGGCGACGTGACGCATGTCGACGGGCGCGTCGATCCGGTGGCCGATGCCGAGGTGATCGAGACCGAATTGATGCTGGCCGACCTCGAATCGATCGAGAAGCGCCGCGCCGGGCTGGTGCGCAAGCTCAAGGGCGGCGACAAGGAAGCCCAGCAACAAGACAGGCTGCTGGCCGACGCACAGGAAATGCTGGAGAACGGCAAGCCCGCGCGGCTGGTCGAGGTCGCGGAGGAGGATGCACGCGCATGGAAAACGCTGCAACTCCTGACCACCAAGCCCATCCTCTATGTCTGCAACGTCGACGAGGGCAGCGCGGCGCAGGGTAACGAACTTTCCGCCGCGGTCGCGGAAATGGCGGCGGAACAGGGCGCGGCCACCGTCACGATCTCGGCGCGGATCGAGGAGGAGTTAAGCCAGCTCGACGCCGACGAGGCGGCGATGTTCCTCGACGAGATGGGGCTCGAAGAAGCCGGGCTCGACCGCCTGATCAAGGCGGGCTACGCACTGCTGAACCTCGAAACCTATTTCACCGTGGGCCCCAAGGAGGCGCGCGCCTGGACCATTCCCGCCGGCACGACCGCGCCGCGCGCGGCCGGTGCCATCCACGGGGATTTCGAGAAGGGCTTCATCCGCGCCGAAACGATCGCCTACGATGATTTCATCGCCTGCGGCGGCGAACAGGGGGCCAAGGAGGCGGGCCGAATGCGCGCCGAGGGCAAGCAATACGTCGTCAAGGACGGCGACGTTGTCCACTTCCTTTTCAACACCTGACCCGGTCGCGGCGGGCCTCTCCAGCCCGCGAGTCCCTGGCAGGGAGGGCCGTGGTGGCCCGCCCCGTGCGGCCCCGTTTCAGATG
>JAVLCJ010000074.1:0-13860 GCA_031580875.1 Roseovarius sp.
TGTTCTGCGAGCTTCTGGGCAAGGAAGAGGGCTATTGCCGCGGCAAGGGCGGCTCGATGCACATCGCCGACCAGAGCCACGGCAACCTTGGCGCCAACGCCATCGTGGGCGGCTCGATGGGAATCGCCACCGGCTCGGCCCTGCGCGCCAAGGTGCTGGGCCATGACGATGTGACGGTCTGCTTCTTCGGGGATGGCGCCACGGCGCAGGGCCTCTGGTACGAGGTCATGAACATGGCCGCGCTTTGGAACCTGCCCGTCATCTACGCCTGCGAGAACAACGGCTATTCCGAATACACCAGGACCGAGGAAATCGCGGCCGGCTCGATCACCGCCCGCGCCGAGGCGTTCGGGATCGACCCGTTCACCGTCGACGGTCAGGACGTGCTGGCCGTGAACGAGTTGACCGACAAGCTCGCCACCCGCTGCCGGAAGGGCGAGGGGCCGTTTTTCGTCGAGCTGATGACCTATCGCTATCACGGCCACCACGTGGGCGACATCAACCGCGAATACTACCGCTCCAAGGAGGAAGAGGCGGACTGGAAGGAAAACCGCGACCCGATCGTGCGTTTCCGCGGCTGGCTGGTGGCGCAGGGCATCGCCACCGAGGAAGAGATCGACAGCATGAACGAGCGGATACGGACCGAGGCGCAAGAGGCGGTCGCGTACGCCGAGGCCGCGCCCTATCCCGCCGCCAAGGAAGTGGACATGCACGTCTACGCCGAAACCGACCCGGCAACCCTGCGTCCCGGTGCCTGAGGAGACAGACCCATGAGAGAGATTACCCTATCCCAAGCGGTGAACGAGGCGCTGGCCGAGGAAATGCGTCGCGACCCCGCGACCTTCATCATCGGCGAGGACGTCGCCGAGGCCGGCACGCCGTTCAAGGTGCTGAGCGGGCTGGTCGAGGAATTCGGGACGCAACGCGTCATCGACACCCCCATCGCCGAGCCGGGATTCGTCGGTCTGGCGGTCGGCGCCGCCATGACCGGCGCGCGCCCCATCGTGGACCTGATGTTCGGCGATTTCATCTATCTGGTGATGGACCAGCTCTGCAATCAGGCGGCCAAGCAGCATTACATGTCGGGCGGCAAGCTGACCGTGCCGATGGTCCTGCGGACCAACATCGGGGCCACGCGGCGCTCGGCGGCGCAGCACTCGCAGTCGCTTCAGGCGCTCGTCGCCCATATTCCGGGGCTCAAGGTGGCGCTGCCCAGCTCGGCCTACGAGGCGAAGGGCCTGATGAAGACCGCGATCCGCGACAACAACCCGGTCGTCATCTTCGAGGACAAGCTGATGTATCAGGACAAGGCCCCCGTCCCGGAGGAGGAATTCCTGATCCCGTTCGGCGAGGCCAACGTGAAACGCCAGGGCACCGACATCACGCTGATCGGTACGTCCTCGATGGTGCAGGTGGCCGAGAAGGCCGCCGAGATGCTCGAGGCCGAAGGGATCAGCGCCGAGGTGATCGACCCGCGCACCATCGTGCCCCTCGACGAGGCGACACTGCTGGACAGCGTGAAGCAGACCAGCCGCGCCATCGTCATCGACGAGGGGCACCAAAGCTACGGCGTCACCGCCGAGATCGCCAGCCGCCTGAACGAAAAGGCGTTCTACCATCTCGACGCGCCGGTTCTGCGCATGGGTGCGATGGACGTGCCCGTGCCCTTCAGCCCTGCGCTTGAAGATCTTACCGTGCCCACGCCCGAGGCCGTGGTCGGGAACGCACGCAAGCTCTGCGCCGGGGAGATGATCCATGCCGCTTGATGTCATCATGCCAGCCCTCGGGATGGCGCAGGACACGGGCGTGATCGTCACCTGGTTCAAGAAGCCCGGTGACGCCGTCACCGAGGGCGAGGCGCTGTTCGAGGTGGAAACCGACAAGGCGACGATGGAGGTCGAGGCGCAGGGCGCCGGGTACCTGACCGACGTCGCGGCGGCTGCCGGGGCGGCAGTGCCGGTCGGCGATGTGATCGCGCGTATCTCCGAGACGCCGGAGGGCACCGGCCCCGCCGGCGGCGCGCCGGCGGGTGCCGCGGAAACCGCCGCGCCCGGTGCGGACACGCTGCCGGACGGCAGTCAGGTCATCATGCCCGCGCTGGGCATGGCACAGGATACCGGCCTGATCGTCGCGTGGCACAAGGAACCGGGCGAGGCCGTCGCCGCGTCCGACATCCTCTTCGAGGTCGAAACCGACAAGTCCACCATGGAGGTCGAGGCCGGGCACGACGGATACGTCGCCGCCCTTCTGGCCGAGGCGGGCGAGGAGGCCCCGGTGGGGGCCAAGATCGCCGTGATCTCTGCCGACAAGCCCGAGGCGCCCGTCCGCCGCAGCGTCGCGGATGGCGCGGCACCGAAAGCGCCGGTGCCCGAGCCGGCGGCGGCGCCCGCGCCCGAGTCCGACGCCGCGCCCGACGCCGCCGCCGCGCCCCGGGCGGTACCCGCCGCGCCGGCCGACCCGCGGGGCCGCGTGCTGGCCTCGCCCAAGGCGCGCCGTCTGGCGATGGAGCGGGGGCTGGACCTTGCGAGGCTGGCCGAGGCGGGGCAACCGCAACCCTATCACGCCAAGGATCTCGAGGCGCTGGCCGCCCTGCCGGAACAGCGCGCGCCATCCGCCACGCCGGCGGGCGCCACGCGCCACCTGACGGCCGACGTGCCCGTCGACGGTTTCGACCGCTTTGCACGCTGGGCCGCGCATGAAATCGGCCTGACGGACCGCGAGGCCCTGCTGGCGGGGCTTGCCGCGGCTAGCGCGGCACAGGGCACCATGACGGTCGCCGTGGAGGCGTTTGGTGCGACGCGGCTCTACCAGGCTTCCGGTGTCAGGCTCGGGGACGTCGGGCAGGCGGACGAGGGCGCGATCGCCGATCTGACGGTGCGGGACCTGCGCTTCACGCGTCTGGCCAGTGTCCAGCTGGGGGCCGAGGACGTGCCGGTGCTCAGCGTCATGGCCGCCGGTGAGGGGCTGACGCTCACCCTCGAATGCGCGGCCGGGCACCTCAGCGCCCCCGCGGCGCTGACACTTCTTTCCAATTTCGCGGGCCGGATGGAGCAGCCGCTCCGCCACCTGCTCTGAGTTCAGGAGATGGACATGGACCATACCGATCTTTACATCGACGGCGAATGGCGCAAGGGCGCGTCCGACGCGCGCTTCGACGTGCTCAACCCCGCCACCGAGGAGGTGCTTGCCTCCGTGGCATCGGCCGAGATCGCCGACGCCGACGCGGCGCTCGACGCCGCCGAGGCGGCGATGGCCGACTGGGCCGCCCGCACGCCCCGCGAACGTTCCGAGGTGCTGCGCAAGGCGTGGGAGTTGATGACCGCGCGGCTGGACGATTTCGCGCACATGATCACGCTGGAGAACGGCAAGGCCGGCGTCGATGCCCGTGGCGAGGCCGGCTATGCCGCCGAGTTCTTCCGCTGGTTCGCCGAGGAAGCCGTGCGCGCCGACGGGCTGATCACGCAGGCCCCGGCCAGCGGCGCCCGGATCATGGTGCAGCACAAGCCGGCGGGGCTGGCGGTGCTCGTGACGCCGTGGAACTACCCGGCGGCCATGGGCACCCGCAAGATCGCGCCGGCGCTGGCGGCAGGCTGCGGCGTCGTCATAAAACCCGCCTCGGAAACGCCGCTGACCATGCTGGCACTGATGCCGCTTCTGGAAGAGGCCGGCGTGCCCAAGGGGCTGGTCAACGTGCTGCCCTCCAAGCGGACGGGCGCGCTGGTGGATCACATGCTCCACGACCCGCGCGTGCGCGTGGTCAGCTTTACCGGCTCCACGGGCGTGGGCCGCAAGCTGCTGCATTCCGCCGCCGATCAGGTTTTGAAACCGGCGATGGAGCTGGGCGGCAACGCGCCATGCATCGTTTTCGATGATGCGGCCATGGACACCGCCATCGAGGGCACCATGCTGGCCAAGATGCGCAATCTGGGCGAGGCCTGCACCGCGGCCAACCGCATCTACGTGCATGAAAGCGTCGCCGGGGAATTCACACGTCGTCTGGCCGAGCGCATGGCGGCGCTCAAGGTGGGCGACGGTACCGATCCCTCCGTCGACGTGGGCCCACTGGTCAATGCCGAGACGCGCGACAAGGTGGCCGCGTTCGTGGCCGATGCCGTGGCCAAGGGGGCCAAGGTGGAATGCGGCGGCGACACCCCGGACGGCACGGGGTTCTTTTATCCGCCCACCGTCCTGTCCAACGTGTCGGCCGATGCCGATTGCGTGCATGACGAGATCTTCGGCCCCGTCGCCGCGATCCAGACGTTCAGCGATCAGCACGATGTGATCACGCGCGCCAACGACACCGAATACGGCCTTGTCGCCTATGTCTTCAGCGAGGATTTCAAACGCGCGCTTCAGGTCTGCGAGCGTCTCGATTACGGCATGGTCGGCCTCAATCGCGGCCTGGTCAGCGACCCGGCCGCGCCGTTCGGCGGCACCAAGCAGTCGGGCCTTGGCCGCGAGGGCGGACACGAGGGGATGCTGGAATTCATGGAAACCCAGTACATCTCGGCCAGCTGGTAAGGGGGGTGACCATGACCGATATCATAGCGCCGCCCTCGGTCCGGGCGCTGGCCCGGCAAAAGGGTGTCGATCTCGAAAAGCTGGCACGCGACCTTGGCCGCACGACAATCGCGCGGGAGGACGTCGAGGGCGGACCGGCGCCGGCCGCGTCCGGGCCGGCCGGTGACACCTCCTACTGGGATGTCGACCACGCGCAGTACGGCCCCGTGACAGAAGAACCGATGAGCCGTTTCGCACAGGTCGCCGCCGCGAACCTCGCCGCGGCGCAGGCGCTCATCCCGGCGGTGACACATCACGACCGCGCCGACGTGAGCGCCATCGAGGCCATGCGCCGCGACCTGAAGGCGGAATCGCAGGCACGCGGGGTCAAGCTGACGGCGCTGGCGTTCCACGTGGCCGCGCTCGCACGGTGCCTGCGTGAATTCCCGCGGTTCAACGCGTCCCTGTCACCCGATGGCAAGACACTCGTGCTCAAGGATTACGTGCATGTGGGCATCGCCATCGACACGGCGCATGGCCTTGTGGTGCCGGTGATCCGCGACGCCGATCAAAAGGGATTGTGGGCCGTCGCCTCCGAGATTGGCGATCTGGCGGCGCGCGCGCAGTCGCGCAAGATCAATCCTGACGAGCTGGGCGGCGCCTCGATGACCATCACCAATCTCGGCGGGATCGGCGGCACGGCCTTCACGCCCATCGTAAATCCGCCCGAGGTCGCGATCCTCGGGCTGACCCGGACCGAGACGGTCCCGGTCTGGGATGGCGACGCCTTCCAGCCTGTCCCGATGGTGCCGCTGCACCTCAGCTATGATCACCGGGTGATCAACGGCGCGGACGCGGCGCGCTTCACCACGCATTACGCGCGGCTGGTTGCCGACCCGCGCCGGCTGATGATCTGACCGGGATGGCCATGGCCGGCAAATCCGCTGATCTGACCTTGGCAGGACAACGGTCACCGGGGCCGACAGCCATGATATCGACGGTGAGAACCGGACTCCCGAACAGGCCGTGATCGCGGTGGGCTCGTCGCCCCTGCAACTGCCCGGCTGGCCCGAGGAGAACCGCATCTGGGGTTCGGCCGCCGCGCTCGAACGGCGTGAAATACCGCAGCGCCTTGCGGTCGTGGACGGGGCATCACAGGCCCTGAAATGGTGACGGTCCATGCCGCGCTGGGCTCGGCCGTGACGGTGATCGAACTGTCCGGCCAGATCGCGCCCGGGGCAGTTGCCGTGCTGCACCCCGGGCTGGAGGTGCATCCGGCCGTTTCCGAAACGGTCGCCTTCGCCGCCGAGCGTGCGCCGGGCACGTTGGCCGACCTTTGACAGGCATGTGGCCGATGCTTGGCCGAAACGGGGGGCTGGCTTGATCTCGGATAAGACGGTGCGCCTGTGCGGCCGGGTCATTCACAGGGCGTAGTGCCCGTCAGGATGGTCGGGCGCGGTACCCCGCGTTGATATGGGCCGGTAAAAACACCGGGGGGACCTTGCCCCGGGTTAATTACGCCAGTGCCGCGAATCGGATCTTCTGGCGGCGGCGCCCATGCGGGCCTTCGGGCGCATCCAAGACGGGTTTCACGGCGTGGTACATCGCAAGAAGAACATCTTTGTCGCGGGTCTCGACCCGTTCAACCTGCGCCTGTTGCAGAACGTGCGCCATGCCGATGACTACGTGTTCCACAGCCTCTACGACAGGCGCGAAATATGCTTTGCAGAGCGCTTCGACATGGTTGCGCTTCTCGACAAGGGCCGTCGCATCCTGCGCGATTTCGACGGGTCGGTCGACGCGATCGTGGGATACTGGGATTTTCCGTCAATCCTCATGCTGCCGATCCTGCGCCGCGAACGCGGCCTGCGCGGCCCCAGCCTCGAAAGCGTCCTGCGCTGCCAGCACAAGTACTGGAGCCGGATCGAACAGGCCAAGGTGCTGCCCGAGCAGTTGCCGCGCTTCGAACTGGTTGATCCCCATGCGGCCGATCCGGAAAGGCCGCCGCTGGCGTATCCCTTCTGGCTCAAGCCGGTGACGGCGCATTCCTCGCTGCTGGGCTTCCGGGTGGACGACAGGGCGGATTACGAACATGCGCTGGGCAAGACGCGCGCGGGCATCCACCGGTTCGCCGAGCCGCTGGAGGTGTTGATGGGTCATGCGGACCTGCCCGAGGAAATCGCCCGGGCAGGGGCCGCGACGTGCATCGCCGAGGAAATCATCTCGGTCGGGCGACAATGCACGCTGGAGGGTTATGTCTTCAACGGCGAGACGCAGGTTTACGGCATCGTGGATTCGATCCGCGGGCCGAACCGGTCCAGCCTTGAACGGTACGAATACCCGTCGTCGCTGCCTGAGCCGGTAAAGGCGCGGATGCGGGCCTCGGCCGCCACGGTACTGGCGCAGATCGGGCTGGACGATACGCCCTTCAACATGGAATTCTTTTATCACGCCGGCGGTGACGGCTTGTCCCTGCTCGAGATCAACACGCGGATCTCCAAGTCGCACAGCCCGCTTTTCGACAAGGTCGAGGGCGTGCCGCACAAGGAGGTGATGCTGGACGTGGCGCTCGGGCGCAAGCCCGACTACCCCGCCCGGCAGGGTGAGTTCCGCTATGCGGCCAAGTTCATGCCCCGCCTTTACGGCCACTCGGACGACGAGATCGTGACCCACGCGCCCTCCGATGCGGAAATCAAGGCGCTGGAGGCGCTCTATCCCGGCACCGAGATCCAGTTGCACGTGGCGCAGGGGATGCGGCTGGGTGACGGCCACCACCATGACCAGTACAGCCACGAGCTGGGCGCGATCTTCATGGGCGCGCAAAGCCGTGAGGCGCTGCATGACGACTTCCGGTACTTGCTCGAGGCGCTTGATATCCGCGTCGCGGAGGCGCCGCGATGACGGGGCCGGCCGTGCGCGACACCTTCCCCCGCCCGGTGAGGGATATCGAAACCGTCTGGATCCCCATGCGTGACGGGGCGCGGCTGGCCGCGCGTATCTGGCTGCCCGAGGATGCCGAGGACGACCCCGTCCCCGCGGTGCTGGAATACATCCCCTACCGGCGTCGTGATTCCACGCGCCCGCGGGACGCCGTCATGCACCCCTACATGGCGGGCCACGGGTATGCCTGTATCCGCGTCGACCTGCGGGGCAGCGGCGACTCGGACGGCGTGTTGCGTGACGAATACCTCGACCAGGAACTGCGGGATGGCTGCGATGTGATCGACTGGCTGGCCGCGCAGCCGTGGTGCAGCGGCAAGGTCGGCATGATCGGCATTTCGTGGGGCGGGTTCAACGGCTTGCAGATCGCCGCCCTGCAACCGCCGGCGCTGGCGGGCATCATCACCGCCTGTTCCACCGATGACCGCTATGCCGATGACATCCACCACATGGGCGGCTGCCTGCTGGGCGACAACCTGTCATGGGCCTCGGTGATGTTCTCTTACAATTCGCTGCCGCCCGATCCGCAGGTGGTGGGCGAGCGCTGGCGCGACCAATGGACCGAACGGCTGGACGGCAGCGGCCTGTGGCTGGAGACGTGGCTGCGCCACCAGCGGCGGGACGCGTACTGGCGACACGGGTCGATCTGCGAGGATTACGGCGCCGTGCGATGCCCTGTCTTTGCCGTCAGCGGCTGGGCGGACGGGTATTCGAACGCGGTGTTCCGTCTGCTGGCGAACCTGGACGTGCCGCGCAAGGGCCTGATCGGGCCGTGGAGCCACAAGTACCCCCATATCGGGGTGCCGGGCCCGGCCATCGGCTTTCTGCAGGAGGCGGTGCGCTGGTGGGATTGGTGCCTCAAGGACATCGACAGCGGCGTGATGGACGAACCGATGCTGCGGGTCTGGATGCAGGACAGCGTGCCGCCCAGCCCGCAATACGCGCACAAGCCGGGCCGGTGGGTGGCTGAGCCCGCGTGGCCGTCGTCCAACGTGGGGCGGCGGCGGCACGGGCTTGCCCCGGGTGTCATCCTGCCCGAGGGACAGCGCGCGCCGGACGACGCCGCCTTGCCGATCCGGTCGCCGCTGACGCTCGGGCTTTTCGCCGGGAAGTGGTGTTCCTATGCCGCCGGGCCGGATCTGGCCCATGACCAGCGGCAGGAGGATGGCGGCGCGCTGCTGTTCGACTCCGCCCCGCTGGAAGCGCCGCTCGAAATCCTCGGGATGGTCCGCGTGGACCTCACGCTGTCCAGCGACAGGCCGCTGGCGATGGTCGCCGTTCGCCTGTCGGACGTCGCCCCGGATGGCAAGGCGACCCGCGTCACCTACGGCATGCTCAACCTGACGCACCGGGACTCGCGCCGCAGGCCCGCACCGCTGGAGCCCGGCACACGCTACACGGTGCGGGTGAAGATGAATGACATCGCGCAGTCCCTGCCTGCCGGGCACCGGCTGCGGCTGTCCATCTCGACGTCGTACTGGCCCTTGGCCTGGCCTCCGCCCGAGCCGGCCTGCCTGACCATCCACCCCCGGGAAAGCGCCCTGGAATTGCCGGTGCGCGGGCCGCGTGCCGCGGATCAGGCGCTTCGGACCTTCGGCGACCCCGAAGGCGCCGCGCCGACGCCACGACGTATCGTCGAGACGGGGCATCACAACTGGCTGGTACACCGCGACCTGGCCGATGACGTCTCGACGCTGGAGGTCATCAACGACAACGGCATCCGGCACCTGGAGGAGATCGACCTCGATGTCGAAAACCGCGCCTTCGAATACTATTCCTCGCAGGGGGACGATTTCCTGTCGCCACGGGGCGAAACACGGCTGGTCCGGGGGCTGCGCCGCGGCGATTGGGACGTCCGGACCCGGACCCGCACCGTGCTGACATCGACACCGGATGAATTCCACATCTCCGCCGACCTCGACGCCTTCGAAAACGGGGAGCGCGTATTCTGCAAGACGTGGAATGTCTCTGTCGAACGGGGGTTCATCTAGGCGCGACCGTCGCAGAGGCCCCCAGAGCCGCCCCGGCCCGGCGATGCGCGGCGGCCTTCGGCCTTGTTCCGCGCGGGGAAGGCCAGATTAAACCGCATTTGCTGCCAAGGGCTCGCCCGGGGAGCGGGCTTGACCCAAGTCAATGACGCACGGTCCGCGCCGGTGTGCAATCGGCCGTGGTTCCGGCAAGGGGAGGCCCGCGATGCTCATGCTCACCAGTCCCGATTTCAACCCGGGCGAAACGATACCCGAGCGTTTCACCTGCGACGGCCAGAACGTCTCGCCCGCGCTGCGCTGGAGCGGTGTCCCGGAGGCCGCCAGGGAATTGCTCATCGTCTGCGACGACCCGGACGCGCCCGGTGGCCTGTTCCACCACTGGGCCGCCTACGGCATCCCGCCGGATTGGCAGTTCCTCCGCTCGGGTTTCGGGCCCGAAACGCTCGAGCCGGGATTCCGGCAGGCGGTGAACGATTTCGGCAAGCCGGGATATGGCGGCCCGTGCCCGCCCCGTGGCGCCGCGCCCCATGCCTATCATTTCCGGCTGAGCGCCCTTGATGATCGCATCGTCTCGGCCGGGTCCGGGGCAACCTGCGAGGAGCTCATCCGGCTGGCCGCGCCCCACGTGATCGAGTTCACCGAACTGATCGGGTTTTACGGTCGCGACTGAACGGGGGCCGGCATGGGCCAAAGGAAACAGGCCATGCAAACCCCGGCGGCCCCGGCTGTCGCTCATCGAACACGGCGGCACGGCCGGGCTGTTCAGGCGGCGCAGGCGCGAGAAAGACCGCGCTGATCACCGGGATCATCCACAACAGCATGGCCGAGTCCGAGGGCGTGAGCCTTTTCTGCGCCATCGGGGAGCGGAGCCGGGAGGCCGGGGAGACCTGCCGCGAAATGCAGGTCACCAACGTGCAGGGCCGCGCGGTGCGGCCCGTGTGTCGGCCCCGGGCCGTTCGGGCTGACAGGTTGGGCCGTGGCGGTCCCGATATTGCCGGGACTCGCGGCGCGCGTGTGATCGCGGGGTGCTGGTTTGACAAGGAAAGCGGTAGCAATGGCGAGTGACACATCGCCGCCGGCCGCGCCGAGCGTCGGCCTGCGCCTGTCGGAAAGCGGCGACCTGACACGCGCGCAGAATTCCGGAAAAGCGGTCGTCGAGACGATCCGTGCGCAGACCCGGCAAGTGAGCGAGCACGACGCGGGTCCCTACCTGCCGTCCATCGGCACGCTTTTCCTGTTCATCGCGTTGTGCAGGATGGTCGCGGTGGTGCCGTTGTCCGACCGCCCACGGGATCGTTGTCCACGACCACGACGCTGGCCCCTTGCGTGCCGGGCTGCCTGCGCGGTTATGCCAGCCCCTCACCGCTGATGAGTCCCGTCAACGTGATCGGTGAAATCTCGGGCACCACCGCGCTGGCGATCCGGCTTTGCCGCACCGTGATGAGCGGCATCGCGAACGCGGGCATCCTGATCTTCGCCAAAGCCCCCAAGGAACGCGCGACACGAAGGCGGCCCGCTTGGGGCCGGGATCACCCAGGGCGGGGGAAATTTCAACGCTGAAAACGGGTCAGTTCGAACGCTCATGGGCATGCTGCCCAACGGCGGCCCCGCGCCCTGCATTGACTTGTATCAACTACAGGCGGGCGATCACCGGCTATCATCACCATGACGCCGCGGATGAACGCGGCTCTCGACGGGAGGAGCGGCAACATGCATGAACTTGCGCCACACGCCCGCGGCCGACAACGGCGTTCCGGCCCTTTTCACATCCCAGCCGTTACGCAGGCAGGCACAGGAACCCCGGCATGAAGACTGAAAACCGTGCGCATCCGAACGTTCCCGGCGTCGATCAGTCCGACCGGCTGATCCCGCGCAACCTGCGCCAGACAGGGCCGACCCCGGTGCAGATGCTGATCTCGACCCGGGTGCGCAAGTCGCCCTTCTGGCATCTGTCGGTCGAGGCCGGGTGCTGGCGGGCCACCGTCTACAACAGGATGTATCACCCGCGCGGCTACATCAAGCCCGAGGATGGCGGCGCGATGGCCGAATACGACGCCCTGATGAACCGCGTGACACTCTGGAACGTCGCGGTGGAGCGGCAAATCCGGGTCTACGGGACAGAGGCCGAGGCCTTCGTCAACCGTGTCATCACCCGCGATGCCGCGCGCATCGCCCCCATGCGCGGCAAGTACGCGATCCTGTGCAACCAAAAGGGCGGGATCGTGAACGACCCGGTCCTGCTGCGGCTCGCCAAGGACGAATTCTGGTTCTCCGCCTCCGACAGCGACCTGCTCTTGTGGTTGCAGGGTGTCAATGTGGGGCTGGGCTTCGATGTCGACATCGCGGAACTGGACGTCGCCCCGCTGCAGGTGCAAGGGCCCCTGTCCGAGGAATTCATGGGCGATCTCTTCGGCGCGGAGATTCGCGAGATCCCCTATTACGGGCTGATGGAAACGGAACTGGCGGGCTGTCCCGTCCTGGTCAGCCGGACAGGCTTCTCGGGCGAGAAGGGATACGAGATCTACGTCCGCGACGCGTCGCTGACAGCCGAGGCGGTCTGGTACGCCCTGCGCGGACAGGGCGCGCGGTACGGTCTGCGGGTGATCGCGCCCGCGCATCACCGCCGGATTGCCGCGGGCATCCTGTCATGGGGGCAGGACATGGACATCGAGACCTCGCCGTTCCAGGTCAATCTGGGCTACCAGGTTCCGCGCGAGAAAAGTGCCGACTATATCGGCCGGGCGGCGCTCGAGGCACAGCGCGCCGCGATGGATGCCGGGCATCCGCCGTTCCGGCTGAAGCTGGTCGGGCTGGTGATGGGCGGCGCGCCCGTCACGGATTACGCCCCGGATTTCTGGCTGATCACCACCCCGGAGGCCGAGCGGGTGGGCTATGTCACCTCGCCGTGGTGGTCGCCCGAACTGGGTCAAAACATCGCCCTGGGCTACGTGCCGTGGGACATGAGCGACCACGGGACGCGCTTCATGGTCGAACTGCCCGACATGTACGCCGAGGAAACCGGAAAGCCCGTGGATGCCAAGGTGATCGGAATGCCTTTCCTGCCCTCCAGCACGCCCAGTGCGCGGGAGCGCGCGCGCGCCGCGGGGCGTGACTGGGCCCCCTGAGCGATGCAGCCTGAGCCGGGGTCCCAACCAACAGAGGCGCTGCTCCGGCAGCTCTTCGAGGCGGACGGTGGCGCCGTGCCGCTGAGTTTCGAACTGTTTCCACCCCAGACGGAGACGCGCCGCGAAAACCTCAACGAAACAGTCGATCGTCTGGCCCCGGTTGCCGGGGACGGGTTCTCGGTGACGATGGGCGCGGGTGGCACGACGCGCACGGGTACCCATGACACCGCCGTCGAGGTGGCCCGCCGCAGCGGGCGCCCGGTGACCGCGCACCTGACGGCGCTCGGCCTGAGCGAAGCACAAGTACTGGAGGCCGCCGACGGGTTCTGGACAGCGGGCATAACGCGTGTCCTGGCCCTGCGCGGCGACCGCCCGCGCGGGTCGGCGGGCCCGCTCCCCCCGGGCTTCGACCATGCCTCGGACGTGGTTGCCGCGCTGGCCGCCCGCCATCCCTTCGAACTCTCCGTCGCCGCCTACCCGGAGAAACACCCCGCGGCCGAGACGCTTTCGGAGGATATCGACCATCTCAAGGAAAAGCTCGATGCCGGCGCGAGCCGGGCCTATTGCCAGTTCGTGCTGGACCCGGCCGCCTATGGCCGTTTCATCGAGGCCTGCACGCGTCACGGGATCGACGCGCCGATCATTCCCGGGCTGATGCCGCTGGAGGGCTGGACGCGGTTGCGGGGCTTTGCCCGATCGAACGGCACGCGTATCCCCGACTGGCTGGACCGGCTTTTCGCGGCGGGCACGGACACGCCCGCGCTCATGCCGTATCTCGCCGCGGCGGCAACCGTCGAGCAGGCACGGCGGTTGATCGCCTACGGCGCCCCCGCCCTGCATGTCTACTCGATGAACAGATGGCCCCTGTCGCTGGCCGTCGCGCGGCTTCTTGGACATGCCTGAGTCCGCCCGCGGCGCGCCTGTGGGTACTTCCCGCCGATCAGAGGGCAACCGTCGCCGCCCTGTGCGAACACCCCTGACAATCCATCCCTATGTGCCATGGGACAACCAGCCCCGGTTCGCCTGCACCGACGCAGCCGGGGCATTTTTATGACGGCTTGTCGTGTTCGATTGGCAAGGCTTCGTAGGCTTCGATTTGCCAACCGCCTTGATAGTTCTTCACCAAGCCGTCTTGCGGAAGGTCCATGCCGCCAATCGCAGCAACTTGACCCAAGCACCGGCTAAGGTGCCCACGCAGAACTTCCAGTGCATCAAAGTAGGCTTCCCGAATGTCTGGCGGGCGGTAGAATTCGCCGAAGCGCGGGTGCGGCGGGGCATCGTCGGACCTGTTAAGTAGTTCTTCGTAG
>JAVLCJ010000075.1:0-13400 GCA_031580875.1 Roseovarius sp.
CGCCAGATGGTGCCGGGCGCGCGGGCCGCGGCGATGCACATCCCGACAAGATCGGCGGTTTCCAGATCGGGGAGGTCGGCCAGCAGGATCATCAGCCGGGCCGCGCCGGATGCGCCGGCCCAGCCGGCCCCGGCGCGGATCGAGGCGCCCATACCTTCGGACGCGCCCGGGACCTCGCGGATCGCCAGCTTGCCATCCCCCAGCCCGGCCAGCGCCGCGCGCCGCTTGGCCGCCCCGGGCGGCAGCGTGACCAGCACCGGCGCGCCGGTGGCCAACGCCATCAGCACCTGCCGGCGCAACAGCGGCATCCCGTCCACCGGTTCCAGCAGCTTGTCCGGTCCTTCCATGCGGGCGGAGGCGCCGGCCGCGGGGAGCAGAATGACAAGATCAGCCATGGGCGTGCGCCGCGGGGCGGGCGGGTGAGGGGCGCTGCCCCTCTTGGCCTTCGGCCAATTCACCCCGGGGTATTTTTCCCGAGAAGAAACGGGTGGGTTCGGGTCGGCTCATGACGGCAGGGTAGCACGGCGATGTCAGCCGCGCATCCTGTCGCCGCCGGGGTCGAAAAGCGGGGTCGTCACGAGACGCGCGGGGCGCTTGTCGCCGAGGATCTCGACCTCGGCCGCCAATCCGTCGATGGCGAGGTCGGCCGGGATGAGCGCGAGGGCGACGGATTTGTCGGCATGGTGGGAATACCCGCCAGAGGTGCAGAAGCCGCGCACCGCCCCGTCGATCCAGACCGGTTCATCGCCGTGCACGTCGGCATCGAGCGCGGCTACCTCGAAGGCCACGAGCCGGCGCGCGGCGCCGGCGTCGCGTTCGGCCTCGGCCGCGGCGCGGCCGATGAAATCGGCGGGTTTGCGGAAGCTGACGAACCTGTCCATGCCCGTTTCGCCGGGGGTGTAGTCGGGCGAGAATTCGGCGCCCCATGAGCCGAAGAAGCGGTCGAGCCTGAGCGACATCATCGCGCGCATGCCGAAGGGACGCATCCCGTGCGTCTGTCCTGCGTCCCAGAGGGTCTGCCACAGGGTGCGCTGCGCCATCGGGTCGCAATACACCTCGTAGCCCAGATCGCCGGTGAAGCTCACGCGCTGGATGAGGCAGCCGGTCATCCCGACGGTGGCCTGCCGGACATCCATGAAGGCCATGTCATCGACCCTGTCGCGTGTGCAGGCCGCCAGTACGTCGCGCGCCTTCGGGCCGGCGATCTGGAAGCCGTTGAGGCGGTCGGAAATGTTCTCGACATGGACGCCGTCGGCCCGGTTCGCGTCAAACCAGCGCATGTGCAGCCCCTGCGCGCCGTAGGAGGCGGTGAGCTGGAAGGCCTGGTCGGTGAGGCAGGAAATCGTGAAATCACCCAGCAGCCTGCCCTTGGGGCTGAGCATCGGCGCGAGCGCGACGCGCCCCGGGGGCGGGACACGGCCGGCCATGATCCGGTCGAGCCAGGCGCGCGCGTTCGGCCCGGTGACGAGGTACTTGCCGAAATTGTGCACCTCGTTGATGCCCACGGCCCCGCGTACCGCGCGCACCTCGCGCCGCGTGGCCTCCCACGCGTTGGAGCGGCGGAAGGAGGGTGTTTCGAAGCGCGGCTCGCCCTTGTCGGCGAAGTAGTTGACGACCTCGAGCCCGTATTGGTGGCCCCAGACGGCGCCCATCGCGTCGAAGATGTCGTACATGGGCGTCTGGCGGAAGGGGCGGGCGGCCGGCAGTTCCTCGTTCGGGTAGGCCACGGAGAACCTTTTCTGGTAGTTCTCGATCACCTTGGGGCGGGTGTAGCCGGGCGTGATCCAGTCGCCGTAGCGGGCGACATCCATCGCGCTGACATCGCGTTCGCATTCCCCCTCGACCATCCACTGCGCCAGCATCAGGCCAACGCCGCCGCCCTGGCTGAAGCCCGCCATCACGCCCACGGCCGACCAGTAGCCCGGCAGCCCCGGCACCGGCCCGACCAGCGGGTTGCCGTCGGGCGCGAAGGTGAAGGGGCCATGGATCACCGATTTCACGCCCGCGCGTTCAAGTGCCGGGAAGCGGCGGTAGGCGAAATCGATGCTGTGCTCGATCTTGTCGAAATCGTCGGGCAGCAGTTCGTGCCCGAAGGTCCACGGCGTGCCGTCCACGGCCCATGGCCGGCATGCCTGTTCGTAGAAGCCGATGCACAGGCCGCGGCCCTCCTGGCGCAGGTAGCTTTCGCCTGCCGGGTCCATCACGTGCGGATGTTCGCCGCCCGCGTCGATGATGGCGGCGATCTCGGGCACTTCCTCGGTCACGAGGTACTGGTGCTCCATCGGGTGGAGCGGCAGGTAGGTGCCGGCCATCGCGCCGACCTCGCGCGCCCAGAGGCCGGCGGCGTTGACGACGTGTTCGGCATGTATCGTGCCTTTCTCGGTGACGACGTCCCACGTGCCGTCGGGGCGCGGCGTCGTCTCGACCACCTTGCACTGCGTCTCGATCGTGGCGCCGCCCATGCGCGCGGCCTTGGCATAGGCATGCGTGGTGCCGGAGGGGTCGAGGTGGCCGTCGAGCGGGTCGTAGAGCGCGCCGATGACGCCCTTGGTGTCGGTGACCGGGGCGATATCGCGGATTTCGCCGGGGTCGACGATCCGGGTGTCCAGCCCCATGTAGCGGTGCTTGGCGCGCTCGGCCAGCAGCATGTCCATCCGGTCGCGGTTGTCGGCAAGCGTCACGCCGCCCACGTGGTGCAGCCCGCAGGACAGGCCGGTGATTTCCTCCAACTCCTTGTAAAGATTGATGGTATACCCCTGAAGCGCGGCCATGTTGGTGTCGCCGTTCAGGGTGTGAAAGCCCCCCGCCGCGTGCCACGTGGAGCCGGAGGTGAGCTCGGACCGTTCGATCAGCATGACGTCGGACCAGCCGAGCTTGGTCAGGTGGTAAAGGACGCTGCAGCCGACGACACCGCCGCCGATGACGGCCACGCGGGTGGTGGTTTTCATGGGGATCTCCCTGCTTTCTGGTCCGTCCAGACTGTCGCCCCGCACGGATCGGGCATGTCCGTTTGCGACAGATCATGTCGCGGAGGCCACAGGTTGACGCCCCGCTGCCGCGGCAACGCGCCGTTGGTATCGCGTCGGTTTCCCGGCGGTATCGCGCCGGCGCGCGAAATGGGGCCGTGAAGGGTTAACACCGGGTGGTGCGGCGACCGTGGCGCGCGTGCGGGGCCGGGACGGGAACTTGCTTCGGGCGCAACGGGGGGTGGCGGTCTGGTCGGGCGGGAGCGGTCCATCTTCGGGCAGCGCGCCCGTCAAGAGCGCCGCGTTCCGGAGGGGCGTCAGGGCGATGGCATGGCCACTCAGCCGGCAATGCGCGGCGGGCGCGGTCGGGCAATGCCCGCCCCTGCCGCAAACCGTAATTCCCTGACGGAAAAGGAAGCGACATTTGCGTGCTTGCGGCGAATGATGTCGGGAACCGGCCGTCATGGCGTCTATGAAACGTGTCAGGCTGGAAGCTGAAAACAGGTTCAAGGGAAGAACGATGAAAACCCATGCACAGGCTGTCGTCATCGGCGGCGGCGTTATCGGATGCTCCATCCTCTATCACCTCGCCAAGCTGGGATGGCACGACGTGGTCCTGTTGGAGCGCGACGAGTTGACATCCGGCAGCACGTGGCACGCGGCGGCCAACATCCACGGGCTGCATGACAGTGCCAACATTTCGCGGCTGCAGCACTACACGATGAACCTGTACAAGGAGCTGGAGACCGAGACGGGACAGAGCTGTGGCGTGTTCCAGCCGGGCTCGCTCTATCTTGCGCAGACCGAGAACCGCGAGCACCAGCTCAAGCTGCAGGCGGCCAAGGCCAAGCTCTACGACATGAACTTCTACGAGATCACCCGCGCGGAGGCCGAGGAAAAGCACCCGCTGGTCGATTTCGACGGCGTCCGCTGCATCATGTGGGAACCTGAAGGCGGCAACGTGGACCCGTCGGGCGTGACGAATGCCTATGCGCTGGGCGCGCGCCAGAAGGGGGCGGAGATCCACCGGTTCACGCCGGTCACGGCCACGACGCAGAAACCCGACGGCACGTGGATCGTGGAGACGCCCAAGGGCACCATCGAAACCCCGTGGGTGATCAACGCGGCCGGCCTGTGGGGCCGCGAGGTGGCCAGGCTGGCCGGTATCGAGGTGCCGCTGCAACCCACCGAGCACCAGTATTTCGTGACCGAGACGATGGCCGAGATCGACGGCATGGACCGGCGGCTGCCGTCGGTCGCCGACCGCGACGGGGAGTACTACCTGCGGCAGGAAGGCAAGGGCCTGCTGATCGGCGCCTACGAGCGGCACATGAAGTTCTGGGCCGAGGACGGCACGCCGCTGGACTTCGCCCACGATCTTTTCCCGGATGACCTGGAGCGGATCGAGGAAAACATGATGCGCGCCATCGACCGGGTTCCGGCAGTGGGCGAGGCGGGGATCAAGCGGGTGATCAACGGCCCGATGATCTGGTCGCCCGACAGCAACGTGATCCTTGGCCCGGTGCCCGAAGTGAAAGGGTATTTCATGTGTGGCGGCATCATTCCGGGCTTCAGCCAGTCGGCCGGGATGGGGCTGATGGTCGCCCAGTGGCTGACCGAGGGCGAGATGCAGTACGACATGTTCCCGTGGGACATCGCGCGGTTCGGCCTGTGGGCCAACGACAGCAAGTTCGTCATGTCCAAGGTGGAGGACGTGTATACCCACCGCTTCGCCATCCATTATCCCAACGAGGAACGCGCGGCGGGCCGGCCGCTGCGTACGCGCCCCGTCTACGAGATGCAGAAGGAGATGGGCGCGATCTTCGGCCTGAACTATGGCTGGGAACACCCGCAATGGTTCGCCGACACGCCGGGCACCGAGGACACCAACGGGTTCACCCGCCAGAACTGGTGGGGCCCGGTGGGGGATGAATGCCGGATGCTGCGCGAGAGGGCGGGCATCATCGACATCTCGAACTTCGCCAAGTACCGGGTCAAGGGGCCGGGCGCGGCAGACTGGCTGAACGCGGTCTTCGCCAACAACATGCCCAAGAGCGTCGGGCGCGCCTGCCTGACGCCGCTGATCTCGGTGCGCGGCGGCATTGCCGGCGATGCCACGGTGACGCGCACGGCCGAGGACGAGTTCTGGATCGTGTCCTCGGGCATGGCCGAGCGGTATCACAAGCGTTTCTTCGACATGGTGCCGCTGCCCGAGGGCACGACCTTCGAATCGCATACCGAGGCGATGTGCGGCTTCAACGTGGCCGGGCCCAAGTCGCGCGAGCTGTTGCAGCGCATGACCAACACCTCGCTGGCGACGGAGGATTTTCCCTTCATGCGCTCCAAGCGCATCGAGATCGCGGGCGTCGATTGCCTTGCCCTGCGGGTGAGCTTCACCGGTGATCTGGGCTGGGAACTGCACTGCCGGACGGAGGATCAGGAACAGCTTTACCGCGCGTTGCTGGACGCGGGCAAGGAATTCGGCGCAGGGCCCGTGGGCGCGCGGGCGCTGATGTCCATGCGGATCGAGAAGGGCTACGGATCGTGGAGCCGCGAGTATTCGCCCGAGTACTTCCCGCACGAGGTCGGACTGGCGCCGCTGTGCAAGATGCAGAAGGATTTCCTGCACAAGGAGGCCACGCAAAGGGCGATGGAGCAGCCGCCGCGCGAGAACCTGGTGCTGGTCCATATCGACGAGGCGGCGGTCAATGCCTCGAACGCCGACGCGACGGGCGGTGAGCCGATCCTGAAGGACGGCGAGCCGGTGGGCCGCGTCACGTCGGGCACCTATGGCTACACGGTGGAGATGAGCCTTGCGCTCGGCTACGTGAAAAACGGCACGGCCGAGCCGGGTGACGAGGTCGAGGTGATGGTGCTGGGCCAGCCGCACAAGGCATGGGTGCTGCACGAACCGCCCTTCGACCCCAAGGGCGAGAAGCTGCGCGCCTAGCCGGGCCGGCCCCGAAAACAGTGCAAGCCCCGCCCCGGCCGGCGGGGCTTGTTGCGTTCGTGGGCCGTGTCGCGGCCGTGGGGCGTGTCAGCGAGGCGGATACCGGCGGGTGCGTGTGGCGGCGCCGGGCCGGCCACCTGTGCCCGCGCACGGGCAGGGCCGCAACGAAAACGCCCCGCCGTGGCCGGCGGGGCGTCGTGCCTGTCGGGGCGGCGGGTCAGAGCAGCGCCTTGACCTTGTCCGCCACGGCCTCGGCGGTGATGCCGAATTTCTCGTAGAGCGTGCCGGCGGGCGCGGAGGCGCCGAAGCCCTCCATGCCGACGAATCCCGACCGGTTCTCGCGCCCGCGCTCGCCGCACAGCCAGCGATCCCAGCCTTGCCGCACGGCGGCCTCCACGCCCACGCGAACGGCCTGTCCGCCGGGCAGGACCCGCTTGCGATAGCTTTCGTCCTGTTCCTCGAACAGCTCCCAGCAGGGCATGGACACGACGCGGGTGCCGATCCCCTCGGCCTGCAGCAGGTCGCGCGCGGCCATCGCCACGCCCACTTCCGAACCGGTGGCCAGCAGGATCGCCTGCCGCTTGCCGGTCGCCTCCGCCAGCACGTAGGCGCCCTGCGCCGTCAGGTTCTTGTTGCGATGCTCAAGCCGCAGCGTCGGCACGCCCTGACGCGTCAGCGACAGGACCGAGGGCGTATCGGCGGATTGCAGCGCCAGTTCCCACGCCTCGGCCGTCTCGACCGTGTCGCAGGGCCGGAAGACCATGGTGTTGGGGGTGGCGCGGCTGATCGCCAGATGCTCCACCGGCTGGTGGGTCGGGCCGTCCTCGCCCAGCCCGATGCTGTCATGGGTCATCACGAAGACGGTCGGCACCTTCATCAGCGCGGCCAGCCGCATCGCGGGGCGCGCGTAATCGGTGAAGCACATGAAGGTGCCGCCGTAGGGCCGCACGCCGCCATGCAGGGCCATCCCGTTCATCGCGGCGGCCATGCCGTGTTCGCGGATGCCGTAATGGATGTAGCGGCCCTTGCGGTTGTCCACGTCGAAAACCGTCATGTCGCCGGTGCGGGTATTGTTCGATCCGCTGAGGTCGGCCGATCCGCCCAGCGTTTCGGGCATCAGCGGGTTGACGACCTCCAGCACCATCTCGCTGGACTTGCGGGTGGCGACCTTGGGCGCTTCGCCGGAGATCTGTTTCTTCAGCGCCTTGATCCGCGCGCCGAGCTTGCCGGGCGGCTCGCCGCGCATGACGCGGGCGAACTCGGCCCGGCGGCGTTCGCCGGTTTCGTCCAGCCGCGCCTGCCATGCCGCGTGGTCACCGGCGCCGCGTTGGCCGATCTCTTCCCATGCCGACTTGATGTCGGCAGGCACCTCGAAGGGGCCGTGGGCCCAGCCGTAGGCCTCCTTCGCGGCCTGCAACTGGTCCGGGTCGGTCAGGGCGCCATGCCCCTTGGACGTGTCCTGCGCGGCGTGGCCGAGCGCGATGTGCGTGCGGCAGGCGATCATGGTGGGGCGGCGCGATTTCCGGGCCGTGGTGATCGCCGCGTCGATCTCGTCGGGGGCGTGGCCGTCGATTTCCAGCACCTGCCAGCCGGCCGCGCGGAAGCGCTTGACCTGGTCGGTGCGGTCGGCAAGGTCAACCTTGCCGTCGATGGTGATGTTGTTGTTGTCCCAGAACACGATCAGCTTGCCCAGGCTCTGGCGGCCGGCCAGCGTGATCGCCTCGTGGCTGACACCTTCCATCAGGCAGCCGTCACCGGCAATGACGTAGGTGTGGTGATCCACCAGCTTGCGGCCGAAGCGGGCGCGCAGCGATTCCTCGGCGATGGCGAAGCCCACCGCGTTGGCGATGCCCTGGCCAAGCGGGCCGGTGGTGGTTTCGATCCCGGGATGGAGGAAGTTCTCGGGATGGCCCGCTGTCACCGCGCCCCATTGCCGGAAATCGCGTATCTGGTCCAGCGTCATGCCGTCGTAGCCGGTCAGGTAGAGCAGCGCGTAAAGCAGCATCGAGCCGTGACCGGCGCTGAGGATGAACCGGTCGCGGTCCGGCCAGTCGGGCGCGGCGGCGTCGAATTTCAGGTGCTTTTCGTAAAGAACCGTCGCGACATCGGCCATGCCCATCGGCATGCCGGAATGGCCGGAATTTGCGGCGGCCACGGCATCGAGCGTGAGCGCGCGAATGGCTGCCGCCTTGTTCCAGTGGTCGGGATTTGCGGAGCGCAGCGAGGCAATATCCACGGGGTGTCCATCCTTTGAAGTGGCGTTTCCTGCGCCGCTGAATATCAGCCCCGCCTCAAAGTTCAAGCCGCGCCGGGGCCACGGGGCCCGAGGGGGGCGCATTTTGGTGGCCCTTTCGCTAGAATCGCGGGAAACAGGTGGCACAGGCGATTCGCCGCGTGCGCAAGAAGCAGGGCAAGGACAGGTACACATGAGCGATATCGACGAATTCCAGCGCCGGATCACCGCCGCGCTGGACCGGATCGGTCAGGGGCTCGAAACGCTCCGTCCCGAGGGTGAGGCCGACGAGGCCGACACGCTGCGCCAGCAGCTGGACGACGAGAAGCTGGCGAACGCGCAGCTGGAGGAACGCGTCAAGGCGCTGCGCCAGAAACACGAAAGCCGGCTGGCGCAGGCCGAGAAGGCCGAAGCCGAGCGCGCCGAAGCCGTGCGCAAGCTGGATTCGGAGCTGCAGTCGCTGCGCAGCGCGAACCAGCAGCTGCGCGAAAGCAACGCGGCGCTGCGCGACGCGATGCAGCAGGACATTGCCGACCCGCACCTTGTCAACAAGTCGATGATGGCCGAACTGGAGGCGCTGCGGGCGACGCAAGCGGCACAGCGGGCCGAGGTCGACGCGGTCATGACCGACCTTGCCGGCATGATTGATGCCGCGTCCGGGGAGGCCGGTGGCGACGAAAAGACGGAGGACGCGTGATGCCCGAGGTGGAAATCCAGATCGGCGGCCGGTCGTTCGAGGTGGCCTGTCAGGAGGGCGAGGAGCATTACCTGCGCGCCGCGGCCAAGATGCTTGACGAGGAAGCGGCGGTGCTGGCGGCCCAGATCGGGCGCATCCCGGAGGCGCGGATGCTGCTGATGGCCGGGCTGATGCTGGCCGACAAGACGGCCGGCCTGCAGGACAAGCTGCGCGAGATGGAAGACAGGATGGCCGAGAAGGACGCCGAACTGGACCAACTGCGCAACGCGCCCCGGCCCGAGCCGGAAAAGATCGAGGTGCCGGTCGTGCCGGAATCGGTGAGCGAGACGCTTGCCGAGATCGCCGCGCGGGCCGAGGCGATGGCCGACACGGTGGACGGAAAGACGGGCGGCTGACACGGGGTGGCCTGTCGCTTGCAGCGGGAAAGCGCGATGCTGAAATGGGGCCTTGTGGCCATTATGCTTGTCGTGGGGCTGGGGGCGGCATGGGTGCGTCTGGCGCCGAGCGATCCGGCGCGGTGGCACAGGATGCCCTCGGCCATCACGAACCGCGATCTGCCCGGCGGCGCCATGCGCATCGTCGGGGCAGGGCAGGACGGGCTGGCCCGGCTTGACCGGATCATCCGCGCCACGCCGCGCACGGAGCGCCTGGCCGGATCGGTAAACGAGGGGATGGTGACCTACGTGACCCGGTCGGCCGTTTTCGGCTTCCCGGATTACACCACGATCCGCGATGCGGGGCCGCAGGTCGAGATCTACGGCAGGCTGCGTTTCGGCCGGTCAGATCTGGGCGTCAATGCCGCCCGGATCGACCGCTGGCTTGCCCGCTTCGCCGAGACCGGATGACAGGCAGCCATCCGCCACCTTGCGCCACATCGGGTTGTTCAGCGACATCTGGCACTGCGCCATGAACATCCGTCCGTCGACCCGCAGGCAGATCGTCTGGCCCAGCTCCACGCGGTCGCCGTTGCGGTCGGTGCAGTAGCAATCGACCGTCTTGCCCTTGATCTGCCCGTCGGCCACGGCGGGCCCGGCCAGCATCATCAACACGAGTAATGCCCTCATGCGCGGAATATAGCATGAGCCGCGCTCTTGACCAAATCCCGCGGATGGGACAGATGCACGTGTCATGGTGCCTTTGGACAGACTGAACGAGATCACGCAGCGCTTCGAATATCTTGAAGCGCGGATGGCGGAGGGCGGTGGCGACATTGCCACGCTGGGCCGCGAATACGCCGAGTTGCGCCCCGTCGTGGAGGAGATCCGCGCCTACCATCGCCTGCTGTCCGATATCGAGGGCGCGCGCGCCATGCTGGAGGATCCGGAGATGCGCGCCCTTGCCGAGGAGGAGCTGGCCACCCTCGAAGAGCAACGTCCCGCGCTGGAGGAAAAGCTGCGGCTGGCGCTGCTGCCGAAGGATGCCGCCGATTCCCGCCCCGCCATCATCGAGATACGGCCGGGAACCGGCGGCGAGGAAGCCGCGCTTTTCGCCGGCGACCTGATGCGCATGTACCAGCGCTACGCCGAGAGACGGGGCTGGTCCTTCGACATCATCGAGGAAACCCAGACCGAGCTGGGCGGGATCAAGGAACTGGTGGCGCGCGTGTCGGGTGATCACGTCTTTGCCCGGCTCAAGTTCGAATCCGGCGTGCACCGCGTGCAGCGCGTGCCGGAAACCGAATCCGGCGGCCGCATTCACACCTCGGCGGCCACCGTGGCCGTCCTGCCCGAGGCCGGGGACGTGGATATCCACGTCGATCCGGCGGATCTGCGGATCGACACGATGCGCGCCAGCGGGGCGGGCGGGCAACACGTGAACACGACGGATTCGGCGGTGCGGATCACCCATCTTCCCACGGGGATGGTCGTGACCTCGTCGCAGAAATCCCAGCATCGCAACCGCGAGATCGCGATGGAGGTGCTGAAATCCCGGCTGTTCGACATCGAGCGACAGAAGGCGCATGACGCGCGGGCCGAAACCCGCGCGACGCAGGTGGGGTCGGGCGACCGCAGCGAACGCATCCGCACCTACAATTTCCCGCAGGGCCGGATGACCGATCACCGCATCAACCTGACGCTCTACAAGCTGGACCAGGTGCTGCAGGGCGATCTGGACGAGGTGATCGACGCGCTGACGGCCGACGCGCAGGCCACGCTGCTGGCCGAGATGGACGCGTGACGGCACCCGCCATGGCCCGGACGGCGGGTGAGGCACTGGCCCGCGCCCTGCGACAGGCAGCGGCGCGGCTGACCGCGACGGACGCGCCCATGCGCGAGGCGCGGTTGCTGCTGGCCCATGCCGCGGGGCTGGAGCGGGGGCAGTTGCACCGGCTGGCGCCCGGCGATTTCACGCCGGCGCTGATGGAGGTTTTCCTTGCCATGGCCGATCGCCGCGCCCGCGGCGAGCCGCTGTCCAAGATCACCGGCACGCGCGATTTCTGGAAACACGGCTTCCGCGTCACGCGCGACGTGCTGGACCCGCGCCCCGATACCGAGACGCTCGTGGCCGCGGCGATCGAGCTGCCCTTCGACCGGGTGCTCGACCTCGGCACCGGCTCGGGCTGCATCCTGCTCAGCCTGCTGGCCGAGCGGCCGGGCGCCACGGGGCTGGGCACCGACATCTCGGCCGCGGCGCTCGACGTGGCGCGGGAGAATGCGCACCGCCTCGGGGTTGCGGCGCGGGTGGATTTCAGGGTGGCGGACTGGATCGAGGGCCTGCCCGGCGGGTTCGACCTTGTCGTGTCGAATCCGCCCTATATCGCCGCCGATGAAATGGCGACACTCGCGCCCGAACTGGCGCATGATCCCGCAATTGCACTGACGGATGCGGGTGACGGGCTGGGCGCCTACCGGGTGATCGTGCCGGGGGCGGCCGGGCTTCTGCGCGCCGGTGGCCGGCTGATGGTCGAGACCGGCTGGCGGCAGGGGGCGGCAGTGTCGGCGCTGTTGCGTGATACCGGATTCGAAGACGTTGCCATCCTGCCCGATCTGGACGGCCGCGACAGGGTCGTGCTTGGCCGAAAGCCCGGCTGAACATGCGGGATCCCGCGTATTCGGGGAATAATCCGTACCGAATCGCGTTATTTTTCCGTCACCCCCTTGTGCGAGGCCCTGCCACATGTTTACTCATGAGTATCACGGCAGCGGATACAAGACCAGATCATCCCGCCTGATGCAAAGCCAAGACAAGTCGGATCCGGGCAGGCCAAGGCGCAGGGCGCCGGACCGGATCAAGCGGCGAATAAAGTAAAGCGCTGGACTGCAGGAAATATGAGATCATCCAAGTCACGTTCGCGGGGCAAGTCGAACCGCAACCGCTCCATGGGAAATATCGTCAACCGCGTCTTCGAGAGTTCGGGACCGGAAGGCAAGGTGCGGGGCACGCCGCAACAGATCATCGACAAGTACAACCAGCTTGCCCATGACACCCAGCTTTCCGGAGATCGCGTGGCGGCGGAAAATTTCCAGCAGCATGCCGAGCATTACCTGCGCATGCTGGGGGCCGCGCAGAAAGAACAGGAAGCCCGCCGCGAGGACCAGGAGCGCCAGAACCGGGAGCGTCAGGCCGAGCGTGACCGAGACCGGGCCCGCCAGCAGGAACGCGACACCGGCGGCACGCCCGCCGCGCCCGCCGCGGCCGATGACCCGGCGCAGATCCCGCAGCCCGACGTGATCGGCGAAACGACCGGAAACGGCGACAGCGGGCTGGTGGAGACGCCCGAAAGCAAACCGGCCGAGAAGCCCAAGCGCCCGCGCAAGCCGCGCGCCAAGAAGCAGGCGGCAAAAGGCGATGCGCCCGGCGGTGGCAAGGGCGACGACGATAGCAAGGCTGACAGCGCCGACGGCGGCGCGGCAGGTGACAACACCGCCACCCCCGACGGCGAGGACGCCGCCAAGGCCGCGGAATAGCGGTCGGGCCGGCTGGCGGTGGTCGCCGTCAGGCAGCCAGCAACCGGGCGAGCGCGCAGTACCGTTCCAGATCAACCGTTTCGGCCCGGTCGGTCGGCGCGATCCCCGCGTCGGTCAGCCGGGCCTCGATGTCCGGCGCCAGCCCTTTCAGCGCGGTGCGCAGCATCTTGCGCCGCTGGTTGAAAGCGGTTGCGACAACGCGTTCCAGAACCTTCGGATCGGCCGGGAAACGCGGTTCGGGCAGGGCCGTCAGATGCACGACCGCGCTGGACACCTTGGGCGGCGGGGTGAAGGCGGAGGGCGGCAGATGCATGACGATCCGCGCCTCGGCCCGCCATTGCGCCAGCAGCGCCAGCCGCCCGTAACTCTTGCCGCCGGGCCGTGCCACGATCCGCTCGGCCACCTCCTTCTGGAACATCAGGGTAAGCGATTCCCAGAAGGGCGGCCAGTCCGCCGGGGTCAGCCACCGCACCAGCAGCTCGGTTCCGACGTTGTAGGGCAGGTTGGCCACGACCTTGACAGGCGGGGAAAGGTGGGCCAGCGGATCGACCTGCAGCGCGTCGGCGTTGATGACCTCCAGCCGCCCGGGATGGGCCGCCGCGATCTCGGCCAGCGCGGGCAGGCAGCGGGTGTCCTTTTCCACCAC
>JAVLCJ010000076.1:0-13142 GCA_031580875.1 Roseovarius sp.
GGATTCGAGTGCGGCAAGCGATTTGATGCGCGTGTCGTCATAGTTGCCAGCGTAGATCGCGTTGACGCTGATATCGGGGTTCTGCGCCTCGAACTCGGCGACGATTCCATCAACCACTTCGGTCAACGCGCCACCGACGGCGATGGGGTAATACATGGTCAGCTCGGTCTCGGCCGCGGCCGGATTGACGAGCGCGGTGGAGGCCGCCAATATGGCGGACACAGCAGTGATACGGGTCATTTCGAAAGGTCCTCTTTGACTGTTCGGGTTAAGGTGGGGGCCCTATGGCCATCCTCTGGCGCGGGATTTTGGCGAATGCGCGCCTTTGGATTCTGCTGCGGCTCCTTTTTCAGGCTTCGGGTGACGGAGTCGAAAAGGAGCCGGTTTTCCGATGGAATGACGACGCCGACCGTCTGGCCGGGCTGGAATTCGGCCGGGCCCGGCAGGATCGCGGCAAGCCCGTCCGCCGCCGGATGCGTGAGCGCCAGCCGGGTTTCGCCGCCGAGGTACTCGAAATCGTCGATCCGTGCATCAAGATCGCCTTGGCCGGCGGGCACAAGCAAAACGGCTTCCGGACGTGCGCCTATGATACATGTGTCGTCGTGGCCAAGCGCGGCCGCGTCGATCAGCGACATCGGCGGGTCGCCGATGAATTGGGCGGCAAAGGTGCTGGCCGGTCGCGCGTAAAGCTCGGATGGCGTGCCGACCTGTTCGATGCGGCCTTCTCGCATCAGCACGACATTGTCCGACAGGCTCATCGCCTCGCCCTGGTCATGGGTCACGTAGACGACCGTCAGCGCCAGCTTGCGCGCCAGCGTTCGGATATCCCGGCGCACCGCGTGGCGCAGCTTGGCATCGAGATTCGACAGCGGCTCGTCCATCAGGCAAAGCGGTCGTTCGGCCACTGCCGCGCGGGCCAGCGCCACGCGCTGCCTTTGCCCGCCTGAGAGTTCGGAGGGTTTGCGCCGCTCCAGCCCTTCCAGCCCGGTCATGGCAAGCACGTCTGACAGGCGTCTCTCACGCTCCGCGCGGCTGATCCGCCGCACCTTCAGTCCGAAAATCACGTTCTCGGCCACGCTGAGATGCGGGAAAAGCGCGTAGGACTGGAACACCATCGACAGGTTGCGTTGCGCGGCCGGCAGGGCCGTCACGTCACGGCCATCAATCCTGATGCGCCCTGTCTGAGGCTGCTCCAGCCCCGCGATCAGGCGCAGCATCGTGGATTTGCCGCAGCCCGAGGGACCTAGGATCGACAGGAAGGCACCTTGTGCCAGCTCAAGGCTGATATCGCGGACCCCGCCCTGTCCGTTCCATTGCCGCGTGAGGCTTTCAAGTGTCAGAAAGCTCATGTCTCCTCTCCCGCGATGATCAACCGGTCGCCAAGCGACTCCAGCAGGGCGGCGAAAGGCGCATCGGGCTTGGCCTCGGTCACGACAAGGTCGGCCTCGTCAAGATGGCCACCGACCGCCGGGGCGCGGCGCCCGAATTTCGACCTGTCCGCGACGAAAATGGACTGCCGGGCGTTTTCCTGTACCTTGCGGCGGATGCGCACCTCGGGGGCGTGGAAATCCAGCAGGGAGCCGTCGGTGTCGATCCCTGCGGCCCCGTAAATGGCGAAATCCGCGCGGTAGGCCCCGAAAAGCTCCTGTGCCAGCGGCCCCAGAACATCCCGATCCGGCAAGCGCAATTCCCCGCCGGGGATCACGATCCGCGCGCCGGGCGCCTCCGACAGGGCCATCGCCGCGTTCAGGTTGTTTGTGATTACGGTCAGGCCTTCCCGCTCGGCCAGCGCGGCGGCGACCACGGCGGGGGTCGTGCCGATGGAGAAAAACAGCGTGGCCCCATCCGGGATCAGCCCCGCGACATGGGCCGCGATCCTCTGCTTGGCCGCCACGTTCAGCGAGGTGCGCGCCGAATAGGGCAGGTTCGAACTGCCTTCGATGAATTCGGCCCCGCCATGCAGGCGCCGCAGTTTTCCCTGCGCGCACAGCGCGTTGATATCGCGGCGGACGGTGTGGGCCGAAACGCGCAGGGCCTCTGCCAGTTCGTCCACCATGACCCGCCCATGGGATTGTGCCGTTTCGAGAATCGCCGACTGTCTGTTCATTCGTCGCCCCCTGTACGCTCGTATGAGCAAAAATTGTGACGGCTGAATGAAATCAATGCTCCTGAAAGCACTTGTTGTCTCTTTTCAGGGGTCAAGCCGCGTGATCGTTCCATGCGGCCATGGGAAAGGACAGATCCGGAAGATAGCGCGCCGCCATCCGAAGCCGTGGTGTATGCTTGCCGGATGGCGAACAGACCACTGCTTCTTGCAAATTGCGAATTCACCGAGCCTTCGGGCTCGCGGGCGCGGCAAAAGTTGGCAATACGGGCTGCCACGACAGCACTCCAAAGGTACCTGGAATGACCGCTTCGAACCGTTCGTACCGTCAGAATTCAAGGCGGAGAGTTGATCTTCGCGCCACGGTTGCCGGTTAGACGACGCTGCCATGGTCAATGCATCGCATCCGTCGACCTTCACGATCCAACCCCATGTGACGGCTCAGGCAGGAGCACTCTCCTTCAACCTGATATCCGGCTCCGCGAATGTGATTACTTGCCCGTCAGCGACGGTACCGGGCTCGATCAGTGCCTTCAATTCCGCGATGCAAAGATCCGGAAAATTCAGACCCATCGGGTGGAAACAGGCGAACCGCCGTCCAGGCTTGGGATCGAGACCCGGACGGATGTCGCGGGTTCCGAGTTTCAGACGATGGGCAATATCCCATTCCGCGGTCGCGCCGTCGATCCGGGTGACACCCCAGCAATGACCATCCTCGCATCTGCCGCCCTTTTCGCCCGGAAAGAAGAAACCGGTGATGTAGCCGACCTCGATCCCGGCGGCGCGGAGAGCGGCGATGAAGTAGGTGTTGATGTCCCCACAGGAGCCTTCCGTGAGGCCGCACACCAAGGCAGGGATTACGTTGAACCCGTCGGTGGATCGCTTTTCCGGGTGACCGTAGGTGAAGCGACTGGCCACGTGGCCGGCCACAGCCCTGCCGCGCTCGAGGCCAGTATGATCGTCGGCAATCCCGGCGATCTCCGCCACCGGGTCGTCGGCATACCGGCTGAAGCGCGAGGCATGCGGTGTGAAGATCACGTCCCAAGAGCGGTGCAGGTGCCATGCGGGATTACCACGCCACCGGGTATCAGAACCTCGCTTGCATGGTGGGGCAGGCGCGCGGAATAGGTCAGGTTCATGTGCCGGTACCTCTGTGCCGATGGTGCAATGCGTTGCCCCTGGTCATGCCATGTTCCATAGTTGGAAGAGTAGCCCGGCCATGAAAGCGCCCGAGAGCGACAGGGCGATGTAGAGTGCGAAGACTTGGAGCCGGGCCAGTGCCCAGACCGCCAGCGCGGCCGGGATCGAGGTGACACCACCGGCCACGAGGAAGGCCATGCCCGCCCCCGGTGCCATCCCTTGCTCCATAAGCCCGCCCACGAGGGGAAGTGCCGCGTATCCATTGAGGTAAGCAGGGACCCCGACGAAAGTGGCCGCTACGACCGGCAGGAGCCCTTCGCCGCCAAGTGTCGATGTTACCGTCTCGGCCGGTATCCAGGCAAGCATCAGGCTCTCGAGGAGAAACGCCAGCGTCAGCCATTTCGCGAGGAAGAGCGTGGTCTTCGCCGCTTCGCGTCCGAATTTCGCGCGCCGCTCGGCCTCCTGCCAAAAACGCCAGACGACCGGCTTGGGTTCGCGGACCTTTGACCCGCCGCACCCGCCGTTTCCTATGCCCTCGCGGAGCGGATCCGAAAGCGCCCCGCTGCGGGCGAGAACGTGCACCACGATTCCGCCAAAGCTGCCGAGGCCGATGGCGGCAACGGTCTTGGCGACCGCGAACTGCATGTCGAGCACACCGGCGGTCAGCACGAACATGGAGGGGTCCATGATCGGCGAGGCGAGCCAGAAGGCCATGACCGCCGAGAGGGGCACACCCATCGCCAGAAGCGCCGCGATGAGCGGGATGACACCGCAGGAACAGAAGGGAGAGAGCCCGCCCGCGAGCGCCCCGAAGACGATCATCAATAACGGCGCGCCGGTGAACGCTTTCGCGATAAGATTGTCCGCGCCCGTCGCGCCCGCCCACGCCGCGATGGCGATGGAGAGCAAGAGATAAGGCGCGGTTTTCAGAAGCGCGGCGCCTGCGAAGACCGCGCTATCGGCCGCCTGCATCGGATCGAAGATGGCGAGGATTGCGAGGATCGCCGCTGAGGCAAGCCAGACCCGCTGGTTAATCCAGAGGCTGCGGAGCACGGCGCGTTGCCCGGCTGTGGGAAGTGTCGTATCAGCCATCACTATATATCCAGTTTTATGGTTTTTTCGAGGTTAGAAAAGAGGGGCGTGCGCGTCATGCGGCATCCTCCGAAGGTGCCAGGGAAACACCGGAACAGCATTCCGCGGTCAGGAAGCTCAGGACTTGGTGCATCGCGGCGAAATCCACGCGGTTCAACACTTCGCGGCCCTGTTTCTCCTGCACGACGAGGCCCGCATCGACCAGTGTCGAGAGGTGATGCGCGAGCGTCGATGGTGCAAGACCGAGATGCGCGCCGATCTCGCCAACACGCAATCCTTCCTCTCCGGCTTTTACCAGAAGCCGGAAGATCGAGAGCCGGGCGTCATGGCCGAGGGCGGCCAGCGCCCTTGCAGGACGGCTGTTGATGCTCATGGGAGGAGTATATAACTATTAAACTGGTTATGTCGACTCCTTTTTCGGTCTCGGACACCCCCGGCTTTTGGCTGAGGGATCGAGAGGCATGCCTTGGCAGGCTGCGATGCCCGCGGCTGGCCTGTCTCCGGCCGCGGGCGGACCGGGGGGCCGGCGGACGTCGATCGTGACCGGGCCTGACCGGTGGGCGCCACATACCCCGCATCCGCTGCGCGACCCCGCGGGGCTACAACGCCTGCGCCTTGTCAGAGGCATGCGGCAGGATATAGGGCGTCCCGTCCGCCGGCGGCGTGTTGAGGCGCAGGTCGCAGTCATAGACCCGCGACAGTAGCGGCGAGGTGAGCACTTCGCGCGTGGGGCCCGCCGCCGCGATCCGCCCCGCCTGCATCACCGCGACGCTGTCGGCATACATCGCCGTGAGGTTGAGGTCGTGCATGACCGCGACGACCCCGCCGCCGGCCTGCGCGAACTCGGTCGCCAGCCGCATCACCGCCAGCTGGTGGCCGATATCCAGGCTCGAGACCGGCTCGTCCAGGAACAGCCAGGCGGGGCCGTCAACGGTCACGGGTTCCCAGACCTGCGCCAGCACCCGGGCCAGTTGCACACGCTGCTGCTCGCCGCCCGACAGGTCCTGGTAAAGCCGTTCCGCCATGTGCGCCATGCCGACACGCTCGAGCGCGCGGCGCGGCAGGTGCGGCCTGTCGGCATGCGCCCCGGCCCCGTGGCCGATGCGCACCACCTCGATTACGGTGAAGGGGAAGGCCAGCCGCGAGGCCTGCGGCAGCACCGCCCGCCGCGCTGCCAGCGCCACCGCGTTGGCCGTGCCCACCGTCAGCCCGTCGAGGGCGACCGCGCCGCGGGCGGGGATCTCGCCGGTGAGCGCGCGCAGCAGCGTCGTCTTGCCCGAGCCGTTGGGCCCGACGATGGCGGTCATCCCGCCCGACCGGGCACTGAAATCCACCCCGTGCAGAACGGGCGACCGGCCGAACCGGACCGAGACCTGCCGAGCCCGCAGCGTCACAGTGCCACCTGTCCGTGCCGCCGCAGCAGGATCCACAGGAAGACCGGCGCGCCCAGCACCGCGGTGACGATCCCGATGGGCAGCTCGGCCGGCGCGATGATCACCCGACTGATCATGTCGGCGCCCAGCAGCAGGCTCGCCCCCAGCAGCGCGCTGTTGACCAGCAGCGGGCCGTGATCGGGCCCGGTGGCCAGCCGCAGCAGGTGCGGCACCACGATCCCGACAAAGCCGATCCCGCCCGACACCGCCACCGCGGCGCCCGTCGCGGCGGCCACGGCGAGGATCGCGGCGTTCTTGACCTGCTGCACGTTGAGCCCGAGGTGTAGCGCGGTCGCCTCGCCCAGCGCCAGGCCATTCAGCCCCCGCCCCAGGAGAGGCGCGCCCCCCGCGGCCAACAGGATGACAGGCGCGGCGGTGGCCACCTTGCCCCATGTCGCGCCGGCCAGCGACCCGAGCCCCCAGAAGGTGAGGTCGCGCAGCTGCTGGTCATCGGCGGCATAGACCAGCAGCCCGGACACCGCGCCCGACAACGCCCCGAGCGCGATGCCGGCCAGCAGCATCGTCGCCACCGAGGTGCGCCCGCCCCGCGTGGCCACCGCGTAGAGCATCAAAACCGAGGCCCAGCCCCCGAGGAACGCCGCCGCGGGGACCATGTAGATGCCCAGCAGGCCCTGCAGCGCCGGCGGCAGCAGCCCGCCCAGCACGATGGCCCCCACAGCGCCCAGCCCCGCGCCGGCACTGACGCCGACGATGCCCGGATCGGCCAGCGGATTGCGGAAAAGCCCCTGCATCACCGCGCCGGAGACGGCCAGCGCCGCGCCCACCAGCGCGCCGAGCACGACCCGCGGCAGGCGCACTTCCCACAGGATGACGCGCGTCACCGGGTCGGCCGCGCCGCTCAGCCCGTCCAGCACGGACACCTGCGCCGCGCCAGTCCCGAGGCCGGCCGCGCAGGTGGCCAGCAGCAGCAGTGCCAGCCAGAGATGCGCCCGCCGTGCCACCGCGCGCCGGTCACGCGGGCCGGTGTCGGCTGCGGCGTCAGCTCGGGTCAGGGTCATGGGCGGCGCCGTCCGTTTCGCCGTAGAGTTCGGCGTTGAGGTCCAGAACGGCCTGCGCGGTACGCGGCCCGAACCCCAGCAGGTACAGGCCCGGCATCCGCACGACCCGGCCGGCCCGCCCGGCCGGGGTTGTCCGCATCGCGGGGGTGTTGAAGAGAACGGCGTCGATGGTCGGGTGGTCGTCGCCCCGGTCCATCATCAGGATGACGTCGGGCGCGGCCAGGCCCACGGCCTCGTCGGTGATCTGCTTGTACCCCTCGAAGCCTGTCACCGCGTTGACGCCGCCGGCCATGTCGATGATCGCGTCGGCTTGCGTGTCCTGTCCGGAAGCGAGGATGCGCCCGCCCTGCAGGCTGAGGATGAACAGCACGCTCGCGCGGTCCTCCGGGGTGACCTGCGCGACCTTGCGGTCGGCCGCCTCGAGCGCCGCTTCGGTCCGTGCGGCAAGCCGGTCGGCCTGTCGCGGCACGCCGAGCGCCTCGCCGACGACCTCGATCTTGCGCAGGATGCCCGCGCCGCTCGGGTCTTCGGGCACGGTGACGAGGGGCACGCCCGACTCCGTCAGCACCGCCAGCGTCTCAGGTGGTCCGGCCCCCTCCGTGGCCAGTATGAGTCCCGGAGACACGGACAGCACGCCCTCGGGGCTGAGCGCGCGGGCATAGCCCACATCCGGCAGCTCTTCGGCCGCGGGCGGGTAGGTCGATGTGGTGTCCCGCGCCACCAGACGGTGCTGCTGGTCCAGCGCGTGGACGATCTCGGTCACCGCGCCGCCGATCGAGACGACGCGCTTCGGCCCCTGTGCCAGCGCCGGCGCGCCGAGGGCCAGAAGCGCACCCGAAGCGGCGAGGAGCCCGCGCCGTGTCATCGCAACGCCCACCATCATGACACCACCGCGGCGGCGCTGTCGCGTGTGGGCAGATCGGCGACGAGCCCGGCAAAGGCGGCGCGGCAGTCGCGGCCCTCCTTGCGCAGGCCGAAGACCTGGCAAATCAGCCCTCCCGCGGCATCGAACGCCTCCACCGAGGTCGTCGGGCCGGCGCGTGTGGGTTTTTCCACCGCCCAGAGCTCGGCGACATGGTCGCGGCGCAGGTGCAGGTTGAAATCCGGGTCCATGACGTTCTGCCACGGCCCGATCGGTGTCAGCCTGTCGATCGGGCCGGAATGGATCTGGATGCAGCCGCGGTTGCCGACGAAGACCATCACCGCGATGTCGCTTTCGGCCAGCCGGGCCAGCAGCGTGTCGGCCGCGCCGGGCGCCAGCGGCCGGGCGAACGGCGCCCCGGCCACCCTATAGGCCCCCAACCGGTTCATCTTGAGCTTCGCGCTCATGCGCAGGAACTGGTGCGTGTCGGTCATCCGCCGCCATTCGGCGCGAAGAATCTCGACCTTGTCGGGGCGCGGTTTCGGGGGCTCCGGCGGGGTCCGTGCGGCGACCGCCTGCTCGGGGCGCTGGTTATCGCCGGCCAGCCTGTCGCGGAGGCCGTCCCACGCCGCGTGGGCCGAAGCGTCGCGCAGGATGACCTTGTGCACCGCGTCGCCGGCGGCGTCGAATACCTGCAGGCTGCGGCGCGGCACCGCCCCGCCCGGCGCCTCGACCATGAAGGCGTGGCACCAGTGCGCGGGAAAGATGCGCAGGTCGATCTGCTCGGTCAGGATCATCGCCGCGTGCTCGCCGGGGTGATAGTTGTCATAAGCGCCGATCTTTTCATGCACAAAGCTGTCGTTGCGCGTCAGCGCCATGACCTCGCCCAGCTCTTGTGCCGCGGCCATCACCGTGTCGGGATGGGCGGCGATGCGCGTGGCGCCGTCCTCGCAGGACGCGGCCACGAGCTGCGCCTCGCTGATTCCAAGCCGGTCGGCCTGGTCGCGTGGGCGCATGTCGGCATGTTCCGCGCGGAAAGCGCGGATTGCGTCAGGGGTTGTTGTGGGGGTCGTTTCGGGGGTCACAGCCATGCCAACCTCAAATCTCGGGGGAACTCGGTGGCTGTGCCGCGGGCGCGACATGGCTTCGGGACAACCGATCCGGGGGTGAATCGGATTGTTGACTCTTTTAGTCAAAAATGGGTAAACGACGCAAGGGCGATCCGGTTGCGGGTCGCCTCACTCCCCGGAAATGCCGTGCCAGCCTTCCGCAAGCACATCGGCGATACTCGCTGCTTGAAACGGAAGGAAACAAGATGGAACGACACGTCCGCAGGGCCCTGACGACATCCACCTGCCTTTGTCTCGCCTGGTGGGGCATGGCGCCCGCCACGGCGCAGCAGGCCGGGGCGGACGCGTCTCGCAACGCGCCCGCGCCCGGCGAAGAGGGCTTCCTCGGCACCATCACGCTGGGCGAGAGCAAGCGCGCGGTCCAGACGCAGACGGCGACCCCGAGCACCGTCGTCAACGAGGCGGAAATCCGCGACCGGCAGGCCGGCACCGTGGCCGAGCTGGTCGATTCGGTCCCGGGCGTGGCGCTGGTCAACGGCGACACCAAGCAGGGCTCGGGCATCTCGATCCGCGGCTTCGGGTCGAACCAGACCTTCGGCACCGACCAGAAGGTGCTGATCCAGGTCGACGGCGCCACCCGCGGGGCCGAGGAGCTCTACCGCATCGGCACGCAGCTTTTCAACGACCCGTTCCTCTACGAGGAGGCCGAGGTGATCCGCGGCACGGTGGGCTCGTTCGAATACGGGTCCGGCGTGGTGGGTGGCGTGGTGCGCCTCAATACCATCGACCCCGAGGACGTGACCGGCGGCGAGACCGGCACCGCCCTGCGCCAGACGCTGGAATTCCAGACCAACGGCAACGGGCTGACCAGCTCCACCATCGGCGCGTGGCAGCCGACCGAGGATTTCGGCCTCATGGTCAACTATACCGAGCGCAATCTGGGGTTCCCGGAGGACGGCAACGGCACCGTCATCAACCCGTTGCGCGAGGAGATCGACGACCCGTCCTGGCTGATCAAGGGCAAGTACCGATTCGGCGAGGGCAAGGCGCATTCGGTCGAGGCGAGCTACCAGAGCACCCGAAGCGCGCAGTTCGACGTGCCGTACGATTCCTTTGGCAACCTGACCTTCTTCGGCAATGTCGACCGCGAAATCGAAGCGGCGACGACGATCCTGAAATACGCCTTTAATCCAGTCAGCGACCTGGTCGATCTGTCGTTGCAGTATTCGCATGCTGACGAGCGGGTGCGGCAGGACCCGGTGTCCTGCCCGGGAAGCCCACCGGCGCCGGTCACCATCTGTTCGCCGCTCCTCGACGCCGACACCCGGTACGAGACTACGACCCTCGAGCTCAAGAACACCGCGTTCTTTAAAACGGGCATGGCCGCGCATGACCTTACAATGGGGATCAAGTACGCCGAACGCGACCGCAACGACAATGACGCGGCCAGCGCGCCCGGGGGCTCGGGCAAGCGGTGGGCAATCTATGCCGTCAACGAGATCAGCGTCGGGGATGCTTGGACGCTCAAGCCAGCGCTGCGCTATGAAACCAACGAGGTCACCGGGCAGCCGCCGGGAAACACCGGACAGTTCACCGAGGACGCGCTGATGGGCGGGTTTTCGGCGCGCTACGACTTAGGCAACGGCTTGGCCGTGTTCGGCAGCGCCGCCTATACCGAGGTGATGCCGGTCATCGACGATCTGGAATTTCGCGACCGTGTCAACCAGACCGAGAAATCGCGTACCTACGAGGTAGGGGTTTCGTACAATAAATCAGATGTTATAACCTCACGCGATACACTGGCAGTGAAGGCCACTTATTTCGACACCGAGCTCTGGGACGTCACCTCCTTCACCGATGCGGCGATGGTGCCAATCGACGAGGTCCGCACCCAAGGGTTCGAGATCGAGGCATCCTACGCGATGGAAAACGGGTTCTATAGCGATCTCAATGCGACGATCAGCGATGGCGAGGAGGTGGACGGCTCCGGTATTCGCGACTGGCGCAACCAGTCGCAGGACAATCTGCGCCTGACGGTCGGCAAGGTGTTCGACGACACCTATGACCTTAGCTGGGAAACGGTGTTGGCCGACTCCATCACAATCAATGGCACCCGTAGCTCGGGCTACGACGTCCACAATCTGCGGCTGACCGTGACACCCGGGGGCGCGGGCGTGTGGAAGAACACCGAATTCCGCGCCGGGATCGAGAACATCCTCGACGCGCAGTACACGCCCAACCTCGCCTCGCGGCCGGAGCCGGGACGCAGCTTCAAGTTCACCCTCGCCAAGACCTTCTGAGGAGGAGACGCCATGATACAGCACACGGCAAGACGCATCGGCGGCGCGGCGGCCATGATCCTCGCGCTCGCCGCCCCCGCCGCGGCACAGGAGGCCACGGCGCCCGACCCACCCGGGCTCGCGCTATCGCTCAACACGCTCGCGCCGGTGGAGGGTGGCGGCTGCCGGCTGACCTTCGTCATCCGCAACGGGCTGCCCGCGGACCTCGAGTCCATGGTGGCCGAGGCAGTGCTGTTCGATGGCGCCGGGCATGTCGACCGGATCACGTTGTTCGACTTCGGCGCGCTGCCCGCGGGCCGACCGCGCGTGCGGCAGTTCGATCTCGACGGGCCGTCCTGCGACACGCTGGGGCAGGTGCTGGTCAACGGGTTCGAGACCTGCGAGGGCACAGGGCTCACACCCGGTGCCTGTCTGGAAGGACTGCGCCTGTCCTCCGACACCGGGATCGAGGTGACCGGATGACCGTGCTCACCGAGGCCCTGAACAGGCTGCGCGCCCTGATCGAGATGGGCGGCCCGGTGATCGCGCTGATCGGGCTGGTGTCGGTCGCCACCCTCGCGGTGGTGCTCTACAAGCTGTGGCAGTTCAGCGCCTCCGGCGTGGGCCGGCATACCGCGCTGCGCGCCGCCGTGGCGGAGTGGGACCGCGGCGAGGCCCGCGCGGCCCGCCGCGCGCTCGAGCAGTCGCGCAGCTACCTCGCCCCGGTGATCGCCCGCGCCTTCGACACCGCGCCTGACGCAGACGCGGCGGCCACCCGCCGGCTGGAGGCCGAGGCCGGGGCGCGTTTCGCGCGGCTGGAGCGCGGCTTTCGCTTTCTCGACACGGTGGCGCAGGTGGCGCCGCTTCTGGGGCTGTTCGGCACGGTGCTGGGCATGATCGAGGCGTTCCGGGCGCTGCAGGAGGCGGGCAGCCAGGTGGACCCGTCGCTGCTGGCCGGTGGTATCTGGGTGGCGCTGCTGACCACGGCGGCCGGGCTCGCCGTGGCCATGCCGGCCTCGGTCGTGCTGTCGTGGCTGGAGGCGCGCGTGGCCGCCGACCGCGCCCTCACCGACCACGCGCTCGGCGTGGTGCTACGCCCGGACACCACGTCAGCGGCCCGCGAGGCCGCGCAGGGCCCGGCGGTGCCCGCCGGTGCGTGACCCCGGCGTCCGGCGGCGACGGCTCTCGCTCACCTCGCTGATCGACGTGATCTTCCTTTTGCTCCTGTTCTTCATGCTGTCCTCGACCTTCTCGCGGTTCTCGGATGTCGAGCTTGCCTCGGCCGGTGGCGGGCCGCCCGGCGACGGGCCGGCCCCGATCTTCGTGCAGCTGCGGGCGGACGCACTGCGCGTGAACGCCCGCGACGTACCGCTCGCCGGGCTGGGCGAGGCGCTCGCGCCGCTGGTCGAGGGTGACACCCGCGCGCTGGTCAGCACCGGCGCGGATGTCACCGCCCAGCGGCTGACCGACCTGCTGGTGCGCCTGCGCGGGGTCGAGCGGCTGTCGGTGCGGGTGCTGACCCCATGAAGACACGCCCCGCCCCGCGCCGCCGCCGCGAGCCCACGATCGCGCTGATCAACATCGTGTTCCTGCTGCTGGTCTTCTTCATGGCCGCGGCCACGCTGGCGCCGCCGCTCGACGGCGAGGTCACGCTAGTACGCACCGCCGACCTCAAGGGGCGCGCGCCGCCCGATGCGCTGGTGATCCGTGCCGACGGGCGGCTGACCTTCCGCGGCCGGGCGGTGCCGGATGCTGCCGCCTACATGGAACTGCGGCCGCAGGACGCGGGCGAGACGGTGCGCATCGTCCCCGATGCCGCCCTGCCCGCGCCCGAGTTGATCCGGCTGGGCGCGGCGCTGCGCGGCGCGGGGGCGGGCCGCGTGGTGATGGTGACCGAACGGGGGCTGGAATGATCCCGCGCTCGCGCAGCATTCTCGTGCTCTGTACGGTCGCGGCGGCGGCCCTGCACGCGCTGGGGCTGTGGCAGAGCACGCCGCGCAGCGAGATCGAGGTCGCCGCCGGCGCCGGCGCCGCCGAGGCGGTGCAGGGCAACTCCGTCGAGTTCACCCTCAGCGGTGGCGAGGAAGGCGACTACCACCTCGTCGCGATCGCGCGGTCGGAGTTCCGCGACATCTGGTCTGGT
>JAVLCJ010000077.1:0-13002 GCA_031580875.1 Roseovarius sp.
CTGCTTCTCCCCGCGTACCGGGTGGAAGATGACGAGCACGCGCACACACGGCAAACGGATGGCGATCTCGCCACACAGGTAGATGGCGTTGTCCTGCTGGTCGAGGACGAATCACCAGTGCGCGCCTTTGCCAGCAGGGCGCTGCAGTTACGCGGATACACGGTTCTGGAAGCGGAATCGGCCGAGGATGCGCTCGAACAGCTTCGTGACGAGGACCTCAAGGTGGATGTTTTTGTCACCGATGTCGTCATGCCCGGGATCGACGGGCCAAGCTGGGTCACCGAAGCTCTTGAGAAACGCCCCGAGGTCAAGGTCGTGTTCATGTCCGGATATGCCGAGGAAACCTTCGGCGACGTGCAAAAAAAGATACCCCAGTCGGTTTTCCTGCCAAAGCCGTTCTCGTTGTCGGAACTCGCCGAAACCGTCCAGAGACAGTTGAGTTGACGGTGAGCCCGGGTGTATCCGCTACCCGCTGAGCGCGCGTTGCCCCGGGTTGCGAGTCCCCATTTTCAAGAAGCGTTTTCCACATGAACGCGACGCTGTCACGTACCTAATTGATGTGCGAACGTCATACTTTGTCTTGCAAGGGCGTATAGGCACCACCGTCACCGATACTTTCCCACAAACGGAATTCTCGCTCAGATTTTCGCCGCAGGCGCCCTTCGGTTTCCGGCGAAAGCGTCAGAGGCATTTCCGGCGAGGCATTGCGGATCGGTGTTTCGACCGTTGTTTGCAATCGTTCTTCCAGAAATTTCTTGAGGCCGGTTTGATCTTCGTAGCGAAAAAGATGGGTTACCGCGGTGCCGTTTCGCTGCGGCTCGAGAAACTTGGCTTGCGACCCGACATTCGCGAAGGCCGGTCGCTGTCCCTGCGTGTAAGCGGTAACGAATTCATCAAAAGTGACGTCGTGCGTTGCATTCGCCCGGCCCTGCATGAAGGGGCGCCGCCGGTACCGGTACCAACTGCCGAGCCAGCTTACAGGTTCGCGCATCACCGCGAGCAGGTCCATCTTTTCGGTGAAGAACTTCTCGACCATGGGCCGAAAGAAACGATTGTACCGGAACACTGGGGCATGCTTGAGCTCCGGTGGATCGGTGACGACAATCGCGGCATGCGTGGCGAGGGCGGCTTGATAAGCCGATGTCCCGGTTTTCGGCACGCTCAGAAAAACCAGTCTCGCTGTCGGAATTACAAGCATACTGTCTCCACGTCCCGCGTCTGTGTCATTTTTCGAGCCTCGTAAATTCATCATTAACCCCTCGACGCAAAGATGGAAACATGAACAATATTCTTGAAATGTTCTCAACCTCCCGTCATAAAGAATGGGAACAAGGGGTGAACAAGTGCGTGTTTGCCGCTTGGCACCGGGTGTGAAATAAGGACGTACACGACATGGCAACGGCAGACCTATTATCAATGGACAGCAAGAAGAACGCGGACAAGCAGAAAGCGCTCGACAGCGCTTTGGCGCAGATCGAACGGCAGTTCGGCAAGGGCTCGATCATGAAGATGGGCTCCGACAACCCCGTTCAGGATATCGAGGCGACATCCACCGGGTCGCTCGGCCTTGATATCGCACTGGGAATCGGCGGTCTGCCCAAGGGGCGGATCATCGAAATCTATGGCCCCGAAAGCTCGGGCAAGACAACGCTTGCGTTGCACTGCGTGGCGGAGGAGCAAAAGAAGGGCGGCGTGTGCGCGTTCGTCGACGCCGAGCACGCGCTCGATCCTGTCTATGGAAAGAAGCTGGGCGTTGATCTTGATGAGCTCCTGATCTCGCAGCCGGACACAGGTGAGCAATCGCTGGAAATCGTGGACACGCTCGTTCGGTCGGGCGCGGTCAGCATGGTCGTGGTCGATTCGGTCGCGGCGTTGACCCCGAAGGCCGAGCTCGAAGGCGACATGGGTGACAGCAATGTCGGTGTGCAGGCGCGTCTGATGAGCCAAGCCATGCGCAAATTGACCGGCTCGATCAGCCGTAGCAAGTGTACTGTCGTTTTCATAAATCAGATCCGGATGAAGATCGGCGTGATGTTCGGAAGCCCTGAAACAACGACGGGTGGCAACGCTCTCAAGTTCTACAGCTCGGTGCGTCTGGACATTCGCCGTATCGGGCAGGTCAAGGATCGCGATGAGGTTGTCGGCAACGCGACACGGGTAAAGGTGGTCAAGAACAAGGTCGCGCCGCCGTTCAAGCAGGTCGAATTCGATATCATGTACGGCGAAGGGATATCCAAAACGGGCGAGCTGCTGGATCTTGGTGTCAAAGCCGGTGTTGTCGAAAAATCCGGAAGCTGGTTCAGTTACGGTGACGAACGCATCGGTCAGGGCCGCGAGAACGCGAAGAACTTCCTGAAAGACAACGTCAACGTCGCGTTGGAGATCGAGGACAAGGTTCGCGCGGCGCATGGCCTGGATTTCGATATGTCGGGCGAATCGCCTGATGGCGGAGACGACATCGTCGAGGCGTGAACGCACGCGCCCTGAACCGACGCGGCCCGGGCTTGCAAACCCGGGCCGCTGTCGGCTGTAGACATGCGGGCCGGCGCCCGATACATCGGCAGGGCTGCATGTTGCCGTGAAAGAGAGCCCAATGCCCACGCTGAACGAAATCCGCTCGACCTTCCTGGATTTTTTCGAACGCAACGGTCACGAAGTCGTGCCGAGTTCGCCGCTCGTGCCCCGCAATGATCCGACGCTGATGTTCACGAATTCGGGCATGGTCCAGTTCAAGAACCTTTTCACGGGTGTCGAGCACCGTGACTACACTCGGGCGGCCACCAGCCAGAAATGCGTGCGTGCAGGGGGCAAGCACAACGATCTCGACAACGTGGGATATACCGCGCGGCACCACACGTTCTTTGAAATGCTGGGCAATTTCAGCTTCGGCGACTACTTCAAGGAGCAGGCGATCCCGTATGCGTGGGATTTGCTGACGCGCGATTTCGGCCTCGACAAGGACAAGCTGCTTGTCACCGTTTTCCATACCGACGACGAGGCCGCGCACATCTGGAAGACATACGCGGGCCTGTCCGAGGACAAGATCATCCGCATCAATTCCGACGATAATTTCTGGTCAATGGGGGCGACGGGCCCTTGTGGGCCATGCACGGAAATCTTTTATGATCACGGGCCTGAAATCTGGGGTGGCCCGCCGGGTAGTCCGGAGGAGGACGGCGACCGGTTCATCGAGATATGGAACCTCGTGTTCATGCAGAATGAGCGTTTCGAGGATGGCAGCATGCGCGAACTGGACATGCAGTCGATTGACACCGGCATGGGGCTTGAGCGGATCGGCGCGCTTCTTCAGGGCAAGCATGACAACTATGACACCGACCTGATGCGCGCCTTGATTGAGGCAAGCGCGAATGTCACCCACCGGGACCCGGACGGGCCGGGGAATGTCCATCACAGGGTTATCGCGGATCATCTGAGATCGACGTCGTTCCTTATTGCGGATGGCGTCATGCCCTCCAACGAAGGGCGCGGCTACGTTCTTCGTCGCATCATGCGCCGTGCCATGCGCCACGCGCACCTGCTGGGTGCGCAGGATCCGGTGATGTACCGGCTGGTGCCCAGCCTTGTTGCGCAAATGGGCCAGGCTTTCCCGGAGTTGGGCCGCGCACAAGCCCTCATCGAGGAAACCCTCAACCTGGAGGAGACGCGTTTCCGGCAGACCCTGGATCGCGGGTTGCGCCTTCTCGATGACGAGCTGGACAAACTTGGCGACTCTCAGGCCTTGCCGGGTGAGGCCGCTTTCAAGCTTTATGACACCTACGGTTTTCCGCTCGACCTGACGCAAGACGCGCTCCGGGAACGCGGACGCGAGGTCGATGTGGCCGGGTTCGAGGCAGCAATGGCCGAACAGAAGGCGAAGGCGCGCGCGGCATGGGCAGGGTCGGGCGAAACGGCGGACCAGACAATCTGGTTCGACATTGCCGACGACATCGGCGCCACCGATTTTCTGGGTTACGACACTGAAACGGCCGAGGGCCAGATCAGCGCGCTTGTGCGTGACGGCAAGAAGCTGGAACGCGCCGAACAGGGCGAAACCGTTCAGATCGTTCTGAACCAGACGCCGTTCTATGCCGAGGCCGGCGGACAGGTCGGCGATACGGGGACCATTGCAACCGAGACCGGCCGGGCAAGGGTGCTTGATACGCGCAAGGTGGCCAGCGTGCACATCCACAGGGCCGAAGTCCAGTCGGGCCGTATCGAAGTGGCGACACCTGCACAGCTGGAGGTGGATCACGACCGCCGGTCATCCATCCGGGCCAACCATTCCGCGACGCACCTTTTGCACGAGGCGTTGCGCGAGGCCCTCGGCGACCATGTTGCGCAGCGGGGCAGCTTGAACGCGCCGGACCGTCTGCGCTTCGACTTCAGCCACGCCAAGCCGCTAACCGCCGAGGAGATGACGCGCGTCGAAGACGAGGTAAACACCTATATCCGTCAAAACGCGCCGGTGGAAACCCGTATCATGGCACCTGACGAAGCGCAGGAGCTTGGTGCGCAGGCCTTGTTCGGGGAAAAATACGGCGACGAGGTGCGCGTCGTCTCGATGGGCATTGACGAAGGGTCTGGCAAGGGGCTCGAAGGACGGACCTATTCGATCGAGCTTTGCGGCGGCACCCATGTCCGGCAGACGGGGGACATCGGGCTTTTCGTCACCCTTGGCCAATCCGCCTCGAGCGCGGGCGTGCGCCGGATAGAGGCGCTGACGGGTGAGGCTGCTCTGCACTACCTGACGGCGCAGGAGCACCGATTGTCAGCGGTTGCAACAGAGTTGAAATCGCGCCCCGAGGACGTGGTCGAGCGCGTGCGCGCCTTGATGGATGAACGCAGGGAACTGAGCGACGAGGTTTCCCGGCTCAAGCGCGAGCTTGCCATGTGTGGCGGCACCGGCGATGGTCCGGCAGCGCGCGAGATCGACGGCATCAAGTTCATGGCGCAAACGCTCAGCGGTGTCTCCGGCAAGGAGCTGCCGCCCATGATCGACGATTTCAAGACAAGGATCGGGAGCGGTGCGATTCTGCTGATCGCGGATGCCGATGGCAAGGCGGCTGTCGCGGCCGGTGTCACGGAAGACCTGACGGACCGGATTTCGGCCGTTGACCTTGTGCGGGCCGCGGTTTCGCAGCTCGGTGGCAAAGGTGGCGGCGGACGTCCCGACATGGCACAGGGCGGCGGCCGCGACGTTGCGAATGCGGACGCGGCCATCAAGGCTGCCGAAGACGTAATCGCGTTCTGAGGAGAAGACGTTGAGCGCCTACATCATCGCGCGGATCCATGTGCATGATCCCGACGCCTATCAGGCCTATGCGGCGCGCACGGTAGAGCTGGCCGAGAAATTCGGTGGTCGTTTCCTTGCAAAAGGCGGGGCGCAAACCGGGCTCGAAGGCAGTTGCCCCGACCGGCATGTCGTGATCGAATTTCCGGACCGACAAGCGGCCGTCGACTGGTACAATTCGGATGACTACCAAGAAATTTTGCCGATAGCCCTGTCCAGCAGCGACCGGGATATCGTGATCGTGGACGGCATCGACTGAGGAGGAGATCATGCCCGCACTCTGGATCGCGCACGTGACCGTCACGGACGAGGACGCTTACGGACAATACGCCAAGCTGGCCGGTCCGGCCATCGAGAAACACGGCGGCTATTTCATTGCCCGGGGCGGCCGGTATGTCCAGTTGGAGGGCAAGGAGCGTCCGCGCAACGTGGTTGCAAGGTTTCCGAGCGTTGAGGCCGCCGAGGAATGTTACCATTCACCGGAGTATCAGGAAGCGCTGAGCCATGCCCGGGGCGCATCCGAGCGCGAGTTGCTGATTGTCGAAACCAGCGAATAGGGCGAGTTGCGTTCAATCGGTTTCATATCCAGTGGCCTTGAAGAAGCTGTAGCATTCCTCGTCAGTGAAGAGATCGCAGACGTGTCCAACGGCGCACCAGAGATCGTCATAGGTCCGTGCGGCGGCGCGTCGGATCATGGCCTTGAGATTTGCGAATGCCATCTCGATCGGGTTCAGATCAGGGCTCTAGGTGTTGGAGTGATCAGAAAAGGCCCCGGTGGGGCGTTTTCCTCGAACAACGGGACAGGAACCACGCGCCGACAGCGCGCATGACCTGTGCGGCCTTTGGGCTTTTGTGCGATGAAAGATTGTCGAGGACGATCACATCGCAGGCGTGCAGGGTCGGGGCGAGCTGGGTCTCGACATAAAAGCTCGAAGAGGTCGCGGTTCATCGCGCCGTTGATGACCCATGGCGCGTCAAGCCGGTCGTGGCGGAGCGCCGCTACAAACGTCTGCGTGTTGCAATGGCCGAAGGACGCGTGACGGGGCAAGCGCGCGTGCTTGGGGGACCAGCCGGTGGTCTTGGGCGAGGTCTCGTCGGTGAAACCGATGCGTGGCGACATTTTGGTCATGAACGGTTGCCGCCGTGTGATCCGGATACGGCGTGCATGCCCGACCCCGGGCCGCTTTTGCTCGACGGCTTGCAGGTCGTTCGGCGGGGATTTGAACCCCGGATCAAATCCTGACACGCCTTACCTTATGCGTCAGGCCGAGGCTGCGCAGGGTGCGCCAGACCGACACGCGATGCACCGTCAACCGGTGCTCATCGGCTATCTCCAGCACCGGATCATCCAGCGTGAGACCAGCCTTGGCCGTCATCCGCGCCGCGATCCAGTCCCGCAGACCGGCCAGCTTGCCATGCCCGCCGCCATTGCCTTGCGCGCGCGGCCTCTTACACCACCCTCTGGGACACTATCGAAAAGATTGCATCGCGAAACTGGTGTCGCCTGCGTATGTGTGCGGGTGACGTCCGAGTGCGCCAGTGCTACATGCGCTTTAGGCGAGCTACAATTTTTGCACCCAAAATCGAAAGCATCCGGAATCTTTGCGAATGGTCTATAATCGTGGCCGCTTCAGGATGCCAATAAACCAATGAAACAAGGGAAACATAGCATGATTGACGCCCCGCGCTTGTCCGTTGCCCCGATGATGGATTGGACGGATCGGCATTGCCGGTACTTGCACCGGTTATTGTCGCGCCGGGCCCTGTTGTACACCGAAATGGTAACGGCGCCCGCTTTGGTTCGTGGCAATGCCTTGCATCTGTTGGATTTTTCACCCGAGGAACATCCCGTCGCGCTGCAATTGGGCGGCTCCGATCCGGCAGAGCTGGCACGGGCTGCCGCGCTTGGTGCGGCGGCGGGGTATGACGAGATCAACCTTAATGTCGGCTGCCCGTCCGACCGGGTCCAGTCGGGCACGTTCGGCGCGGTCCTGATGCGTGAGCCGGGGCTGGTGGCCGAATGCTGTGCGGCGATGATCGAGGCGCAGCCGAGGGAGGTCACGGTCAAGTGCCGGATCGGCGTGGACGACCAGACGCCGGAAGACGTGCTGCCGCGGTTCCTGGACCGGGTCGCCGCGGTGGGGGTTCGGCGCGTGATCATCCACGCCCGCAAGGCCTGGCTGCAGGGGCTGAGCCCCAAGGAGAACCGGGACGTTCCCCCGCTGGACTACGGCCTCGTGCGGCGGATGAAGGACGATTTTCCACGGCTTCACATCTCGATAAACGGCGGGATTTCGTCGCTGGATCAAGCGGTTGGATTTCTACAGGAGGGTCTGGACGGCGTGATGGTGGGGCGGGCGGCCTATCACCAGCCGACCGGGATCCTGAGCGCCGCGGATAGGGTCGTCTTCGCTGCGGCCGGGCCTGACAGCACGGCCGAGGGCGCCGTGCGCGCCATGCTGCCCTACATCGAGGCGCACCTGTCCGCGGGCGGGCGCCTGCACGAGGTCACGCGGCACATGCTGGGGCTGTTCGCCGGCCGACCCGGAGCGCGGGCGTGGCGGCGCGTGCTGTCGGAAGGGGCAACGCGGCCCGGGGCCGGGCCGGCCCTGCTGGAGGCGGCGCTGGCCAAGGTGGCCCCGGCGGCCGAGCCGCGCGAGGCCGGCTGAGGGGCGCGGCATCGCGGCTGCTTCGCGTCGGTATCGCGTCGGCCGGTTCCGGCGCCGGCTGATCGCTGCGGCAAGGCGCGTTCGCGCGGTGGTCAGGCCCGCCGCACCTGCCGTTCGAGCGCTGTAACAAGGTCACCGTAGCCCGTGAAACGGTACTCGTAATCGAGCCCGAGCCGGCGCGCGCACTCCCGCGCTTTCTGCCGGAGCGCGGGGTCGTCGGTCTGGGCCTGATAGACGAGCTTGGTGTAATTGCCAAAGATCATGTCGCGCAATTCGGGGTGCCTGTCGAGGCCCATGGGTTTCCAGACGAAGGCGTCGAATTGCTTGACCAAGAAATCGGTGAGGTAGAAGGCCGATATCTCGTCGCGCGCCGCGAAGGCGTCGGTCCCTTCGAAGAAGGCGTAGCAATGCGGCCCGGCGACCATCTCGACACCCAGTTCGGCGCATTTGGCCTGAAGCTGCCCGCCGGTGCCGCAATCGGCATAAACCACGAAGATGGTATCATAGGCGCCCCGGTTCTGCGCGACGGCGTCTTCCACGGCGCCGGGGATCCTGTCGGGGTGCAGGTGCAGCTTGGCCGGAAGACATTGCAGATCCATGTGATCCCAACCGTTGGCACGCTTGAGGGCGAGGATTTCATGCGCGAGCGCCCCGCAAGCGATGAGCAGGATGCGGCCGTTGCTCGGCTCTGTGAAGCCGCTCTCGGTCAGGCGTTCTTCCGAAGGGAATATCTTTGTTGCCATGTTCACGACCTTTCGCAGCCAATTCCGGGTTAGATTGGGCAAAGATCTATTCTTTTACCATCGCAAGGACGACATTTCAGGCCGGATTGAGGGTCGCATTCAGGGGCTCAGTACTGGCATTGGTGAACAGCCCACGATATTTTGTCCGTGCGGCGCAAGTAGTACAGACGATGCCGGCGATCGCCGCGCCGGCGAAGATGTCGATGAAATAGTGCGCACCAAAGACGGGCGTCGAGGCGATCATAATAACCGTATATCCGACCACCGGGGCAAATAGCCGGGTACGCCAGTAGGCCACGCTAAGCAGAATGCCCGCTGCCGTATGGAACGAAGGAAAGGTTACGAGCCCGGGCAGATTGCTGAGTTCAAGGGTCACCGAACCCTCGGCGCCACGCAGCGCCGTCAGATGTTCGATATGGTAACTGCCGGGGACCTCGTCGAAATTGGGATATAACGACAGGTCCGGGATGATGTGCAGTACTGCCGCCTTCGCCGGAAAGCCCGCGCCCATCACGATACAGATCAGCGCGGTTACAAAGAACACCTCGATGAAGTACCGTGCACGAAGTGTCTGGCGCATCGCGATCAGACCAGCCAGAGCGAGGACGCTGAGGCTGGTGAGGCTCGTATACGATGTCTTCAGTATCTCGATGGCCACTGGGGAAGCGTGAACCCAATCAAAATACATATGCCAGCTTATTCCAAGCGCATGATCCCAGCCCGCCAGCATGTCGTCGGCCAGAGGTATCGCTGTCATCATTGTGAGATGATTGAGCAATCTCAACGCAAGCCAAGCCAGCTTTAGAAAAAACAGCCCCTCCAGCAGTTGCGCAAGCTGAAAAAGTGCGGGGTGAGGCCTTGATTGCTGCCGGAGCTTTCGGCGAATAAAAATAAAACCAAACAACAGGGCAGAGGCAAAGACTAGCCACGGGATCAGGTAGCTTGTGTCCAGCCGGGCTTGGGAAAGAACAAGGATCGCGCCATCCAGCAACAGGATTGTCAACACGACGTAATACAGGCGGTGGCTATTCAACCCGATGGTCATTTTCCGTATCCTCTGACTGCGTGGCAGGCAATGAATTCGGAAACTGTGGTGGTATTTGGGCGTCGATATGGTGCGGTCGGGGAGTCTCTTGATAAGCTCAGGTGTTGAGAACAAGCAGCCCCGGTACGCCGTTTGGCGGTACCGGGGGTTCAAACGAGATTTCGTGGTTGCGCGTCAGTTGTGAAACCTAAGCGGTCACGCCCTGATTGTGTTTGCGGGCCACGAAGTCCTTGGCGGTCTCCACCGCCACGGCGGCATCGCGGCAATAGGCGTCGGCGCCGATGGCCTTGCCGAATTCCTCGTTCAGGGGCGCGCCGCCCACGAGCACGATGTAGTCATCGCGCACGCCCTGTTCCACCATCGTGTCGATCACGACCTTCATGTAGGGCATCGTGGTGGTCAGCAGGGCTGACATGCCCAGAATGTCGGGTTGCTCGGTCTCGAGCGCCTCGAGATAGTTCTCGACCGGGTTGTTGATGCCGATATCGACCACTTCGAACCCGGCGCCTTCCATCATCATCGACACGAGGTTCTTGCCGATGTCGTGGATGTCGCCCTTGACGGTGCCGATCACCATCTTGCCCATCCGCGGCGCGCCGGTTTCGGCCAGCAATGGCTTCAGGATGGCCATGCCGCCCTTCATCGCGTTCGCCGCCAGCAGCACCTCTGGGACGAAAAGGATCCCGTCGCGGAAATCCTTGCCGACGACCGTCATGCCGCCGACCAGCGCCTCGGTCAGGATCTGGTAGGGTTGCCAGCCGCGTTCCAGCAGGATGTTCACGCCTTCCTCGATCTCTTCCTTGAGGCCGTCGTAAAGGTCGTCGAACATCTGTTGAACGAGTTCCTCGTCGTCCAGTTCCGAAAGGATGATGTCGTCTTCTTCGTCGGACATGGCCGGGTTCCTCAAATCTCGGGCGCGCGCCTGCGCCGGTTGCCTGTCTGAACGTTTCGCCATTTTGTCGCATGTCCACTTTCCGGATTGCGACATTGGCCGTTTCGCGACCGACCTGCGGCGATGAAAATCACGTGATCCGTTGTGAAAGATGTCATGCGACACACGGGGTTATTGCGTATATTCTTGTTTTGTTCCATTGTTGATCCATGTCGCGGGACGCCACGATAAACCCGGCCCTGCGCCGTGCGGGCCGCGCCGCCGGCAGCAACGCCGCCGGGCGTTACGAAGCCTGCGGACATGTCTATGACGGCGATGGCTGGGACATGCCGGAGGAGGCGCGCGTGGCGCGCACGGCGGTGTCCTGCGAAAGCCCGCGGCGCGCGATCACGTACAACCGGTCGCCGGACTTGCCGTTCGACCGGTCAATCAACCCCTATCGCGGCTGCGAGCACGGCTGCATCTATTGTTTCGCGCGGCCCAGCCATGCATGGCTGGGCCTGTCGCCGGGGCTGGATTTCGAAACGCGCCTCGTGGCGCGGCCGGGTATCGCGTCGGTGCTGGAGCGGGAATTGCGCGCGCCGGGATACCGGCCACGGCCCGTCGCCATCGGCACGAATACCGACCCCTACCAGCCGGTGGAGGACAGACACCGGGTGATGCGCGCCTGTCTCGAGGTGCTGGAGCGGTTCGGCCACCCTGTCGCGATCGTGACCAAGGGCACCCTGATCGAGCGTGATCTGGACATCCTCGGGCGCATGGCGGCGCGCGGCCTCGTGCGGGTGGGCGTGTCGGTGACCACGCTGGATACGGCCCTGTCGCGCCGGATGGAGCCGCGGGCGCCCGCGCCCGCGCGACGGCTGCAAACGATCGGGGCGCTGGCCGGGGCCGGCGTGCCGGTGCGGATCATGGCATCGCCGGTGATCCCGGGGCTGACCGACCCCGAGCTGGAGGCGATCCTGACAGCCGGGCGGCGGGCGGGCGCCTGCGCCGCCAGCTGGATCATGCTGCGCCTGCCGCTGGAGGTGTCGCAGCTGTTCCGCGAATGGCTGACCGCGCATTACCCGGACCGGGCGGCGCGCGTCATGGGGCACGTGCGCGCGATGCATGGCGGGCAGGATTACGCCGCCGACTGGGGGCGGCGAATGCGCGGCAGCGGCCCGGTCGCCGACTTGACGGCGCAGCGGTTCGACAAGGCGGTGCGCCGGCTGGGGCTGGACGGCGCGCAACCGGCGCTGCGCTGCGATCTTTTCGCGCCGCCGCCGCGCCCGGGCGATCAACTCGCGCTTTTCTGATGCATCCCGCGCGGGTCCGAAAGGCGCGTTATCACAATAGGTTGTGCGCCGTACTGCTGCCGCGTGCGCCGCCTTGCCGGGGGCTTTCGAAATTTTTTCCAATCGGGGTGAAACCTTACGCGGTTTTTCTGCGTGCATTTGGGTGGAGACACACCAAAGGGGAGGCCACATGGCACATCTCGATTCAAATTTCACGTCCTTCGGGACATTCCTTCAAAGCGCCGAGGCGGTCTATCGCGTCGATCTTGCGGCGCTCAACAGTTCGGGCGTCACGGGCAACGCGCTGGTCGCGCTGGGCCCCGAGGAAGAGGACGGCGCGCAGTACGTGAACGTCGCGATCTCGGTTGACGGCATGGAAGCCGACCAGCCGGTACCGCAGCACATCCACGGCCTGTTCGACGGCGACGGCAACCCGATCGATTCGACAACGCCGGATATCAACAACGATGCCGACCGCGACGGCATGGTCGAGGTGCTGGAAGGCGTCGCGAGCTACGGCGATGTCCTGCTGACCCTCGCGGCCGAGGACGGCAACCCGCCGATGACCAATTCCGACGGCAGCTTCACCTACATCCGCAGTTTCGACGTCAACGACGACTCGAATTTCGGCAGCCCGGTCACGATGACCGACTACCAGGGCGATGACATCCTGCCGCTGACGCTGCGCGAAATCGTGCTGCACGGTGTGTCGGTGCCGGCAGATACCGGCGACGGCACCGGCGGTGAGGTCGACGGCACCCAGGACGGGTTCGTGCCGATCCTGCCCGCGGCCGCGGGCGAGATCGAGCAGACGACGCTGACCGACGCGCTGGACCTGCTGGAGGACATGGCGGCGCGGTCCGGCGAGACCGTGATGCTGGGCGATGGCGGCGAGAGCTACATGGGCTCGGGCGCCGATGACATGGTCACCGGCGGAGACGGCGACGACGCGATCACCGGCGAAGGCGGTGGCGACGACCTGAGCGGCGGTGCCGGCTCGGACGACATCGACGGCGATCTGGGCGACGACATGATCTCGGCCGGGGCCGGCGACATGAACGCCGAGAACGGTGCCGATGACGGCGCGTC
>JAVLCJ010000078.1:0-12969 GCA_031580875.1 Roseovarius sp.
GGGCTCAATCACGTGTCCGAAGCGCAGTCCGCCGCGCAGACGAACATGCTGCAACTGATGGAAAAGCGGCTCGCGCAGGTGTCGGGACAGATGAACGAGAACCTGCAGGGCTCGGCCCGGCGCACGGCGCAGAGCCTCGGGGAACTGCACCAGCGGCTCCAGGCCATCGACAAGGCGCAGGAGAACATCACCAAGCTGTCGGGCGACGTGCTGTCGTTGCAGGACATCCTGAGCAACAAGCAGACGCGCGGTGCCTTCGGCGAGATCCAGCTGCATGACATCGTGTCCAAGGCGCTGCCATCGGACAGCTACAGCCTGCAGCACACGCTGACCAACGGGCGGCGCGCCGACTGCCTGATCCATCTGCCCAACCCGCCGGGCCCCATCTGCATCGACAGCAAGTTCCCGCTGGAAGCCTACGAGGCGCTGCGCAACGCGGCGACCGACCACGAGGTGAACGAGGCCGCCAAATTCCTGCGTACCAGCCTGAAGAAGCATATCCGCGACATCGCCGAGAAGTACATCCTCGACGGTGAAACCGCGGACGGGGCGTTGCTGTTCCTGCCGTCCGAGGCGGTCTATGCCGAGGTGCACGCCAATTTCCCCGAACTGGTGCGCGAGGGCTTCGCGGCCCGGGTCTGGATCGTGTCGCCCACCACCTGCATGGCCACGCTCAACACCATGCGCGCCATCCTCAAGGACGCGCGGATGCGCGAACAGGCCGGCGCGATCCGGCGCGAACTGGGGCTGCTTTTCGCCGACGTGGACAGGCTGGGCACGCGTGTCGAGAATCTTGACCGGCATTTTCACCAAGCGGCGAAGGACATCAGCGACATCAAGATTTCCGCCGACAAGGCCGGGCGCCGGGCGAAGCGGCTGGACAATTTCGATTTCGAGGAACTGGCCCCTGAAAGCGAGCCCGCGATCGTCAAGATGACCGGCGAGACCTGAGGCGCCGCGCCCATTTCCGCGATGGCGCCTGCCGGGCATTCGTGATACCTGCGGGCCATGAGCCAGATGCCGTCAAAGACCGAGATCCTCAAGTGGATTTCCGATAACCCGACCCTCACCTCCAAGCGCGATATCGCCAAGGCGTTCGGCATCAAGGGGGCGGCGCGGATCGACCTCAAGCGCGCGCTGAAGGAGCTTGAGGACGAGGGCCATCTCGAAAAGCGCAAGAAGACCTATCGCGACCCGGAGAAGCTGCCGCCGGTGAGCGTGCTGCAGGTGTCGGGGCAGACGGCGGACGGCGACCTGCTGGCGCGGCCGCTGGAATGGCACGGCGAGGGGGTGGAGCCCGTCGTGATGGTCATGCCGCGCGCCAGCGACCCGGCGCTGGGCGAGGGGGACCGCATCCTTGCCCGGTTGCAGGAGGTGCGCGGCGAGGATCATCATTACGACGCGCGCCTCATCCGCCGGATCGGGACCAACCCGCGCAAGGTTCTGGGCATTTACCGCAAGGGCGAGGAGGGCGGGCGAATCCTGCCCATCGACAAGGGCGACGGCAAGGAATGGCAGGTGCCGGCCGACGCCACGGGCGGCGCGAAGGACGGTGAGCTGGTCGAGGGCGAACAGGCCGGGCCCAAGGGCCGCATGGGCCTGCCGCGGGCGCGTATCCTCGACCGGCTGGGCGATCCGACCGCCCCCAAGGCGGTGTCGCTCATCGCGATCCACCAGCACGGGATCCCGGATGATTTCCCCGACGAGGTGATCGCCGAGGCCGACCGCATGAAGCCCGCCGGGCTGAAGGGGCGCGAGGACATGCGCGACCTGCCGCTTGTCACCATCGACCCGGCAGATGCGCGGGATCACGACGACGCGGTCTGGGCGCATGCGGATGACGACCCCAGGAACGACGGCGGCCACGTGATCTGGGTGGCGATCGCGGACGTGGCGCATTACGTCACGTTCGGGTCCGCTCTGGACGCCGAGGCGCGCAAGCGCGGCAATTCCAGCTATTTCCCCGACAGGGTGGTGCCGATGCTGCCCGACCGGTTGTCGGGCGACCTGTGCAGCCTGCACGAGGGCGTGCCGCGCGCCTGCATCGCGGTGCGGATGCAGATCGACGCCCACGGCCAGAAGGTGGGGCACCGTTTCGTGCGGGGGCTGATGCGCTCGGCGGCATCGCTGAACTACCAGGAGGTGCAGGCGGCGGCCGACGGCGACCCGAACGACAAATGCGCCCCCCTGATGGACGAGGTCATCCGCCCGCTCTACGCGGCGCACGCGGCGCTGCGCCGGGCGCGCAAGGCGCGCCAGCCGCTTGACCTGGACCTGCCCGAACGCAAGGTGGAGCTGAGCGAGGCGGGCAAGGTGGTCAGCGTGAACTTCGCCGACCGGCTGGAGGCGCACAAGCTGATCGAGGAATTCATGGTGCTGGCCAACGTTGCCGCCGCCGAGACGCTGATCGCGCGCAAGTCGCCGCTGCTGTTCCGCGTCCACGAGGAGCCGCCGCCGGAGAAGCTGGACAGCCTGCGCGAGGTCGCGGAAAGCGCGGGGCTGACGTTGGCCAAGGGGCAAGTGCTCAAGACGGCGCACCTGAACGCCCTGTTGAACGCGGCGCAGGACACCGACCATGCCGAGCAGATCAACATGTCCACCCTGCGCGCGATGACGCAGGCCTATTACGCGCCGTCCAATTTCGGGCATTTCGGGCTGGCGTTGCAGGCCTATGCGCATTTCACCTCGCCGATCCGGCGCTATGCCGACCTGGTGGTGCACCGCGCGCTGATCTCGGCGCATGGCTGGGGCGATGACGGGCTGAGCCGTACCGAAGAGGAACGCCTTGAGGGCACGGCCGAGCACATTTCCGAGACCGAGCGCCGGTCGATGACCGCCGAGCGCGACACCAACGACCGCTACCTTGCCGCCTTCCTGTCGGAACGCGTGGGCGAGGAATTCACCGGGCGGGTCAGCGGGGTGGCCCGGTTCGGCGCTTTCGTGCGGCTGGATGAAACCGGCGCCGACGGCCTGATCCCGGTGCGCAGCCTCGGGCGCGAGTTCTTCCATTTCGACGCCGACGCCGGCACGCTGATGGGCGCCGACACGGGCCTGACCATCGGGCTGGGCCAGCGCGTGACGGTACGGCTGGCCGAGGCCGCGCCGGTGACCGGCGGCCTCGCGCTGGAACTCGTGGGGATCGAGGGCGAAAAGGTGCCGCGCGGACCGTCGCGGACGCGCGGCAAGCCGCCCAAGCGCAAGATCGCCAAGGCGCGCCGCAAGACGGAAAAGGCGACCAAGAAGGTCAAGCGCAGCCGGAGGTGAGCCCGGCCGCGTCATGTCACGATCCGGGCCGTGAGGCGCGTCCTGTCCGGGTGAACGGTCCGGGTCTCGTGCCTCCCTCGTTGCGGGACAACTCCGCAGAGAGCCCTGCCAGCAGGTTCCCGCGGCTTCATTCCCGCGCTCTTGGTGTGTAGCATGTACCGCATGACACAGCAGGTCAGATTCTGCACGTCGGCGGACGGCACCCGGATCGCGTTTGCCCGGTCCGGGACGGGGCCGCCGCTGGTTCGGGTCGCGAACTGGTTCACGCATCTCGATCTCGACGGACGGAGCGCCGTTTGGCGGCACTGGTTCGATTTTCTTTCGGATGGCCGCACGCTTGTCCGCTATGATCCGCGGGGCTCCGGGCTGTCCGACCGCGATGTCGAAGACTTCTCGCTGGAGCGCTGGATCGACGACCTCGAGGCCGTGGTCGACCGCGCCGGCCTGACGCGTTTTCCGCTGATCGGGCTGTGCCAGGGCGGCGCGGTCGCCGCCGCTTATGCCGCCCGGCACCCCGACAGGGTCAGCCGTCTTGTCCTCTATGACAGCTATCCGTTCGGTGCCTTTGTGAACGGTGTGCCGGACCGGCTGGCACAAGAGGCCCGCGCCTTGGCCGAGATGATCGAGGTGGGCTGGGGCAAGAAGACCGGCGCCTTCCGCGAGATCTTCGCCAACCTTCTGATGCCCGAGGCCGGCAAGGAGGCCCTGCAATGGATCGGCGAGATGCAGCGGCGCAGCGCCTCGGCGCGCAACGCGCGCCTGATGTGGGACGCCTTCAACGGTTTCGACATCCGCGGGGTTGCCGCCGACATAACAGCGCCCACGCTGGTGTTTCACGGGCGCCGCGATGCGATGGTCCCGTTCGAGGCGGGCCGTCAGCTTGCCTCGCTCATACCGAATGCGCGGTTCGTTGCACTGGAAACCGACAACCATATCCTTTTGCCCGACGAAGACGCGTGGGAGACGTTTCGTCGGGAGCTCGCCGACTTCCTCGCGCCCGAGGCCGTCGCGGACCGGGCCGCGGCTATCGCACTCGATGCGCTGACCCCGCGCGAGGCGGACGTGCTCGATGGTGTCGCGCGCGGCCTCAGCAACCGTGATCTCGCGGACCTGCTGAGGATCTCGGAAAAGACGGTTCGCAATCACATGACCACGGTTTTCTCGAAACTGGGTGTCGGGAACCGGGCGCAGGCGATCGTGCTGGCCCGTGACGCCGGCTTCGGCCGGGAGTGACAGGACCGGGACAAACGTCCCGATATCGAAATATCTGCCTCCAAAAAGATTACCGCGATAGGACCGGCGCCTTATGCGCGCAGGTCGTCGCCGCGCCATGCTTGCTGCATCGACATCTCCGCGGGGCAACACGCGTCGGGACGTGATCCGCCAACAGATGGAGCAAGAAGGGATAACCCATGAAGAACCTTATCACTGCCGCTGCCGTCGCCGCGTCCGCCGCTGCAACGCCTGCCGTCGCCCTGGTCGGCATCAGCATGAACGGCAGCCCGGCACCGACCGCGGCCTTTGACAGGCCGGGCGGCGCGAACGAGCTTGCCATGTGCGGCGTCTACAATGGCCTTTTCGGCAATTGCGCCCGTGTCGCCGGCGACCTTGGCCTGAGTGCGGACGAAGCCCGCGCCTTGGCCCGTGACTACTGGAACACCGCGCCCGCCGAACGGGCAGATTTCCTCGCCGATCTGGGCCTGTGACGCGCGGGAAGAGGCCGCCCTGCGGGCGTCGGTTCATATCCGCATGCCTTGACCCGGCCGGAACAGGGATAACAGCCATTGTTGGCGTGACCGGATGTCCGTGGGCCTCGGTCTGACCGGGGGTGGGGCCAATGCGTCATCGGCATCGGGCCGAGGCGCCTGCTTCGATCCGGCGAAGCGCCTTGCGCCAGACGCGCCGTGGCGGCGCCCGCGTCACCATGAAATTCTGCGAGCCGACCCAAAGTGTCGTCATTGGATGGCGGGCGTGATGGGTGCGCCGGTCTCAAACGTCAATACCAGGAAAGGAAAGCAGACACGCCTTCTGTCGATATTCACATCATCCGCGGCGTGTTCACGCCCGACCAGAAGCAATCCATGATCGAGAAGGTGACGGACGCCGGGCGCGGCGCGCCGTAGCGGAATGGTTGCCGGCCGCGCCGGTTCAAAGCCCCGGCCAGCACGTTCTGGCCCGGTCGGATTGCCAAACAGGGAAACCGCACGGTCAGGAACGACGGGTCAAGCCGCCTATGCCCCCCGTGCCGCCGCGGCGGCCCCGGCGGCCAGCGCCTTGAGCCCGGTGACGAGATCGGCCTCGTCGGTGTCCTCGTCGAAGGCGTGGCTGATCCCGCCGATGGAGGGCACGAACAGCATTGCCGCCGGCATCAGCCGCGACACGTTCGTCGCGTCGTGGAGCGCGCCCGAGGGCATCCGCCGCCAGCGGCCCGGCGCCGCCGTCTCGGCCCCGGTGCAGAGCGCATCGCACAGGCGGCTGTCCATCGGCACCGGCGCCAGCCCCAGCATGTCGCCGAAGGCGAGGCCCAGACCGCGTTCCTCGGCGACCTCCTGCGCGGTGTCGCGGATGATCCGCTCCATCCGGTGCAGGCGGTCGGCGTCACCGTCGCGCCACTGCATCGAGAACGTCGCGCGTCCCGGCACGATGGAATGCGCATCGGGATGCAGCCGCACGTGCCCGATGGTCCAGACCGTCCGGGGCGTGACCACGTTGCGGAACCTGTCGTTGATCCGCGCGTTGAAATCGCCCAGCCCCTGGAACGCGTCGCGGCGCAGGTACATCGGCGTGGTGCCGGCGTGGTTCTGCTGCCCCTCGAAGGTGATGCGCATGTCGCGGATGCCGACGATATCGGTCACCACGCCCACCGCCTCGCCCGCCCGTTCCAGCCAGGGCCCCTGTTCGATGTGCATTTCGAGGAAACCGGTGAACCGGCCCGGATCGACGAAACCCCCGGCCATGGGCGCCGCCGCCTTGCGCGCCTCGGCAAGGGTGATTCCCTCCCGGTCGGTCTGGCGGTCGGCCGTGTCGAGCGCGAGGTTGCCCGACCAGATCGCGCTGCCGGTGGTCACGCCGAAGCGTCCTTCCTCGTCCTCGAAGGAGACGCATGAAACCGCCGGCCCGCCGGCTTCGCGCGCGGCGCGGGCGATCTCCAGCCCCGCGATCACGCCGAGCGCCCCGTCGAGCCAGCCGCCTTCGGGCTGGCTGTCGGAATGCGACCCGACCAGCAGGCTCTGGCCATCGGCGAGGCCGAACAGGTTGCCCACGGGGTCGGCCTGCACGCTCAGGCCGGCATCGCGCATCTTCCCGGCCAGCCAGTCGCGCGCGGCGATATCGGCGTCGGAATAGGCAGGGCGGACAACGCCCTTGCCCACGCCTGCCGCGCCGAATTCGCGCAGGCGGTGCAGGTCGGTCAGGAAACGGTCGGTGTTCACGGGAATCATCTCGGGGCTCCGGTCGGTGTCACCGGCGCAGTAAACAGGGCCTTGCGGGTGATGTCACTTCACCATGCGGATATCGCGACAGGTGCCCGCGCCCCTTTCGCAGCCGCGCCGCCGTGTTGCGGATCGGAAACGCGACTGTCCCGCGGCGCCGCAAATTTGCGGAGAGGTGTCGGGATTGTCCGCCTCCGCCGGTTTCCGGTATGGTCTAAATAGGCGTGAGCAAGGAGGCACGAGATGTCAGAGACGGTCAAGTTCACGCTGAACGGCAGGGAGGTCGAGGCCGAGAAGGGCCAGACCATCTGGGAGGCGGCCCACGGGCGCGGCCTGAAGATCCCGCATCTGTGTCACAAGCCCGCGCCGGGCTACATGCCCGACGGCAACTGCCGCGCCTGCATGGTCGAGGTTGAGGGCGAGCGTACGCTTGTCGCCTCCTGCATCCGCGAGGTGGCCGAGGGCATGGTCGTGCAGACCGATACCGCCCGCGCCGAAACCTCGCGCAGGATGGTGATGGAACTGCTGCTGGCCGACCAGCCGGAACAGGCCGAATCGCATGACCGGTCGAGCCACCTGTGGGACATGGCCGAACTCAACGGCGTGACCGGCAGCCGTTTCCCGGCGATGGAGAAGGATCGCGTGCCGCGGCTTGATGACAGCCACGTGGCCATGCGCGTGAACCTTGACGCCTGCATCCAGTGCAACCTGTGTGTCCGCGCCTGCCGCGAGGTGCAGGTCAACGACGTGATCGGCATGGCCGGTCGCGGTCATGACAGTTTCCCAGTCTTCGATTTCGACGACCCGATGGGCGAGTCGACCTGCGTGGCCTGCGGCGAATGCGTACAGGCCTGCCCGACCGGCGCGCTGATGGAGGCATCCGTCGTTGACGAGGCGCAGCAGGGCGACAGCGCCGACTTCGACCGCGAGGTGGAAAGCGTCTGCCCGTTCTGCGGCGTGGGCTGCCAAGTGAGCCTGAAGGTCAAGGACGAAAAGGTGAAATACGTCGAGGGCATCAACGGCCCCGCGAACGAGGGCCGGCTCTGCGTCAAGGGGCGGTTCGGCTTCGACTACATCCACCACGACCACCGCCTGACGCGGCCGCTGATCCGGCGCGACGACGCGCCGGCCAAGGGGCTGAACGTGGACCCGGGCAACTGGCACCAGTTCTTCCGCGAGGCGGACTGGGACGAGGCGCTGGATGTGGCCGCCGGCGGGCTCAAGCGGCTGAAGGACGATCACGGCGGTGCCTCGGTCGCGGGCTTCGGCAGCGCCAAGTGCACCAACGAGGAGGCGTACCTTTTCCAGAAACTCATCCGGCAGGGGTTCGGCCACAACAACGTGGACCATTGCACGCGGCTGTGCCACGCCTCCAGCGTGGCCGCCCTGATCGAGAACGTGGGCTCGGGTGCAGTGACGGCCACCTTCAACGAGATCGAGAATGCCGACGTCGCGATCATCATCGGCGCCAACCCGATCGAGAATCACCCCGTCGCCGCCACCTACTTCAAGCAGTTCACCAAGCGCGGCGGCAAGCTGATCGTGATGGACCCGCGCGGCGTGGGGCTGCGCCGGTTCGCGACGCACATGTTGCAGTTCAAGCCGGGCGCCGATGTGTCGATGCTCAACGCGATCATGCACGTGATCGTCGAGGAAGGATTGTACGACCAGCAGTACATCGAGGCGTTCACCGAGAACTGGGAGGCCGAGAAGGCGCACCTCGCGCAGTTCGCGCCCGAGAAGATGGAAGAGCTGTGCGGCATCCCCGCCGAGACGCTGCGCGCCGTGGCCCGCGAGTTTGCCACGGCCAAGTCCGGCATGATCTTCTGGGGCATGGGGATCAGCCAGCATATTCATGGCACCGATAATTCACGCTGCCTGATCTCGCTGGCCCTGATGTGTGGCCATGTCGGCCGCCCCGGCACCGGTCTGCACCCCCTGCGCGGGCAGAACAACGTGCAGGGCGCGTCGGACGCGGGGCTGGTTCCGATGTTCCTGCCCGACTACCAAAGTGTAACCGACGACGGGGTGCGCAATGCCTTCACCGAGGTCTGGGAATCGGGCGATTTCTCGGCCGAGAAAGGACTGACCGTGACCGAGATCATGGATGCGGTGCATGCCGACCGGATCAGGGGCATGTACATCCTCGGCGAGAACCCGGCGATGTCGGACCCGGACGTGGACCATGCCCGCGACGCGCTGGCCAAGCTCGACCACCTCGTCGTGCAGGATATCTTCATCACCGAAACGGCCAACTACGCCGACGTGATCCTGCCCGCCTCGGCCTTCTTCGAGAAATCGGGCACCGTGACGAACACCAACAGGCAGGTCCAGATGGGCCGGGCCGCCGTCAGCCCGCCGGGCAACGCGCGGGAGGACTGGCAGATCACCGTCGATCTGGCCAACCGGCTCGGGCTTCGGTGGCACTATGACAGCCCGGCGGATGTCTTCGCCGAGATGAAGCTGAACATGAAGTCCTTCAACAACATCACCTGGGACCGGCTCGAGCGGGACAACGCCGTGACCTATCCCTGCACCGATCCCGACGGCCCGGGCGAGGCGGTGGTGTTCGGCGACGGCTTCCCGCGGCCAGAAGGGCGCGCGCGCTTCACCCCGGCCAGCGTGATCCCGCCCGACGACATGCCCGATGCCGAGTATCCCATGGTCCTGACCACGGGCCGGCAACTGGAGCATTGGCACACGGGCAGCATGACGCGCCGCGCCAGCGTGCTCGACGCGGTCGAGCCCGAGGCCAACTGCTCGATGCACCCCGCTACGTTGCGCAAGCTCGGGGTGGAGCCCGGCGACATGGTGCGCTTGTCGACCAAGCGCGGCTCGATCCGGATCATGGTACGCGCGGACCGGGCCATCGCGCCCGACATGGTGTTCCTGCCCTTCGCCTATGTCGAGGCCGCGGCCAACATCCTGACCAACCCGGCGATCGACCCGTACGGCAAGATCCCCGAGTTCAAGTATTCGGCCGTGAAGGTCGAGGCGCTCGACCGGTCGGTCGCCGCCGAGTGATCGCGCCGCGGGGCAGGGGCCCGGGTTTCTTCTCGGCCCCAATACCCCGGGGTGAATTGGCCGAAGGCCAAGAGGGGCGGCGCCCCTCGGGCAGGCGCCGTCAGCCCGTGACGGGGGTGCGCAGCCACAGAAGCGCGGCCAGCGCGACCAGCAGGCCCAGCCATATGGCCCCGTTGATCAGGCTGGCCCGCCGGGCGCTGCGCTTCTCGACCCATGTTCGCGGTGTGATCCCGCGCAGCACCATGATGACCTGCGCGGCGAGGGTCACGCAAACCACGTTGACCGCGAGCAACAACGCCGCGTCCAGCGCCATCCGGGCATGGCCCGCGCCGAGGAACAGCCCGATGGCGGTCGTCGGCGGCAGCAGCGCGACGGCCACCATCACGCCCACCAGCGCCGATGACATCCCCGTCACCAGCGACAGTGCCGCCGCGGCGCCCGAGGCGAGGGCGATCGCCATCCCGTCGAATCCCACCTCGGCGCGCGCCCGCAACTCGGCCGATGTGGCATCGACCGGCCAGAGCTGCGCGATGACGACACCGAGCCCCAGCGCCAGCCCGAGGCCCGTCAGGCTGCTCAGGATCGCGCGGCCCATCAGCCGGCCATCCCCGAGCGCGACGCCGACGGCCAGCGCGAGGTTCGGCCCGAGAAGCGGCGCGATGACCATCGCCCCCTCCACGACCGCCACGTTGTCGGCGATCATGCCGAAGGCGGCCACAACGGTCGAGAGCGTGACGAAAACCGCGTAGTTCCTGTCGGTGCGGGCCTGTTCCCAGACCTGGTTGTAGATCTCCTCGCGGGGGTGGACTGCCCGTTGCCGCCCGGCGCCTCGGCGTCCTCGTCCGCGTCCTCCTCGGTCTCGGGGAAGGGAACCGAGGTTTCGACGGGAAGCAGCGTGATGCGCCAGTCGTCATCGTCGGCCAGTCCCGCCTGCAGGGCGTCCAGTATTTCCTGGCGTTCCTGCCGTCCCACGAGGAGCGACATGGTGATGCGTCCCGCGCGGGCAAGGTCGCGATGAACGGAGATGTCGATGGCGCCGCAATCGCGGGCCCGACGCATCAGGGCCTCGGTATCGCCTTCCCGCGCGCTGACGATGATCTGGCGCATGCCGTCAGACGGCCTTGCGCGGCCGGACGATGTGGAAGGTGCCGCTCATGTAGGTCAGCGGGCGTTGGCCGGCATCGGAAATCCCGGTCACGTTGCCGATGCAGATGGTGTGGCTGCCGTGGACATGCCGGTGATCGAGCGAACAGGTGAACGCCGTGGCCCGGGGCAGGACGGGGCCGAACTCGGTCGTGGTGAAGTCGAGGCCCTCGAAACGGTCCGGCTTGGACTCGTCCGAGCGGCCGGCGAAACACTGGGCGAGGTCGACGGCGTCCTCCGGCAGGACGTTCACGCAGAACGTGCCGTTGTCGGCAACGGCGCGCGCGATGCGGCTGTCGGCCTTGAGGCACACCAGCACCGAGGGCGGATCGGCCGACAGCGAGGTGAAGGCGCTGACCGTCGCCCCGGCCATGCCCGCCGGCCCGTCGGTCGTCACCACGGTCACCGTGGCGGCCACCTGCCGCATGGCGGCGATGAAGGCGTCGCGGGCGGCGTTCATGCGGGGCTCCGTCCGCCGGGCGGGCAGACATGTGGGAACGGGCGGTACGTCGATGCGGTCAAGGCTGTCTCCGAACGTGTTAGCGGTGCAATCGAACACGGACTGGCAGGGTCAAGGTGATCCGTCGGTCCATTGCAACATAATGATAACCTGCGACAGCGCAAAGGCGAGGGGGTGGCATTTACTTGGCCCGGACAGCGTGCTTGAACACGGGTACGTGCTGCAGACCGCCGGGGGAGCCCATGAAGATCGCCACTGCCGCCTATCCGATGGAGCCGCTGGAAAACTGGGCCGCCTATGCCGCCAAGCTGGAGGCATGGGTGGCCGATGCCGCGGGCCACGGCGCGGAGTTGCTTGTCTTTCCCGAATACGGCGCGATGGAACTGGCGACGCTGGCCGGCCCGGAAGCGGCCGCCGACCCGGAACGGTCGATGCGCGCGGTGTCGGACCGGATCAGCGCGGCGGACGCCCTGCACAGCGACCTGGCGGCGCGCTACGATGTGCACATATGCGCCGCCTCGGCCCCGATCTTCGACGCCGCGCTGGGCGCGCGGCCGGTGAACCGCGCGCGGCTTTTCGCGCCCGGTGGCGGCTGCGGGGTGCAGGACAAGCAGATCATGACACGGTTCGAGCGCGACCCGGTGGATATCGTGCCCGGCGGCCCGCTGCGCCTGTTCGACACGGCGCTGGGCCGCATCGGGATCCTGATCTGTTACGATTCCGAATTCCCCCTGCTGGGCCGGGCGCTTGCCGAGGCGGACGTGATCCTTGTGCCATCCTGCACCGAGGCGCTGTCGGGCTACTGGCGGGTCCGCATCGGTGCCATGGCCCGCGCGCTGGAAACCCAGTGCGTCACCGCGATGGCGTCGCTGGTGGGCGAGGCGCGCTGGACCGAACTGGCGGACGTGAACACCGGCACGGGCGGTGTCTTCGGCCCGCCCGATACCGGCTTCCCGGCCTCCGGGGTGCTGGCCGAGGGGCGGCTTGATGTGCCCGGCTGGACCTATGCCGAGATCGACAGGGCCGCGGTCGCGCATGTGCGGGCAGATGGCGGGGTGCTCAACCGCCGCCACTGGCAGGAGCAGGCCGGCCGCGACGGAGACGCAACAACCGAGCGCCTGCGCTGATTATTCCCTTGAAAAACGCGTCGAATGGGCGCATTTAATGCGGCGTTCCGCGATCTTGGCGGAACGGCAGATCAAGGAGAGACCATGGCCAAGGAAGATACGCTCGAATTTCCCGGTGTCGTGAAGGAACTCCTGCCCAACGCGACATTCAGGGTCGAGCTTGAAAACGGCCATGAGATCATCGCGCACACGGCAGGCAAGATGCGCAAGAACCGCATCCGTGTTCTGGCGGGGGACAAGGTGCAGGTGGAAATGACGCCCTATGACCTGACCAAGGGGCGGATCAACTATCGCTTCAAGTAAAGTTTGTCTTCACCGCTCAGAGTGCCAAGGACGTATACAAGTCGTCTGCGCAAGGCGGTGGAGCAACTTGATCTATTGGCTCCCAATTTTATACCCAGAGTTGACTTAGCCGGCATGTCTGGCGGGAAATGTTTTCTTAATGCGCAAACTGCAGTCGCGCTTGATGGTGGGTGCGTGATAACGGGATGGGCTTTGCGGATCTGGCCAAAATGTTTTG
>JAVLCJ010000079.1:0-12832 GCA_031580875.1 Roseovarius sp.
TGATCTAACCTAGCCACTCAAGGGCGCAGCCTTTCCTACAGCAAAACTGATGAAAATGCGAATCACTCAGATACGCCGGATTTGGAAACGGCGGCATTGCAACAAAACTAGGGTGGCGGACTAGATGGCGGACCTGAAAACTCAAAAAAAACAGAAATGCAATAAAAACAGTCCCTTAAAGTGTTTACGTGGTGCCCCCAGAGAGACTCGAACTCCCGGCCTACTGATTACAAATCAGTTGCTCTACCAGCTGAGCTATAGGGGCTTTTTGAAGCCATACGCGCTCTTGCGGCGTGCCGCAACCCGGTTTCTGCATTCCCTGCCCTGCCGGCCGTGGTGGTGGGCGCGTAGGGCGGGCGATCGGCGGAATCCGGTTTAACTGGGCTCAAAAGCCCGTATATTGTGCATGTTCAGCAAGGCCGGGTCGGAAGCAAGATGCAGGTGGTACTTCATGCGGGCGCTCATTTCACGGATGACGACAGGCTGCTTTCCTGCCTGACGGACAATCGTGACACGCTTGCGCGGTACGGCACGAACGTGCCCAGCCCGCGCAAGTATCGCAAGCTCCTGCGTGACACGGTTCATGCCGCGCTGAGCACCGGCGTTTCCGACGAGAGCCGCGACATCCTGATCGACGCGATCGCGGTGGACGGCGCCGCCGACCGGCTGGTCCTGGCCAATCCCGGTTTTTTCGGCACCCCGCGGATGGCCCCGTCGGGCGGGGTTTTCTACGCTGCCGCCGAACAGAGACTGGGCGTGGTCCGGCAGATATTCCCGAGGGACACGATCGAGCTGTTCCTCGCGATCCGCAACCCGGCCACGTTCCTGCCGGCGCTGCTGCAGGATACGGATTTCGAGACCCTGCCTGACCTGTTGCGCGGGGCGGACCCGATGCAGATGCGCTGGTCGGAGCTGATCAGGCGCATCCGGGCCGCGCATCCCGAGATATCGATCACCGTCTGGTGCAACGAGGACACGCCGCTGACCTGGGCGCAGTTGATCCGCGAGCTGGCGGGCCTTGACCCGACTGTCGCGATCAATGGCGAATTCGCGCTGCTGGAGGAAATCATGAGCGCGGCGGGCATGAAACGGTTCCGTGCCTATCTCGATCAGCACCCCGGCATGACGGAGGTCCAGAAAAGGCGCGTGATCGCCGCGTTCCTCGACAAGTTCGCCGACGAAAGCGCCATAGAGGAGGAACTCGAGATCCCCGGCTGGACGGAGGAGATGCTCGACGCGCTCAGCGACCTCTACGATGACGATGTGCACGAGATACAGCGAATCACCGGCGTGCAGATGATCACGCCCTGACACCGGGGACGCGCGGCGCCCGTGATCTGGCGTGCAGCACGGCAGATGTTTCCGGCCCCGCGGCAAATCCGCCGCGCCGATCCGTCTATCGCGCCGAAACAGCCTGCGCTATCCTGCGGCAATGGCACGTCTTCTGATCATCCTCGGCCTTGCGCTGGTGGCATTGGGCCTTTTGTGGGGCCCGCTTTCCCGGTTGGGTCTGGGCAGGCTGCCCGGTGACATCGTTATCGAGCGCGACAGCTTCACGCTTTATATCCCGATCACGTCCGCGATACTCGTCTCGGTCGCCGTTTCGCTGGTCGTGACGCTGGTCCGTCTGCTGCTGGGCCGGTGAGTTGATGCGTCGGTCCGTGTCAGCATGGCACGCGTTCCGGGCGGCAACGCTCGTTGTGGCACTGCTGTTGCCGGGCGTCGGCACTGCGGGCCCCGAGCTGTGCGTGCCCCATCCATACACCGCGCCCCCGGGCGCGTCAGCCGCGCGCATCGCCCGGACGGTCGAGGCGATAACACCGGTTCTGGTCGAATTCGCGTCGATGCGGGATGCCGTGGACGAGGAAAAGCCGGAAATCTGCCTGTCGGACGCGCTGCGCGACGCGCATGGCTACCTCGATCCGGCCGCAAACAGGATCGTGCTGGGGGCGACGCTTGGCGCCGAGATGCGCAGCGCGGTGCTGCTGCACGAAATCCGCCACCTTTCCCAGATCCGGCGCCGCGCCTGCCCGGGCGCGACGGCGTCGATGCGGGCCAACGCCATCGGGGTCATGGCGATGGAGGCCGACGCGAGCGCGATAACCGCGCTGGCGGCATGGTACCTGAAGGAACGCGGCGATCCGGGCGTTTGGAACGCCCTGTCGGTATGGCCCACTCAGGCGGACATCACCGTTGCCTTCGCCGCCGAGATGCAACGCAGCGCGCAGATTTCCCGCGCGGTCGAAGCGGCCTTTGCGCAGTGGTACGCATCGGACCAGCGCCGCGATCTGTACTATGTCGCGGCCTGCACCGATTACCTGGACGAGAAGGACCGCACGAAGGCCCGCTTTCAATACGAGCCCCTGCCGGAGGATTTCCTGCAACGCCTGTGTCGCCTGCCCGGCGGCCACGGATACGCGTGTGCGCCGCCCGCCGGGCCCGTGCGCTAGCTTGACGCCACGTTCAGAAATCAAAGAGTTCGTCGAGGAACCCGCCGCGCTTCTTCTTCTTGGTGTACGACCGATCATCGACCTCCCGGTCGCGGGTCTGCGGCGCCTCGGGCGCGGAGCGTTCGATGATCTTGTCGAGTTCTCCGCGATCAAGCCAAACACCGCGGCATTTCGGGCAATAATCTATCTCGACACCGGCACGATCCGTCATGACAAGGTCGGTTCCGTCGATGGGGCACTGCATCATCAATCTCCTGTTGGCTCCATACTCTTGTCATTTGGGTATCGGCCGCGGCCTGCGCAACCGCCCCGGCCCCGAGGCCAAGCGTCAATCCGCCATCAACGACCAGCCCGCAAGGGCGATCAGCAGGACACCGCCCGCGATCTCGGACAGCGCCTGGAACCTGCGATGGACGCGATGGCCGACCCGTAGCCCGACATAGGTGAAGCTGACCGAGCAGACCATGATCGTGACAGCAAGGGCAAACGGCGGCGCCCCGCCCAGCCCGAGGCTGAAACCGACAACGAGGTTGTCGACAGACAGCCCCGCCGACAGCATGACGAGCCCCCGCCAACCGGTCAGCACATCCGCGAGGTTGCGCTGCACCGCGTCATCGCGCGTGCCCGAGAAGATCGCGACAATGCCCATGGCAGCAAGCAGCGCCGGGCCGAGCCACATTGCCGCGCCGGCGATAACCGAGGCCGCGTGGTAGCCCAGCCAGACACCCAGAAACGGCACGGTGAATTCGAAACCGGCAAAAACGATCAGGATGCGCGCGGTGTGGCGTCCGTGGCCAAGCGCCCCGAGACAGAGCGCGACGCCCATGTTGTTCGCCGCGATCGCCACGCCTACGAGAAGTAGCTGCCCGCCCTGCTCCAGCATGCCGCTTTCACATCCCGCCGGAGGCTCAGCGGATCACGTGGACCGAACAATTCGCGTGCCGGACGACCTGCGTCGCGGTGCTGCCGATGACCAGGTCGCTCATGCCGGGGCGGTGGCTTGCGATGACGATGCAATCCACGTCGTTTGCCTCGGCCCAGTCGACGATGGTGCGGCCGGAATGCCCCTCCACGACCAGCCCCTCGGCATCGGGCAATTCCGCGGCCATGTTGGCCAGTTCGGTCTGCACGGCATCCCGGCTTTCGGCCAGGTAATTCCGCGGGACATAGGAAATCGCGTAGCCGGGAATCTGCTCCATCACGTGGATGAGGGTGATGCGCCCCTCCGCCCCGGCCAGCAGCGCGGCGACGTCGCGCGCACCGGCCGAATCGCGATCCTCGTCGAAGGAGATCGGGACGAGCACGTGGTCGTACATGGCGGGTTCCTTTCATTATCTACCGCCAAAGGATCGCACGCGCGCGGTCGCGCTGCCTTGATGCAGGTCAGCCCCGGCGCGCCCTTGCGTTGCGTGTCATTCCGCCGCCCGCTCCATCTGGCGGGCGATTTCGGAGGCCCACTCCCCGATGATCGGCAGGAATTCGATCTGGCTGAGGGACCAGACGATGAAAGACAGCAACACCGACGCGCCCATGACCGTTCCGAGCCCGAAGGCGAGGCCCCGCGCCAGGTTGAAGGCGATGACCCGCCAGAGCGAATTGTGCATCCGGATGAAGCGGTGGCTGTTGAGCTCTGCCAGCTCGGCGCGGACGCCCCGGATTTCCGCGCGCAGGTCCAGCAGGTCGCCCTCGGGCTGTTTCTTCTTCTCGCGTCGCAACATCAGTCGAACGTGGCCGTGACATCGTACATGACGGGCTCGAAGCTCTTGCAAAGCTCGTTGATCTCGCGGTTGCGCCGGCGCATCTCGTCACTGCGCAGCATCGCGAGGAAATCCTCGCGCCGGTGCCATTGCGAATAATTGGCGATCCGGGTCTGGGCGTCGTTGACGTGCAGACCCGCGGATATGAATCCGGTCTGTTTCGAGATGAAGGTCTCGTACGCGTCGGTCAGCAGGTCGAGCAGATCCTGGCAGGTGCCGGGTGTCGTCTCGAACGTGGTCAGGACGGTCTGGCACGCATTGGGCGTGGCGATGGTCGGCATGGCGAACCTCCTTGGATGGCGGAACCTTAGCAGCTTGCGCGCGCGGGGCAAATCGCGCGCTTTCGTTAACTTTCGATTCACCAATTTTAAAGACCGTTGACCCGGAGGTCGTCATGTTCCGCGCCGTTGTTTTGCTGATACTCATGACCGTGCAGGCGCAGGCCGGCCCGTGGCCACGCGACAAGGGCGAGACGTTCCTGTCCTTCTCGGTGGAGGCCGAGCAGCCGGACGCCTTCGGCTACATCAACCATTTCATGACGCTCTACGGGGAACACGGCCTGACGGACCGGCTTACCGGCGGGATCGACATCGGCGGGCGCAGCACGGGCCTGTCGAAGGCCGTTGTTTTCCTGCGCTACCCCGTCACCCCGCCCGAGCACCGCCTGAAGATCGCCGCCGAGATCGGGCTGGGCCGTGCCGCCGGGCACCGCGCCTTGCGGCCGGCGATTTCCGTCGGGCGCGGTTTCAAGCTGGGCGAACGCCACGGCTGGATGGCCGTCGACACGCGAGTCGTGCTGTTCGACAGGGCCAGCAGGCGGCTGGTGCAATCAGATGTCACGGTCGGGTTCAATACCTCGTCACGGTCCAAGGCCATCCTTCAGCTGCAGATGGGCTTCCCCGACACGACACCGAGCTACATGAAACTCGCGCCGTCGCTCGTGCTGGAACCGCGCCCCGGCCGCCATATCGAGATCGGCGTGACGGCCGGGGTGAAGGAGCTTTCATCCGTCGCGCTCAAGCTGGGGCTGTGGCGACGGTTCTGACCCGGACCTAGATCGGCTCATCGACGCGCAGACGTATCGTCACTGTGCCCTCGACGGGTTTTTCCCAACGCAGGTTGATCCTGTCACGGTCCGGCCCGCGCTCGGGCTGGTAATAGGGCATGCCGAAATAGGCGGCGCCATCCTCATCCCGGATTGCCGCTTTCGCGAGAACGGATTCGACCGTCTGCGCCCATGCGCCGAACGGCAGCTTGGGCGCCGGGCGGACAACCCATGTCGCATCGGGGCTGCCCTCGGCATGGTCCAGCACGAGCGGATTGGACACGGCCGTCTCGATGTTGTGGAACGCGTTTTCGGCGAAGGCGATGTTCTTGAACCGGTCGTAGTCGAGGTTGGCGAAACTCGTGTCCACGCCGTCAACCCTGTCGAGCGTGCCGCCGATCATCCGGAACGTGTTTCCCGTCACCGTCAGACCGTTGAGGAAATGCCCCGCCCCGTGCGGTTTCACCACGAGGAACCGGAACCACGGCGCGACGTCGCTGGCCAGGAACACGTTGCCGGTGATGCTGAGGGAACTGAACGAGAACTCGTTGGAATACGCGGGGGCCTGATCATGCTCGTTCGTCCAATCGAGAAAGCAGTTGTCGATGTAATTGCCCGTCACGGTGCCGCGATTGTTGGTCCGCGTCAGCACCAGGCCGGCCGTACGCGCGGCATTGCTGGCGCTGTCGCCCTGAAAGAAGTGATTGCCGGTGATGATCGAGCTCGACCCGGCAAGAACGGCGAAATGCCGGAAAAGCACGACGCGATTGTCGCGCAGCTTGACGTCGTTAGCGTTGGCGTTGAGCGCGATCGAGGTTCGTTCGGTACTGGCCGCGGGGCCTTCGTCGGAGAGAAACTGGCACCGGTCGATCAGCATCCCCTGATCGCCCTCGCCGTGGCTGGTGATGCCGCGATCCCGCGGCCGGGTCACGAAGCAGTCACGCAGGTTGAACCCCGTCCCGGAAGGCGGCAGCAGGATCCCGCTGCAATCGCCGGAACACTGGAATTCGATGTCGGACATGGAAAATTTCGAGATCTGCTCGAAGCCGCTGAAATCGAGCATGTAGGCGAAGCGGCGGAAGGTGAAGACCTGCGTGCCGGCCGCATCGTGGAGCGGCTGGCTCAGGACGATTTCGCCGGCGCCGACATTCGTGCTCTTCACGTGGACCTCGCGGCCCACGCCCACGCCCTCGACCAGCGCGCCCACGGGCACGTTCGCCACGTTCTCGACATTCGTCAGCCGCTTCGGATCACCGGGATCGTAGGTCGCCTGCGAGGTCATTACGACGGTGTCCCAGGCCGGCCCGGAAAAGACCGAGAACTGCCCGTTGCGGATCACCCGGCGCTGCTTGAACGTTGTCTTGTTGGCCACCGCCGCCTGCATGTCCACGGGCGCGCGCAGCGCGATCTTGCGCCCGCCGAGATCGAGCGAGTCATGCCCGGCATTGTTGAACAGCGCCTGGAAAGCCTTCTTGAAGGCCATTTCGCTGTCGCCGAACGCGTCGATGTAGCTGGGAAGGTCATAATTCTTCTTCAGTGCCAGTATCGCGTCGTCGGGCATGTCGAGCGTTCCCTCGAACCTGACGCGATTGTCCAGCGTCGTGCTCTGCGCGAGGAAATACGTCCCGGCCGGCACGATCACCTCGCGGCCCTGTGCCGCGGCATCGGCCGCCTCGAACGCGGCGGTGTCATCCGTGACCCCGTCACCGACCGCGCCGAAATCGCGTACGTCCACGCAGGCAAGGATGTCGCGCAGGAAAAAGCGGGTGACGTCCTCGATCTCGATATCGTCGATGCGCACCACGCCACCATTGGGCCCGGTCAGGTCAAGCCCGAAATGGCCGAAGACGGCCGTGGCGCCCCAGACCATGTCGACACCCTGACGCAGCCCGACGCCCACGATGGCCGACGCCTCGACCACATCGCCGTACTGGCTCAGCGTGACAGCCGGGCCGTTTTCGGTCACGCCGGTCACGCGATTGCCGTTCGCGTCACCGGCCCATGCCGCGATGCGCAGGTTTGGCAGGTTACCGCTAAGCGCCTTCACCCGGGCCTTGATGCGCAGGTAGCACCCCGGCAGGATCGGTGTCTCCCCCATGTAGCGCAGTTTCTGCGTATCCTCCGTCTTCTGCAGTTCCAGTGCGCCACCGAAATCCTCGTCGGCGGGAACGAAAGCCGCGCTGGCCGCGTTGGCGTAGGTGTCCGAATCCGGCCTGCCGTCGCCGCGCGACCATACGTCAAGCCCGTCCGCGAAGGCCGGTGGCATGAATTCGATGCCGTCGGTGATTGCCTTGTTCATGAAATTCCCTTTCCCAGTTCCGGCCCGGGACCGTGCCGGAGGTGACGCTTCGCGCACCGGACGCGCCCGGTGCGAGAGGGACTTATCAACCGGCCGTTAACGACCCCCGTGACAAGCGTACGCTCGACATGCCGACCGGCGGCTTGACCTCGCGGGGCGCAAGGCGCACTGTCCGTTCGACAAGGACAAGAGGTGGTTTCGTGGCAGGCACCCCCCCGCCCTTCGCGGGTTTTGAATGGATGATCGCTTGGCGCTACCTGCGGGCCAAACGGGCCGAGGGCGGTGTGTCGGTCATGACGTGGATCAGCCTCGTGGGGATCACGCTGGCGGTTTTCGCGTTGATCGCGACGCTGGCCGTGCGCTCGGGGTTCAGGGCGGAATTCGTGGACACGATTCTCGGCGCGAACGCCCACGTGACGATCTACAGTACCGGCACCGTCGACGCGCAGACCGGGCGCGTCGACCGAACGCTGGCCGACTACGAGGCGATGGCCGAACGGGTGCGCGAGGTGCCGGGCGTCACGCGGGCTGCGCCGCTGGTGAAGGGACAGGTCATGGCGACGGCCCGTGACCGGAACACCGGTGTCGAGGTCTTCGGCATCAAGCCGTCGGACCTGCGAACGATCCCGCGCATCGCCGACCCGGAAACCAGCGAGGGCGACCTAACGCGCTTCCCCGACGGCATCGCCATCGGTTCCGGTGTTGCACGTGAACTGGGGGCGGGCATCGGCGACCGGATCAAGCTGATTTCGCCCAACGGCGTCAAGACGGCGTTCGGGACCAGCCCGCGCGTAAATGCCTACGAGGTCGTCTACATCTTCAGCGCCGGCCGCTACGACATCGATCGCGTGCGCGTCTATCTGCCGTTCGAACAGGCGCAGAGCTTTTTCAACCGCGAAGGCCGCGCCGACGAGCTGGAAGTCATGGTGGCCGACCCCGAAAAGGTGGCCCGGATGGCCCTGCCCCTGATGCGCGCCGCCGGGGACCGCAGCCAGATCTGGACATGGCGCGACGCCAGCGGCGGTTTCCTGCGCGCGCTGGAGGTCGAGGACAACGTGATGTTCGTGATCCTGTCGATCCTCGTGCTGATCGCGGCCATGAACATCACCAGCGGGCTGATCATGCTGGTCAAGAACAAGGGGCGCGATATCGGCATCCTGCGTACCATGGGCCTGACCGAGGGCTCGGTGCTGAGGGTCTTCTTCATCTGCGGGGCCTTCACCGGGGTGATCGGCACGGCAGCGGGCGTCCTGCTGGGCTGTCTTTTCGCGATCTACATCGACCCCGTCTTCTCGTTCGTGAACGTGATCATGGGCGGCGAGGTCTGGGATCCGTCCATCCGCGGCATTTATCACCTGCCCGCCAAGCTGGAATTGGGCGACGTGCTGTCGGCCGTGGCGCTGTCACTGGGGTTGAGCTTTGTCGTCACGATCTTCCCGGCCCGCCGCGCGGCCCGCATGAACCCGGTGGAGGCACTTCGCTATGAGTGACACGATCCTGCGCCTTGCCGACGTGTCCAAGACCTACAATGCCGGCCAGTCCGGCGAAGTCCGCGTCCTGACCAGCGCCGACCTGACGCTGGACAGGGGCGAGATGGTGGCCCTCGTGGCGCCGTCGGGCGCGGGAAAATCGACATTGCTGCATATCGCGGGCCTGCTCGACACGCCAGACGGCGGGACCGTCGAGATCGGCGGCGAAGACATGACGGGCCTTTCGGACAGGCGCCGCACCGTGGCGCGCCGGCGCGACGTCGGGTTCGTCTATCAGTTCCACCACCTGCTGCCCGAGTTCTCGGCGGCCGAGAATATCGTCCTGCCGCAGCTTGCCGATGGCGTGCCGCGTGCCGAGGCCCTCACCCGCGCCACGGACCTGCTGATGCGCGTCGGCGTGGCCGAGCGCGCCCACCACCGTCCCTCGGCCATGTCCGGGGGCGAACAACAGCGGGTGGCCTTCTGCCGGGCGCTGGCCAATGCGCCCCGCCTCATGCTGGCCGACGAACCGACCGGCAATCTTGATCCGGCAACGTCGGACCGGGTGTTCGCGGCGCTTGTCGATCTGGTGCGGTCCACCGGGCGCGCCGCGCTGATCGCCACGCACAACCTCGATCTTGCCGCGCGGATGGACCGGGTCGTCAAGCTGGATCAAGGGCGCGCCGTGGCCGGCTGACAGGTCGCGAAGGCACGTTGAAGCCCTGTTCAGAAGGTTTGAATTGACCTTCACGCCAAGCCTGAGCACTCTGCCGCGACTGGCAGCATGTGGCGGAGGCTCTCAATGGTTGACATATCCCTCGGGGAAATCGAAAGCACGACAAAGGCCGCCCTGATCCGTCACGGAGCCGCGGAATGGGTCGCCGGCTGCGTCGCGGACGCCGTCCGCAAGGCCGAAAGCGTCGGCAACCGCATCTGTGGCCTGTATTACCTCGAAAGTTACTGCACGCAGCTTGAAACCGGGCGTGTCAAAGGCGACGTGACGCCCGTCGTTTCGCGGCCCCGTCCCGCCGCGGTGACGGTGGATGCCCGGTTCGGGTTCGCGCAGCCCGCCTTTGCCCGCGGGCTGCCCGAAGCATTGGACGCGGCCCGCCACAGCGGGCTGGCAAGCCTTGCGGTGGGACACGCGCATACCTGCACCTCGCTGGGGTATTTCACGGAACAGATCGCGCGCGCCGGCTTGATCGGGCTGGGCCTGACCAACGCCTCGCCGATCGTGGCGCCACCCGGCGGCAAGACGCGCGTCATCGGGACCAACCCGATCGCCTTCGCGGTGCCGGACGGGGACGGTGGCGTCGCAATGCAGTTCGACCAGTCCACCACCACGGTGGCCCTCGGCAAGATCACCATGGCCAAGGCGGCCGGCGAACGCATCCCCGAAGGCTGGGCCGTGGACGCCGAGGGACGCCCCACGACGGACCCCGAGGCGGCGCTTGGCGGGTCACTGGTGTCGATGGGCGGCTACAAGGGATGGGGCTTCGGCCTGATGGCCGAATTGCTGGCCGCCGGGATGACCGGCGGGGTCGTCAGCCGCGGCGTGCAACCGCTCAAGGTTCCCGAGGGGCCACCGCATGATCTGGGGCAGTACTACCTGCTGGTGGATCCGGGCGTTTCGGGCGCGTTCTTCGACCGGCTCGAACAGGTGGCCGACGCGGTGGCTCTGGACGCGGGCGCGCGCATGCCCGGACAGGGGAAAACCCCGAATGACCCGGTGACGCTGGATGACGCGGTCTGGACGCGGAGCCGCGAACTCGCCGGTCTGACATAGGATCGGGAGACGGTACCCCGGGCGGGCAGCAGCATCCCCAAACGCGCGACGACGCCCGCGCGCTGATCCAAATCAATGCATCCGGCGTGCTGGCACGGCCTAATGCGGCTGCGCGACAAGGAACAAGGCGGATGTACAAGGCATTGGCACTGGGCGTCATCGTGCTGGCCGCCTGCACGCAGGCGCCGTCACCGCAGGCCGGCAAACGGCACTACGTCTCGAACTGTGCGGTCTGTCACGGGCTCACCGGCCGCGGCGACGGTCCGCTGGCATCCGTGCTTGCGACCCGCCCGGCCGACCTGACGCGACTGTCCGCGCAGAACGGCGGCAGCTTCCCGGCAACACACGCGATGGCACGGATACACGGCTATCCCGGCCGGTTCGAGGTCATGCCGGATTTCGGGCCGATGCTGACAGGGCCCACGGTCACGTGGCGGGACGAGTCCGGCATGGCGCTGACGACGCCCAAGGCTTTGCTTGACCTTGCCGCATATCTTGCGACGATCCAGACTGGCTGATCCCAAGCCTGCCCCAAGCATCAAGGAGTAATCGAGATGTCCAGATACAGTCCTGTCACTGCAGCTGCCATGCTGCTGTTGCTCGGCACGCCGGTTTTCGCCGACCAGATCGAGGCCGGCCAGGAGACATACGATCGTTACTGCGCGGCGTGTCACGGCGCCGAGGCGGATGGCGACGGCCCGATGCGGCCGGTTCTGCTGGTGCAACCGACGGATCTGACCGCGCTCAGTGCCGACAATGATGGCCGGTTTCCCCTGAGCCGCGTGGTGAAACGTATCGACGGCCGCGATCCGATAGTCTCGCATGGCAGCCCGATGCCCGTTTACGGCGATTTCTTCGAGACCGGCACGGCCGTCGCACTCAAGACTCACAGCGGCCAGCCCGTGCTGACCACACGGCCGGTGGCCGATCTCGTGGCATACCTCAAGTCGTTGCAGGCCCCCGCGAACTGATCCGCCGTGACCGATGGCGCGTATCCCGCGTGGAGGTACCATGATGCGAAAACTCTTGACGCTGCTTGCGCTCTTCACGCTCCTGGCGCTTCCGGTCAACGCCGATCAGGCGCGGTTCCGTGCGATCATCTCGGCCCAGATCGAGGCGTTCCGCGCGGATGATTTCAAGACCGCTTTCGGGTTTGCCAGCCCGTCGATCAAATCCCGGTTCCAGACACCGCAGCGTTTCGGTGCCATGGTCCGGCAGGGATACCCGATGGTCTGGCGACCGCGGGAGGTCGAGTTCCTGTCGGTGGAAACGCGCAACGGAGCGCCGTGGCAACAGGTGCTGATCCGCGATGGCGAAGGCGCCCTGCACCTAGTGGAATACAACATGGTGGAGGTCGACGGCGGCTGGAAGATCAACGCGGTGCGCGTGGTCAAAGCCCCCGGCGGGATGGCCTGACGGCGCGGCTCAATCCTGCCCGGCCGTCCAGCGGTGCAGCACGTCGCCGCCCACCTCGCGCGTTTCGACAAGGGTGAAGCGCGCGGCCTCGTCCAGCCGGGCAATGCCCATGGGGGCCACGGCGGGCAACCCCTCGGCCCCGATAACCAGCCCCGCGCTGAACCCGATCATCTCGTCGACGAGGCCGGCGGAAAGAAGTGACGCGGCCAAGGCGCCGCCGCCCTCGCAGAACACCCGCGTGATCCCCCGGCCTGCGAGTTGTGCCAGCACCGATGCCATGTCCAGTTGCCGGTGACTGACCTCGCAGGGAACCAGCAGCGCGCCCTTGGCCGCCCATGCGTCGGCGCCGCGCGCGTCTGCATCCGGGCCATGGCACAGCCACACGGGCACGTCGCCCGCCGTTCGCCCGAGTGTCGACTCCGGCGGCATGTCCAACCGGCGCGAGGCCACGATGCGTACGGGCTGATGCGTGGTGCCAAGGTCCCGAACGGTCAGTGACGGATCGTCCGAGCGCGCCGTGCCCGCCCCGACCAGAACGGCGTCGTGCCGCATGCGCATCGCGTGGACAAGCCGCCGCGCCCCCGCCCCGGTGATCCACTGGCTGTGACCG
>JAVLCJ010000007.1:0-56025 GCA_031580875.1 Roseovarius sp.
GGGGTTCGGCACGCTGGAACTGTCGATCATCACGTCGGGATATTTCCTCGGCTTCCTCGTGGGTAGCCGCGTGGCACCCGAGCTGATCCGGCGCGTGGGGCATGTGCGTGTGTTCGCGGCGCTGGCGTCGTTCATTTCCGCGGGTCTCATCGCGTTTCCGCTGCTCACGGACCCGTACAGCTGGACGGCGATTCGCGTGGTTCTGGGCTTCTGTCTGTCCGGGGTCTACGTGACCGCCGAAAGCTGGCTGAACAACGCATCCGACAACCAGTCGCGCGGCAAGGTCCTGTCGGCCTACATGATCGCGCAGATGCTGGGCATGATCGCGGCGCAGGGGCTGATGAACCTTGGCGAGGCGAGCGGGTTCTTCCTGTTCGTGATCCCGTCGATCCTCGTGTCGCTGTCCTTTGCGCCGATCCTTCTGTCGATCAGCCCCACCCCGGCCTTCGAGACGGCCAAGCCCATGAGCCTGCGGCGGCTTTACGAGAATTCGCCGCTGGCCAGCATCGGGACGCTTCTGCTGGGCGGGGTGTTCGCGGCGCAGTTCGGCATGGCGTCGATTTACGGGTCGGCCGCCGGGCTGAGCGTGGCCCAGATCACCAGCTTCGTCGCGGCGATCTTCGTGGGCTCGCTCGTGTTGCAGTTTCCCGTCGGTTGGCTGTCGGACCGGATGGACCGGCGCGTGCTGATCCTCGGGCTGGCCGCCATCGGCACGGTGGCCGGTGCGGGGGGTCTGTTGCTGGGGGCGCAATTCGAGCTGTTGCTGGTGCTCGCCTTCATGGTGGGGGGCGTGGCCAACCCGCTTTACGCGCTCTTCATCGCCTACACGAACGATTATCTGGACGTCGAGGACATGGCGGCCGCGTCGGGCGGGCTGGTCTTTGTCTACGGGGTCGGGGCGATCGTTGGACCCATCGCGACGGGCCAGTTGATGGACTTGGTCGGGCCGGGCGGTTTCTGGCTGTTCATCACGGTGCTCTTCCTTGCCATCACGCTATACGCGGGCTGGCGGATGACGCGGCGGCCCGCGATTCCCGTGGACGAGACGGGCGCCTATCTGGGCGTGCAGCCGACCGCGTCGCCCGTGGCGCTTGCCGCCGCGCAGGAATGGTATGCCGAGCAGGCCGAGGACGACGAGGCGGCGGACGCGGAGGCATGAGGCGCGGAACGGCGCGGCCGGGCCTGCGGTATCGCGTCAATGGCGGGGCGGTATCGCGACGGTGCCGTGTTGCCCGCCGGGCGGGTGTCATTTCTCGATGCGGGCAATGATGCGCAAGCCGATTTCGTCAGCCACGAGGCCGGCATAGCCCGTCACGCCGAAGGCGGAACGGCTGACCGCGCCGGTGAGCATCACCGTCAGGCGGTCCAGATCGCCCGGGTCGGTTCCGTGCCGGCGGTACAGCCGGGCGTGCAGCGTGACCTGCCGGGTGATCCCGCGGATGGTGAGCGCGCCGGTGATGGTGGCGCCGGACAGGTCGCCGACGATCCGCGTGGCGTGGAATCGGATTTCCGGGTGATGCGCGGTGTCGAGCAGCGATGCGCCCTTCAACGCCCGCGTGGCGAAGATGAACCCCGCGCGCACCCCCCGCGCGTCGAGCGTGACGTCGATGCGGCTGGCGGGCAGGCGGGCAAGGTCGAGCCATATGTCGGCCGACTTGACGGGCATCGTGCCGTGGTGGTGCGCATCGTTCAGCCGGTAGGTGAAGCCCACCTGCGACTGATCGGCGTTGAGCGCGTAGCGTTCGGGCGCCGCGTGCGCCGGCATGGCGATGAGGCCGGTGAGCGCGATCAGGGCGGCAAGGCGGGCGAAACGCGGCATGGTCGCATGATAGACCATCCGCGGCGCGGGGAAACGTTTTTCAGCCCATGTCGGCGTCAGGGGTCAGCCGCCAGTTTCCCGGACGGCCCGAGAGGCACCAGCGGCGCGGTGGCGCGGTGCGGGCGCGGCGGCGTTCGAGTGTCCACCGGCGTGCCTGCGCCGCATGGGCGGGCGCCATGTGCCAGCGGGTCTCGACCCCCGGCGCGCCGCCATCGCCGGGCGTGAGGACAAGCCCCAGCGGCATGTCCTGCCCGCCCTCCGCCGCGCCGGCTTCGGCGGCGAGGTGAAGCCGGCGCACCGGTGTCAGCGGCGGCGGTGCCGGCAGGTCGCCCACCACCAGCGGGACCACGCCGCTGCGCAGCGTTTCCTCCAGTGTCCAGAGGACATCCTCGGGACGGTCCGGGGAGACGAAGGTGAAACGCTGCGGCGCGGTGAAGGGGACCATCCCCTCGGGGTTGAGGCCGTCGGCCCGCCCGGCCGGGGCGATCCAGAAGACCGGCCCGCGCATGGCCGCGGCGACCAGCATGGCCAGCACGTGCCGTGCCGGCCCGCAGACTTCGTGCAGGCGGGCAAGCGGGAGCCTGACATCCCCCAGCACGGGCAGGGCCGGCCGGGACGGGGCGTTGCGTGCAAGGATCGGCGCGGTCATGGTGTTGAGCCTAGGATATTCATGTTTTGTTCTCAAGCGCGGATTCCGGGTGACACCCCGGGCAAAACCGTTAGGGTCTCGCCTGTAACCGGAGACGGAAAGAGGGCAGGGACATGCGGACGAGGCCACTGGGGCGCACCGGCATCGAAGTGAGTGACCTGTGTCTCGGGTCCATGACCTGGGGTACGCAGAACACCGAGGCCGAAGGCCATGCCCAGATCGACATGGCGCTGGACCACGGCATCAATTTCATCGACACCGCCGAGATGTACCCCGTCAACCCGGTGGCGGCCGAGACGATCGGCCGTACCGAGGAGATCATCGGCAGCTGGATCGCCGCGTCGGGCCGGCGCGACGAGGTGGTGCTGGCCACGAAGCATTCCGGCGCGGGTCTGAAGCATGTCCGCGACGGCGCGCCGATCTCGTCGGACACGATTCCCGGCGCGGTCGAGGGATCGCTGCGCCGGCTGCGCACGGAGTGCATCGACCTTTACCAGTTCCATTGGCCCAACCGGGGCAGTTACATGTTCCGACAGAACTGGCGGTATGACCCGTCCGGGCAGGACCGCGAGGCGACGCTGGCGCACATGGAGGACACGCTGGCGGCGTTGCAGAAGGAGGTGGACAAGGGCCGTATCCGCGCCTTCGGCCTGAGCAATGAAAGCGCGTGGGGCACCGCGCAATGGCTGCGCGTCGCCGAGATGCGGGGCGGGCCGCGGGTGGCCTCGATCCAGAACGAGTATTCCCTGCTCTGCCGCCTTTACGACACCGACCTTGCCGAGCTGAGCGTGAACGAGGAGGCCGGCCTGCTGGCCTTTTCGCCGCTGGCGGCGGGATTGCTCACGGGCAAGTACCAGGCCGGCGCGGTGCCCGACGGGTCGCGCATGACGTTGAATGGAACCCTTGGCGGGCGTATCACCGACCGGGTATTCCCCGCCGTTACGGCCTATCTGGAAATCGCGCGCCGCCACGGGATCGACCCCGTGCAGATGGCGCTGGCATGGTGTCTGACGCGGCCTTTCATGACCTCCGTGATTTTCGGCGCAACGACGCCGGAGCAGTTGAAACGCGCCATCGGCAGCGCGGAGTTGCGCTTGTCGGAGGACGTGCTGGCCGAGATCGACGCGGCCCACAAGGCCCACCCGATGCCGTACTGAGCCACGGCCAGGTCAGGGCATCGCGGCCAGTGCGCGCACATGTTCGGGCAGGCCGCGGGCCGTCACGTCGGCCTCGCGCACCAGCGTGTCGAAATGGGCGGTCAGGGCCTGCACGCGCTCGGTGTCGCGGAAGGCAAGGTAGCTTTGCCCGATATAGAGCACCGCCAGCAGCGGCCCGAAGACGGTGACGGGCGCCGAGTAGAGCCTGCGCGCATCGAAGAGGTAGACGCGCAGACGCGGATAGAGCTGTTCGGTCACCTGCAGGAGGTACGCCACCTGTTCGTCGCGGATGTCGCGGGGCAGGCCGGCATAATACCCTTCGCCGCGCACGAAGGAATAGAGTTCAAAGAGCGGCAGCGCGATCTCGTAATCCGATTGCGTCCCGCGTATCCATGCCAGCCGGTCCTCGGAGGCGCCGATCGCCTGATCGGTGCTGCGCCCCAGATGCGGCGCGTATTCCCATTTCAGCATCGCGCGGGTCTTGAGCATGTCTGGCAGGCCGGCCGGGACGTGGCGGATCTTGTAGCCCGCCGCCTCCTTGTGCCAGCGGAAGATCTGCTCGTCCACCAGCGCGCGGGGCGCCTGTGTCAGTGACAGGGTATTGGCAAGGATGTCGGCCGCCGTTTCCGGCCGGTCGGTGAGCCCCAGCAGCCAGTCGGCCGACACCCCGAGCGCGGCGGCGCATTCGCCGACAACCTGTGCGTTGGGCAGGCGCCCGCCATCGCCCTTGAGCAGTTGCGACACCGTCGAGCGGTCCACGCCGATGCGGCGCGACAGCGCGCTCTGGTTGGTGCCGCGGTCGCGCATCGCGTCGGCAAGGCGGGTACGGAACAGCTCGGCACGGTGGCGTTTGTCGGTATTTGTCGGCATGTGGTGATATATATCAACATTGCGGATAAATGTTAACCATATTCCGACTGGTTCGCGCCGTGGTTCGGGCGTAGCGAAAAGGAGATCAACAAAGCGGGAGAAAGGAATGGAGACGCGGCGTCGCACGCTCGTGAAGGCTGTGGTGTGGAACGTGATCGGGCTGTGCGTGATGAGCCTTGTCGGGCTGGTCATGACGGGCTCGGCCCTTGTTGGCGGCACCATGGCGGTGATCAACACGGTGATCGGGCTGACCTCGTATTTCGTCTACGAGCGTGTCTGGGCCGGTATCCGCTGGGGGCGCACGCATGGCTGAGGCACGCGGACCCGTCGAGTGGCCAACCCTGCTGCTGACCCTGGCCTGCTACGCGGGCTGGGCGCTGGCTACCACGTGGGTGGCGGCGCTGTGGCTGCCGCTGGGGGTGGGGTTGACGATGCTGTGCATCGCGCTGCATTCCTCGCTCTGCCACGAGATGCTGCATGGCCACCCGTTCCGAAGCCGGGCACTGAACGCGGCGCTGGTTTTTCCCGCGCTCGGGCTTTTCGTGCCTTACCTGCGGTTCCGCGACACGCATCTGGCGCATCACCGGGATTCGCGGCTGACCGACCCTTATGACGACCCCGAGAGCAATTACATGGACCCGGCCGTCTGGGCGCGGCTGCCCGGCCGGGTGCGGCGGCTGCTGCAGTTCAACAACACGCTGGCGGGGCGTGTGCTGGTCGGGCCGCTGATCGGGCAGGTGGCCTTCATCCTCGGCGATTGGCGGGCGATCCGGGCCGGGGACATGCAGGTGCTGCGCGGCTGGCTGTGGCATGTCCCGGCAGTGGTGCCGGTGCTGGCCTGGGCCGTCTGGGCGCCGATCCCGGTCTGGGCGTATCTGCTGGCGGCCTATGGCGCGATGTCCATCCTCAAGATCCGCACTTTCCTCGAACACCGCGCGCATGAAACGGCCGCGGGCCGGACCGTCGTGATCGAGGACCGGGGCCTGCTGGCCTTTCTTTTCCTCAACAACAATCTCCACGCAGTTCACCACCTGCACCCGCGGGTGGCGTGGTACGATCTGCCCGGGCTTTTCGCGCGGCACCGCGACAGCTTCCTTGACCTCAACGACGGGTATCACTTCCGCTCCTACGGCGAGATATTCCGCCGCTACTTTCGCCGGGCCAAGGACCCGGTGCCGCATCCGCTGTGGCCGGGGCCGGGCAAGGATGGCTGAGGACACCCCGGAATTGGCGCTGTGGCCGCCCGACCCGGGGCCGCGGGCTCAGCCCTGTTGCAGCGGGCTGCGGCCGTCGAGGCGCAGGAACAGGCTTTCCTCGTCATCGTTGCGGAAGAAGGGAACCGAGGCGGGCGGCGCGGTGTCGTGCACCCGCGCGGCGACCTCGGCGAGGACGACCTCGGTGATGAAGGGCAGATCGAGCTCCCGCGCGCGCGCCAGCGGAACCCATTGCAGGTGGCCGAGCTCGTCGCAGGCGGCGCTGAAATCGTCCGGGTCGCCGGCAAGCTCGGCGGCATCGACAAGGAAAAACCGGGCGTCAAAGCGCCGGGGACGGCCCGGCGGGGTGATCGCGCGGAAAACGAATTGCAGGCCCTGCGCGGCCGGCACATGACCGTGCGCCGCGAAGCCATGCCAGTCGGGCGGCACGTCACCCGGCCACGTGCCGGGGCAGCCGAGGATCAGGCCCGTTTCTTCCCACAATTCGCGAATGGCCGCGGCGGCCAGCGCGTGCGGGGCGGCGGTGCCGCCCTGCTCGAGCAGGCGGGTGGTGCAGATCTCGGGCAGGGGCGTGGCCAGCGGCACGACCGCGTCGGCGTCATCCACCGCGCCGCCGGGAAAGACGAATTTCGAGGGCATGAAGGCGGCCCGGGTGCCGCGCTGACCCATCAGTACCTTCGGCGTTCGGGTCCGGTCGCGGATAACGATCACCGTGGCGGCATCACGTATGGGCGCGGGCGTGGTGGTCATGTCGTGCGTGGCCGGGCTTGCGCTGTCAGGCCTTGCCCCCGAACCCGTGCATCAGCCGGGCCCACTGGAACGCCACGATCATGCCCTTGAGCCGCGGCAGGAGATAGAGCGAGAGCGCCACGCAGCCGGTCGCGAAGACCGTGAACAGGACAAGCGGTTCGGGCCGCCACGCGACGAACACGATATGCAGCATCGGCGCCATGATGTGCCCCACGATCAGGATGGTCAGGTAGGCCGGTCCGTCATCGGCGCGATGATGGTGAAGTTCCTCGCGGCAGACGGTGCAGCTGTTGCGCACCTTCAGGTAGCTCTTGAGCAGGGGGCCGCTGCCGCAGTTGGGGCACTTGCGGCGAAAGCCCTTGAAAATGGCCGGCATGAGCGGCCGTTCCAGCGTCTGAGCGGTATGATCTTGCATGACGACCTCATCGTGTTGACCGCGGGAATGTGAGCCAGACTTGCCGGTTTTGAAAGGTGCCAAAGCGTCCTTGCGTCCGGATGTCGCAAAGCGCCACCGGGCCCGGCAGGTCGATGCCCGCTTTTTCACAGGTTGTTGCGTTGTACGACAAGATACCCCACGCTGAAAGAACATGCTGGCGCCGGACGTCCGGCGTAGGGCACGAAAAAGGGAGAGACAGAATGAGATCCACTTTTCTGACGACAGGTATTTCGATGGTTCTGCTGATGGCAGGGTCCGGCGCGGCGCTGGCGCAGCAGGCGGGACAGGGCAGTACGGGAAACGGCCCCGCCTTCGAGTTCGAGGAACTGGATGCCGACGGGGACGGGAGGATCACGCGCGAGGAAATGCAGGCCCGCGGGCAGGCCCGGTTCGAGGCGGCGGACACGGACGGCGACGGCCTGTTGTCGCGCGACGAGATGATGGCGCGGATGCGCGCCATGATGGAGCAGCGCATGGCACGGCGGTCGCAGATGATGATGGAACGGGCCGACGCCGATGGGGACGGTCAGCTCAGCCTCGAGGAGATGCGCGGCATGCGCGCCGGCCGGATGATGGCGCATCATGACACGGACGGTGACGGCGCGATCTCGCAAGAGGAATTCGATGCGATTGCCGGGCGGCACGGGGGGCGCCGCGGCATGGCCGATGGTGACATGCGCATGGGCGCGCAGCGGCATCAAGGCAAGCCGCGCGACCACGATCAGGGCGCGCGCATGGGCCAATCCGGCGGGAAACATGGCAAAATGCACGGCCGCCACGGCAAGGGCATGAAAAATGACATGTCCCGGCACGCCGGCGATTCCCATGGCGGGGCGCACGGACAGCACCACCACCACCATCATCATCACCACTACCACCACCATTATCACCACCACGGCGATCATGGCGGCCAGCACGGCTACGGCCACGGGGGCTGACACGGTGACCGGGCGGGTCCGCACGGGCCCGCCGGCGCCACGCCGACAGGCAATGACCGTCAGGCGGCGCTGCGCGTGCAGAACGTGACGGTGTCTCGGCCGCGCGCCTTGGCTTCGTAGAGCGCGCTGTCGGCTTTGCCGATCAGGGTGTCGACACCGCCGGGCGGCGTGAGCCCGGGATGGGCCATGGTCACGCCGAGGCTGACGGTCACGCGAACCGGGCCTTTCCCGTCTCCGAGGGCGATCGGAGTGTCGCGGACCGCGGCGCATGCCCTGTCGGCGAGCCGCCGCGCCTGCTTGCGCGTGAGGCCGGGCATGACGATGAGGAATTCCTCACCGCCGATGCGGGCGACGAGACCCGCATCGCCGGTCAGGCCGCAGAGCCTGCCGGCGACCTGCCGCAGGACGGCGTCCCCGGCGGCATGGCCGTGGCGGTCGTTGACGGCCTTGAAATGGTCGAGATCGGCCACCATCACGGCGATGCCGCGTCCGGCCGGGCCGCCGCGGTCAAGCAGGCGGCGCAGGTGGGGAAGGGCGTAGCGGCGGTTGTGGATCCCGGTCAGCGGGTCGCGCAGGGCGGCGTCGAGCCCGCTGTGCATCTGTCGGCGCAGCGTGTCGAGGGTGGTCTTGTGCTCGAGCTGCCGGTCGAGCCGAAGGCGGATTTCGGCCCCGGACATGCCGGGCAGCAGCGCGTCACTGGCGCCCATGTCAAGCAGCGCGGCCGCGCCATGCGCCGATGAGGCGCTCAACAGGGCGACGACGGGGTGATGGCGTGTCCGCGGCGCCGCGCGAAGATCGGCCATCAGGCGCAGGGCCGCGTCACTGTCGGTGCCCCCGATGGCCAGCACGTAGATGTCCGGCGGGGATGGCCCCCCGGCGAGCGTTATGGCCGCGTCCGCGGCGACGGTCGTCACGCAGAAACCGCCGCTGTCGGCAAGCCGTTGCCCGGCCTGCCGGGCGGCGGCGCCCGGCGGGGCGATGAGCGCGATCCGGCCCTTTTGCCGGAAACCGGCCTGCGCGTCGGCGAACCCGAGAACCTGCGCCGTGTCACTGCTGAGCGGGTAATCGTCGCGGGCATGCTGCCGACGTAGAAGGGCCCGCAACCTTGCCAGCAGCAGTGCCTTGTCAAACGGGCGCGCGATGACGTCGTCGGCCCCCGCCGCGAGAGCGCGCGCCCGCGCGGCGGGATCGTCCTGCGACAGCATCACGACCAAGGGCGGCGTCCTGCCCGGACTTTCCCGGAAGAGCGACGCGGCCAGCGCCGGGCCCCCGTCCGGGGCGAGCGCAGCGCTGGCCAGCACGAGGTCAGGCGCCTCGCGCGCCGCGATGGCCCGCGCTTCGTCGATCGAGCCGGCCTGCAGCACGTGATAGAACCCTTCCGACAGTTCGACCTTGAGGACGATCCTGTTGGTGGCCAGTGAATCGACGACCAGAATTTTCCCTGACATGTGCCGCACGCCTTTCCGACTTGCCCTTTTTATGCAGTCGACTATCCATGGGACTGGTTAAGAAAACCTTTCCGGGAATTAGGACAGATGAAGGCCACGCGGGAAAATGCCGAGACACTTGCCCTGACCTGCCTTGAATGGCTGGTCGGCAATGACGAGTTGTTGCCGGTGTTCCTCGGCGCGACCGGGACGTCGGAAAACGACCTCAGGGCCCGGGCCCGGGATCCCGAGTTTCTCGGCGCCGTGCTGGACTTCGTGATGATGGATGACGCGTGGGTCATGGCGTTCTGCGAGGCGCGCGACCTGTCCTTCGAGGCACCGATGCAGGCGCGGGCCGCCCTGCCGGGCGGCGGGGACATGAACTGGACATGAACGGGAGTAAAGGCATGCGCAGGGTGGACGGCCTGCTGTTCGACAAGGACGGAACGCTTTTCGATTTTCACGCCACGTGGAGCGCGTGGGCCGGTGGGGTGATCGAGCAGCTTTGCGGCGGCGACGATGCGGCGCGGCGCCGGCTTGCGGAGGCGATGCACTATGACCTCGGCCGCGCGCGGTTCCTGCCGAGCAGCCCGGTGATCGCGGGGACCAACCGGGAGGCCGCCGAATGCGTCGCCGGTGCGCTGCCCGGCCGGGATGTTGCCGAGATCGAGCATTTCCTGATGGTCACCTCCGCCGAGGCGCCGCTGGCACCCGCGGTGTCGCTGGCCCCGTATCTGGACGGGATGCGGGCCGATGGTCTTGCGCTTGGCGTGATGACGAACGACACCGAATTCGGCGCGCGGGCGCATCTTGGCGCGGCGGGGGTGGACGGCCATTTCGATTTCATCGCCGGGTTCGACTCGGGCCATGGCGCCAAGCCCGCGCCGGGCCCGTTGCTGGCCTTCGCCAAGGCCGTCGGCCTTGCGCCGGACCGCGTGGCGATGGTGGGCGACAGCACGCATGACCTGATCGCGGGCCGCGCGGCGGGGATGCGGACGGTGGCGGTGCTGACGGGCACGGCGGTCGCGCCCGATCTGGAACCCCTTGCCGACGTGGTGCTGCCGGATATCGGGCATATCCCCGGCTGGCTGACCGCCCCCGCATGAGCCACCATCCCCTTTTCGGTCTCCTGCTGGCCTTTGCCGGGGTCATGGTGCTGACGCCGGACGGGCTATTCATGCGGCTTTCGGGGATGACGGGATACCAGATGGTGGGGTGGCGCGGCCTGCTGATGGGGGCCGTGATGCTGTCGGGCTGGCTGTTGTCCAGCCGCGACCGGGGCGCGGACCTCGCGCGCATGGCATCGGGCGCGGGGCTGGCCATCGTCGGCTGTCAGTATGCGAATGCCACGCTTTTCAGCCTCGGAATCGGCAACGCGCCTGTGCCCGTCGTGTTGTTCGGCGTCGCGACCGTACCGGTTTTCGCCGCGCTTTTCGCGCGCGTGATCACAGGCGAGCCCACGCGGCGGGCCACATGGGTGACGATCTTCGCGGTCCTGACCGGCATCGGGATCGCCGTGTTCTCGGGCGAGGACGGCGCGGTCACGTTCAACCGCGCGGCCATGCTCGGCGCGATCGCCGGCCTTGGCGTGGCCATGGTGCTGGCGCTGAACTTCGTCGTGCTGCGCGCGCGGCCCGACCTGCCGATCCCGCTGGTGATCGGGCTGGGCGCGGTGCTGGCGGGCATCACGGGGGTCCTCGTGACCGGCCCGGGGCAGATGGGGCAGGGCGCTGTCTGGGCCATCGCGATCACCGGGGCGGTGATCCTGCCCGTGTCGTTCTTCTCGATGTCGCTGGCGTCGCGCTACACCCATGCCTCGAATGTCAGCCTGCTTCTGCTGCTGGAAACGGTGCTCGGGCCGTTCTGGGTCTGGCTCGGCATCGGCGAGGTGCCGACCCCGGGCATGGTGCTGGGCGGGGTGGTCGTAGTGGTCAGCCTGGCGCTGTACGTGATCCATACCGGCCACCGGAAGCGCCGGCGCCGTCCGGGCTGAGCATTCCCGCGGACCTGTCTCAAAAACGACAGTTTTCGTCGCGTGACGGCATACAACGGCCGGGTCGCGGGTGTTTGCTGGGCAATCAGGACGCGACAGGGAGAGCGAGCATGGCCGAGACAGTCAGGCGCAAGCGGCGCAGCGGCGGGCGCGCGGGCAACGCGGAACGCCGCGGCAGCGCGGTGATCGAACAGATGCCGTGGAACCCGCCGGTGAACATCGACAGGCCGGTCGAACCGCTGGACGAGGCCGGCGTGCAGGCGATTCATGACGGCGCGATGCGTATCCTCGAAGAGATCGGGGTGCAGTTCCTGAACCCCGAGGCCGTGGAGATACTGCGCGGATCGGGCGGCTGCCAGATCGACGGCGAGACCGTGCGCATGGGCCGCGAGTTCGTGATGGAGATGATCGGCAAAGCCCCGCGAAGCTGGACGATCACGCCGCGCAACCCCGACCGCGCGATCACCATCGGCGGCGGGCACATGAATTTCGGCAACGTCTCGTCGCCGCCCAGCTACTGGGACATGAATATCGGGCGCAAGGTGACGGGCACGCGCGAGAAATGCCGCGACCTGCTGAAGCTTAGCCAGTTCTTCAACTGCATTCACTTCGTCGGCGGTTACCCGGTCGAGCCGCAGGACATCCACGCCAGCGTGCGGCATCTGGACGTGCTGCATGACAAGCTCACGCTGACCGACAAGGTGGCCCATGCCTATTGCCTCGGCCGCGAACGGGTCGAGGACGTGATGGAGATGGTGCGCATCGCCGGCGGGCTGTCGCACGCGGAATTCGAAGCTGCCCCGCACATGTATACCAACATCAACTCCACCTCGCCGCTCAAGCATGATCACCCGATGCTCGACGGCTGGATCCGCATGGCCCGGCGTAACCAGGGGCTGGTCGTCACGCCCTTCACGCTGGCGGGGGCAATGGCGCCGGTCACGATGTCCGGCGCGGTCGCGCAGAGCCTCGCGGAGGCGCTGTGCGCCGTGGTGCTGGCGCAGGTGATCCGGCCCGGCGCGTGCTGCGCGATCGGCACCTTCACCAGCAATGTCGACATGAAGTCAGGTGCGCCGGCCTTCGGCACGCCAGAGTACATGCGCGCCACGCAGATGACCGGGCAACTGGCGCGGTTCTATGGCCTGCCCATGCGGGCCAGCGGCGTTTGCGCGGCGAACGTGCCGGACGGGCAGGCGATGTGGGAGACCTCGAACAGCCTTTGGGCCGGCGTGCAGGCGGGGGCCAACATGATCTATCACGCCGCCGGGTGGCTGGAGGGCGGGCTGATCGCCAGCCCCGAGAAATTCGTGATGGATTGCGAGGTTCTGCAGCAGATACAGCGCTACATGGACCCGATGCTGACCGCGACCGGCCCCGACGAGATCGCCGTCGACGCGGTGCGCGAGGTCGGCGGGCAGGGCCATTTCTTCGGCATCCAGCACACGCAGGACCGCTACACCACGGCGTTCTACGCGCCATTCCTGAGCGACTGGCGCAATTACGAGGCATGGGAGGCCACGGGCGGGGCGTGGACCGCCACCCGCGCGCATCAGGTCTACCGCGACATCATCGCCGGGTTCGAGGCGCCGCCGATGGAGGAGAGCCGCCGCGAGGAACTGGCCGCTTTCGTCGAGCGGCGCAAGGCCGAGGGGGGCGCGCCGACGGATTTCTGAAACCGGGCGCGGCATAGCGTCGGCAAGCCGTCGGCATCGCGGCGGGCCATGAATCCTCGACACATGCACGGTCATGAATTTATACTCGGCCCGTTGAAACAATCAGAACGACGGGAGGTATCATGAGAAAACTGTTCGCAGCCCTGGTCATCGCGGGCCTGCCCATGGCGCAGGCATCGGCAGAGGAGGAGCTTGACGTCAGGATCAATGGCGAGATCGCGAGCGTCACGGTCGAGACCCCGGACGGCCCCGTTAAGATCATGCGCAACCAGGACACGGACGCGACGATCGATCCCGCCTACGCCAAGACGTCGCGCGAATGCCCGCCGTTCTGCGTGCAGCCGATGCAGGTCGCGCCGGGCGTGACCACGGTGGGCGAGATCGAGCTGCTGGAGTTCGCGGAACAGGGCGGCAAGCTCATCGATGGCAGAACGCTGGACTGGCATCTTGACGGGACGATCCCGGGCGCCATCAACATGCCCTACACGGAAATGGCCAGCCGCCTGGACGAGGTCGGCTGCACCGGCAGCCCGGGCGACTGGGACTGCACGAACGCCGAAGAGGTGCTCTTGTTCTGCAACGGGCCGTGGTGCGGTCAATCCCCCATGGCGATCAAGGCGATGCTGCGCGAGGGGTACCCGGCCGAGAAGATCCATTACTACCGCGGCGGGATGCAGGCGTGGCACGGTCTTGGCCTGACCGTCGTCGAGGGCCAGATGTAAGCGCCACCGGGGCGGGCGCCCGGCATGACTTAACCCGGGCGGGGTGGCCGGCGGGCCGCAATTAAATCCCGCGGCCGTCTTTAACCCCGCCGCGCGGGGCGCTAACCTGCGCCGCACGCGAAACGGGCGGAGGAATGAACGGGTGGCCGAAATCATCATGGTCCGGCACGGGCAGGCGAACAGCCGCGCGACCGACGAGGCAAGCTATGACCGCCTGTCGGAGCTGGGGCGCGTGCAGGCGGGCTGGCTGGGGACGCATCTGCGCGCGACGAACCCGCATTTCGACCGGGTCATCACCGGTACCCTGTCGCGGCAGGAAGATACCGCGCGCGCCATGGGCTACGAGATCACCGCGCAGGACACCCGCCTGAACGAGTTGAGCTATTTCGCGCTGGCCCGCGCGCTGGAGGTCCAGCACGGCGTGCCGGCGCCGCGCGATGCCACCGAGTTCGCAACGCACCTGCCGCAGGTGATCGACCACTGGACGCGCGGCATGCTGTCGGACGTGCCCGAGACCTATGATTGTTTCGCCGCGCGCGTGACCGGCGCCATCGACGAGATCTGCGGCAGCCCCGGCCGGGTGCTGGTGGTCACGTCGGGCGGGGTGATCGGCATGGTGATGCGCCACGCGCTGGAATTGCAGAACGGCGGCATGGCGCGGATGATGCTGCAGATCATGAACGCGTCCCTGCACCGGCTGGAATACGTGCACGACATGCTGATGGTGGGGGCGTTCAACGCCACCCCGCATCTGGACGCGCCCGACAGGGCGCATGCGCGGACCTACGTGTGACAGCGGCGGGCCGATCGGGACGACAGGACGGAAGGGTAGTCGATGACACATTTGTGGGTCCGCGCCGAGCAGCGCCCGAACGAGGACCGCGTCGGCCTGACGCCCGAGGGCGCCGCCGCGCTGATCGGGCAGGGACTGACCGTGACGGTCGAGGAAAGCGCCGCACGCGCCATCCCGATCGAGGGGTATCGTGCCGCGGGATGCGCGATCGCGCCCGAGAACAGCTGGCCCGGCGCGCCGGCGGAGGCCATCATCTTTGGCCTGAAGGAGTTGCCCGATGACGGCACGCCGCTGTCGCACCGGCACATCATGTTCGGCCACGCCTTCAAGGGGCAGCACGCCGGCCGCCGCCTTCTGGACCGCTTCCGCGCCGGGGGCGGTACGCTCTATGATCTGGAATACCTCGTGGATGACGAGGGCCGTCGCGTGGCCGCGTTCGGCTACTGGGCGGGCTACGCGGGGGCGGCGGTGTCGCTCAAGGCGTGGGCGGCGCAGCGCGCCGGGGGCATCTGCCCGCCGGTGACGACCTATTGCGACAAGCAGGCGCTGCTTGCCGAGCTCGCGGCCGACCTCGGTACGGGGGCGCGGCCCACCGCGATCGTGATCGGGGCGCTGGGCCGCGTGGGCCGCGGCGCGGCCGACCTGTGCGAGGCGATGGGCGTGGAGACCACGCGCTGGGACATGGCCGAGACGGCGCAGGGCGGCCCCTTTCCGGCGATCCTGGAGCATGACATCTTCCTCAATTGCATCTTCGCGCGGCCCGGCACGCCGGTCTTCGTACCGCGCAAAGCCCTGACGGCGCCGCGGCGGCTGGGCGTGATCGGCGACGTGGCCTGCGACCCGGACAGCGATTACAACCCGGTGCCCGTCTACGAGACCGCCACGAGCTGGGACGCGCCGGTGGTGCGGGTGCACGACGCGCCGCCGCTGGACGTGATGGCGATCGACAACCTGCCGTCACTGCTGCCGCGGGAATCCTCGGAGGATTACGCCGCGCAGCTGCTGCCCGCGCTGGCCGGGCTCGACCGGCTCGATGCCGGGGTCTGGGCGCGGGCCGAAGCGACATTCAACGAGACCATGAAAGGGGTGTGAGACATGACGATTCATTGGTGCGGCACGGGCCTGTCGGCGGTTCCCGGCCTGCGACGGCTGATCGAGGCGGGGCACGACGTCACCGTTTGGAACCGGACGCCGGACAAGGCCGAGGCGGCCGTGGGCGACCTGACCGAGGACATCCGCGCCTTCGATCTCGACGCGCTCGCCGCGGCGCTGGCGCCCGGCGATATCGTGGTCTCCATGCTGCCGGGCGACTGGCACGTGCCGATCGCGGAGGCGGCGATCGCGGCGGGCGCGCATTTCGTCTCCTCCTCCTACATCGCGCCGGAGATGCGCGAGCTGGACGCGCGGGCCCGCGCGGCGGGCGTGTGCTGCGTCAACGAGGTGGGGCTTGACCCGGGCATCGACCACCTTATGGCGCATCACCTCGTGGCCGAGTACCGCGCGTCCGACGCCTGCGCGGCCGATAACGACATTTCCTTCACGTCCTATTGCGGGGGCGTGCCCAAGCACCCCAACCCCTTCCGCTACAAGTTCAGCTGGTCGCCGCTGGGGGTTCTGAAGGCGCTGCGCTCGCCCTCGCGCTCGATCCGCGATCATGCCGAGCTGAACGTGGACCGGCCGTGGAACGCGCTGTCGAGCTATACCGCGCCATTGCCGGAGCCCGAGACCTTCGAGGTGTATCCCAACCGCGACTCGATCCCCTTCATGGCGGATTACCGGTTCGACCCGGAGTGGCGCGTCAGGGAATTCGTGCGCGGCACGCTGCGCCTCGATGGCTGGGCCGAGGCGTGGGAGGATGTCTTTGCCGAGATCGAGACGCTGGAGGGCCCTGAGGGCGAGGCGCGGCTGAAGGAGATGTCGGACCGTTTCTGGGCCGAGAACGCCTACGAGGCGGGTGAGCCCGACCGCGTGATCATGTGCGTGTCGCTCAAGGCCGAGCGTGCGGGCCGGCCCGTCTGGCACAAGACCTACGTGATGGACGCGTGGGGCGACGCGCGGGGCACGGCGATGGCCCGGCTCGTGTCGATCCCGTTGTCGCTTGTCGTGGAGGCGGTGCTGAACCACGAGATCCCGGCCGGCGTCACCTCCGCGCCTCATGATCCCGTGCTGGTCGAGCGGCTGTTGGGCGAGGTTGACCGGCTGGCACAGCATCTGCAGGTGGTCGATCACCTGTAACGGGTCCCGGTGACACGCCTTGGCGCGGCAGGTGCGCAATCGGCCGCGCCGGGCACGGGCCGGCGCCGCCGGACGCCTTCGGCGAGGGTATTTGGACCGAGAAGACGCCGCGCGCGCGGATCAGCCGTCCTGGTCGGCCGTGGCGCCGAAACGGTCGAGCCAACGGTGCGACGCGCGGTCCACGCCCGCGTGCAGCGCGAGGGTGAAAATGGCCAGCACGATCAGCGCGGCGAACATCAGGTCGATCTTGGCCCGGCCGTTGGCCAGCAGCATCAGGTAGCCCAGCCCCCGCGACGCGCCCACCCATTCGCCGATGATGGCGCCGATCGGCGCGTAGACCGCCGCGAGGCGCAGCCCGGAGGCAAAGCCGGGCAGGGCGGCCGGCACGCGTATGTGCCACATCACGCGGCCCGGGCGCGCGCCCATCACGCGCGCCATGTCGAGCCAGCCCGGCGGGGTGCGCATCAGCGCGTCGAAGAAGGCCGAGGTGACCGGGAAGTAGATGATGAGCAGCGCCATCGCGATCTTTGACCAGAGCCCGTAGCCCAGCCAGAGCGTGAGGATCGGCGCCAGCGCGAAGACCGGGATCGCCTGGCTGAACACCAGCATCGGCCGCACCAGCCGCCGCGCGACGTCCGAGAGCGCAAGCGCGATCGCCGTGGCCCCGCCGAGGAGCGCGCCGAGGGCGAGGCCGATGAGGACCTCGGCGATGGTGATGACCGCGTGTTCGGCGATGAGCGCGCGGCTGGACCAGAGCGCCTCGGCCACCCGGAGCGGGCCGGGCAGGATGAAGGGGGGCAGCCCGGCAAGCGTGACGAGCGCCTGCCAGAGCCCGAGGGCGAGCGCCGTCGACGCGGCGAGGGTGGCGAGGCGGCGGGCCGTCATGCCGGTTGCCTCAGCCGGGTGAAGAGCCGGCCCTGCGCGGTGAGCGTGGCGGGATCGTCCACCGGGCGCGGCACGGGCGTGTCGGGCGGCGCGACCTCTTCGAGCGTGCGGCCGGACATCAGGTAGATGCGGTGGCCCAGCCGGGCGGCCTCGGCCGGGTCGTGGGTGACCATGAGCACGGTGCGCCCTGCCAGCAGTCCGGCGGCGAGCTCCTGCATCTCGGCGCGGGTGCGGGCATCGAGCGCCGAGAAGGGTTCGTCGAGCAGCACGAGGGGGCGGTCCTCCATCAGGGTGCGGGCCAGCGCGACGCGCTGGCGCTGCCCGCCCGAGAGCGCGCCGGGGCGCTTGTGGAGATGATCGGCGAGGCCGACGCGGCGGAGCACGTCGCGCGCGCGCTCGCGGTCCGCGCGTTCGCCGCGCAGGCGGGCACCGAGGGTGACGTTGCCCGGCAGGTTCAGCCAAGGCATGAGCTGTTCGCCCTGCGCCAGCAGCGCCATGCGCCCCTGCAACGGCCGGCCGTCATCCGTGGCGACGTGACCGTCGAAGCGCGTGACCTCGTCCACGCCGGCAATGAGGCGCAGCAGCGTCGTCTTGCCCACGCCGGAGGGGCCGAGCAGGCAGGTCCACCGGCCGGCGGGCAGGTGCAGGGTGAGCGGGCCGAACACGGGCTGGCCGCCGATCGCGGCCGCGCCGTCGAGGGTGATTCCCGGGGCGTCGTCTGTCATGCGCGCGGGCCCTTGGCCATGACGTGTCTCCTTGCTGGTGCGGGGGAGCGCGCGTCTGGCGGCCAAGCCGGATCCGTTCCCTCCGCCGGTGCTGACCGGATCAGGTTCGATGGGTTGGCGCGCGGCCTCTCAGCCCCGGAAACGAGGCACCCCAACGGACAAGCGTGACGTAGTCCCGAGGCGAGCCGTTTGCAACCGCCCGCGCCGCGGCGAAAGCGATTAGATTTGCAGATATTTGGACCTTCTTAAGATCGAGGGGGCAGGATCATGCGCGAGGCAACAATGGAGAGGGCCATGCACGGGTTGATCAACCGGGCGATCGAGGGTTTCGTGCGCGACAGCTACGGCCGCGACACCTGGGGCCGGCTGACGCGACGGCTCGCGCTCGGGGTCGCGGAATTCGAGGCGATGCTGCATTACGACGACGCGCTGACCGCGAAACTGCTGGACGGCGTGGCAGAGCAACTGGGCAAGCAGCGCCACGAGGTGCTGGAGGATATCGGCACCTACCTTGTCTCGCATCCCAACGCAGAGGCGCTCAGGCGGCTCTTGCGCTTCGGCGGCGGCACCTTCGGTGAATTCCTGCAGTCGCTTGACGACCTGCCGGCGCGCGCGCGCCTTGCCGTGCCCGACCTGGAGGTGCCACGGCTGGAACTGCGCGAACACGCGCCCGATCACTTCAGCCTTTCCGTGCAGGCGCCGACCGCGGCCATGCCGCCGCTGGGGCACGTGATGATCGGGCTCTTGCGGGCACTGGCCGATGATTACGGCACGCTGGTACTGCTTGAACACAGGGGGCGTCGCGCGACCGAGGAGATCGTCGAAATCCGCCTTCTGGAACCCGATCATGCCGCGGGCCGCGACTTCGACCTCGGGGCGCGGGCCGGATGAGCGCGCCGGACCCGGATTGCGCGCGGTTTCTGGACGTGCTCTGCCCGATGCACGCGGTGCTGGACCGGACCGGGCACGTCGTTCATGCGGGGCCGACGCTGCACAAGCTGGCGCCGGACGGCAACGTGACCGGCCGGCGTTTCCTCGAACTGCTGGAGCTTCGCCGACCGCGGGCGGGCGATACCCTGGCCGAGCTTAGGGCCGCCGCCGGCGAAAAGCTGCATTTCAGGCTGCGACCGCCGCCGCGGACCGAGCTCAAGGGGGTGCTGATGCCGCTGCCGGCGGCGCTGGCGCCCGAGGGCGGGCTGGTGGTCAACCTGTCATTCGGTATCTCGGTGCTGGACGCGGTTGGCGATTTCGCGCTCACCAGCGGGGATTTCGCGGCGACGGACCTCGCGATCGAGATGCTTTACCTCGTCGAGGCGAAATCGGCCGCGATGGAGGCGTCGCGCAAGCTCAACGCGCGGCTGCAGGGTGCGCGGATCGCGGCGGAAGAACGCGCGTTCACCGATACGCTGACCGGTCTGGCGAATCGTCGGGCGCTGTCGCACGTGATGGAGCGGCTGGCGCAGACGGACCAGGATTTCGTGGTGATGACGCTGGATCTGGATCGCTTCAAGATCGTGAACGACAGCCTTGGTCACGCGGCGGGGGATCATGTCCTGCGGGAGGTCGCGCAGAGGATGCGGGCCGCGACGCGTGACCGTGACACCATCGTGCGCACCGGGGGCGACGAATTCGTGCTGATCTTCGCGGGGCTGGTGGACCGCGAGAAGGTGCGCGAGATCGCCGCGCGCCTCATTTCGCAGCTGGAACGGCCGATCGCCGTGGGCGGGGAAACCTGCCGGATCTCGGCCAGTATCGGCGCGGCGCTGAGCTGTGATTACGGCTGGGCCGATCCGCGCCGGATCATGACGGACGCGGATGCCGCGCTTTATACCGCCAAGAATGCCGGGCGCGGCTGCCACCGGGTGCATCGGCCCCCCGGTGAGGCGCCGTTGGATCGGTCCGGATGACCGGCCCCGCACGTCCCGTCAGGGAGAGGCGAACCCGGCAATGAGTTGTCGCAGGCCAAGGGCGGCGCCGGCGAAGATTGCCGCGAAGGTGACCGGCGCGCTGAGCGCCAACACGGAAAAGGCCGAGATTCCCTGGCCGATGGTGCAGCCCATGGCCAGCACCGCGCCGAAGCCCATGAAGACCGCGCCGAGGATCTGGCGCTTGAGCTCGCGCGGGTCCTCGCAGGCCTCCCAGCGGAAATGCCCCTTGACGAGGCTGCCGCAGAAAGCCCCCGCGAGAACCCCGAAAACCGAGCCGACCCCGAAGGCGAGTCCGCCGCCGCTGGCCGTCATCAGGTAGATCATCGTCTCACCCAGCGGGGCGGCGAAGGTGTGCGATTCCACCGGCTGTACGGAAAACCCGGTATCCGCCACCCAGTGCGTGCCCGCCCAGCCCGTGACGATGGCCAGCCCCACCATCACGGCCCAGAAGATGCCGACCCTGTCGGCGATCATCCCGCGCGAGGCCAGTGCGGCCAGCGTGATCGCGGCGCCTGCCGCCAGGCCGATCCCGACGGTGTCGAGGCCGGTCGCCTGACCGAGGATCGCGGGCAGGCCGCGCACCGCGAGATCGAGCTCGGTCGCCGTGACGAGCGCGACGCGTGCCGGGGCCAGCGGGCCGGACAGCATCACGTAAGCCGAGATCCCCAGCACGATGACGATCACGAAAGATCGAAAATCCCCCCCGCCGAACCGGGCCAGCGCGCCGAAGCCGCAATTGCCCGCGATCGACATGCCGTAGCCGAACAGCAGCCCGCCGAGAACGCTGGCCAGCGGGCTCCACGGTGTCTGGAAATAGAGGTTGCGCGACAGGTCGAACGTGCCGGCCGCGGCAAGCCCGTAGCAGCCCAGCACGGCGATACCGATGGCCACGAACCACAGGCGCAGACGGACGGCGCTGCCCTGGTAAAGGTAATCCTCGATCGCGCCAAGGGTGCAGAATCGCCCCAGCCGGGCCGCGAGACCCAGAAGCACCCCGCCGCCGAAACCGATCAGCGCGACGAGCAGCGATTCCGACATGCCTCCCAACATGTCTTCTCCTCCCGTTGTCAGGCGTGTTCGTGACCCCCGCAGAAGAGATCGTACACCACTTCCAGTATCCGGATGGCGCGTTCGTCTGTCAAACGATAGTAGATCGCCTTGCCGTCGCGTCGCGGCGCGACGAGCCCTTCGGTGCGCAGGCGTGAAAGCTGCTGGGAGACGGCCGCCTGCCGGGCCGAGAGCAGGTCTTCCAGCTCGGTCACCGTTTTCTCGCCTGTGGCGAGGTGACACAGGATCATCAGGCGCCCCTCGTGGCTGATCGCCTTGAGCAGGTTCGACGCGTCGCAAGCGTTCCGGGCGATGGCGCTCATCTCGGCCTCGGGCATGTCGGCCCGCAGGACGGGCAGGGAGGAGGGCTTGGCGTCGCGCGGCATGTGCTCAGCCGTCCCCGGTTGCCAAGTGCCGCCGGACGCTCACGAATCCGGCTCCGCGGGGCGCGGCACCGTCGCGTCCGGGTGCGCGTCGAGCATGCGTTCGAGCATCGGCCAGAAGAAATCCGCCCCCGGGTAGCCCTCGATCCGGTCCAGCTCCTCGCCGCCGTCGACAAGGACGAAGGTGGGCGTGTAGACGGGCCGGGTTTCGAAGCTGATGTCGTCCGGCAGGTCCTCGATGTTCACGCGGCGCAAGGGCGCGCGCCGGCTTTCGGCTGTCTTCGGATAGACGTGGCCGATTTCCTCGTTCCAGCGTTCGCACCAGTGACAGCCGTCGCGCTGGATCATCACGAGCTCGCCGCCCGTGGCGGGCAGGATCCACAGGACGGAAACGAGAAAGGCGGCACAGAGACGGCGAAGAAGGGGCATCGAGGCTTCCGGTTGACGATATAATGACATATAAAATAGTTTGAATGTGAGTTTTGATCAAGCATTGCGAAAGGAGCGGCATGATGGACGTCTCATTGCTCAGTGCATTCGTGGGCGGGCTTGTCGTTTTCTTCTCGCCGTGCGTACTGCCCATCGTGCCGTTCTACCTGAGTTACATGGCCGGCGCCTCGATGCCCGAGATAAGCCACGGGGGCACGTTGGCGCCCGGCCTGCGCCGGCGCGCATTTCTTGCGTCGGTGATGTTCTCGTTGGGGATCATCACGGTCTTCGTGCTGCTGGGCGCGGCGGCCTTCGGGCTGAGCCAGGCGTTCAGGGGATACCAGACGGAATTCCGGCTGTTCGCCGCCTTCGTCGTGCTGATCATGGGGTTGCATTTCCTCGGGCTGCTCCGGATCGGGGTCCTCAACCGCGCGTTCCAGTTCGAGGCGGGGGACAGCGGCAACATGTCGGTTCTGGGCGGCTACATCGTGGGCTTTGCCTTCGCGGCGGGCTGGACGCCCTGCGTGGGCGGCGTGCTGACGGCGGTGGTGTTCACGGCCAGTACCGAGGCGACGGCGATGCGCGGGCTTGTCCTGCTGCTGGTTTTCGGTTTCGCGATGACCACGCCCTTCATGATCGCGGCGCTGTTCATCGGGCCGTTCCTGCGATTCGCGGCGAAGTTCCGGCGGCATCTGCCCAAGGTCGAGAAACTGATGGGGCTGCTGCTGATCGTGTTTGCGGCGCTGATCGCGACGGACAGCGTGAATTACATCGCGCAATGGATGCTGGACGCGTTTCCCGTGTTCCAGAGCATTTGAAAAAGGGAGGACTTGCCATGAAACGGATACTCGCCCTGCTGGCCGCCTGCATGATGGCGTTGCCGGCGATGGCCGTCGAGATGGGGGACGACGGCCTGCACAAGACCGACTGGATGCGCGACACCTTCAAGGACCTGCAGGAGGACCTTGCCGAGGCGACCGCCGAGGGCAAGCGCATGGCCATCATCGTGGAACAACGCGGCTGCATCTACTGCCGGAAGATGCACGAGGAGGTGTTCCCGAAGCCGGAGATCGACAGCTACCTGCGGGAGAATTTCTTTGTCGTGCAGATGAACCTGCACGGCACCACCGAGGTGATCGATTTCGACGGCGAGGCCCTGAGCGAGCGGGCGGCGGCGCGCAAGTGGGGGCTGTTGTTCACGCCCTCGATCCTGTTCCTTCCCGAGACCGTGCCGGCCGACCAGTCGGCGGCGCAGGCCGCCGTGGCGCTGATGCCCGGGGCGTTCGAACCCGCCACGACGCTGGACATGCTGACATGGGTGAACGAAAAGCGCTACGCGCTCGATTCTGACGAGGATTTCCAGAGGTATCACGCCCGGCGCATCCGTGAACGGGCGGCAGAGGGGGGAAAAGATGAGTGATCCCCGCATCATGGCGTCACGAATTCGCCTTTCCGAATTTATCCTTGCGCCGTCACGGTTTTGTGTCCTACGATATACAAAAATTTGAATGTGTACGGGAGGACGCATGAAAACAGCAATCACGACAATGATCGCCCTTGCCACGACGGCAGTGACCGCCGGGGCAGGCGAGGTGGCGCCGCAAGACGTGAGCTTCGGTGATTACGGGTCGGTCGAGCAGTCGCTTACCGGCAAGCCGGGGGATCCGGAAAATGGCGCAGTTGTCATGAAAACCAAATCCATCGGGAACTGCATATCGTGCCACGAGGTGTCGGCGCTCAAGGACGCGCCGTTCCATGGCGAGATCGGCCCGAGTCTCGATGGCGCCGGTGATCGCTGGTCCGAGGCCGATCTGCGCGGGATCGTCACGAATGCCAAGAACATGTTTCCCGGCACGATGATGCCCGCCTACTACAAAGTGGAGGGGTTCATCCGTCCCGGCGATGCCTACACGGGCACAGCCGCCGAGGAGCCGCTGCCGCCGTTGCTGACGGCGCAGCAGGTCGAGGACGTGGTGGCCTTCCTGATGACACAAAAGGAAGAGTGACGCCTGTCGCTTGAATGTTTGAGGAGATGACAATGGACTTCACAAGACGTGAAACGCTGGCGATGGGCGCCGCGGCCGCGGTGGTGACGGTGTTGCCGTTCCGGGCCAACGCCTCTGCCACCGAGGACCTGATCGCCGAGTTCACCGGCGGTGCCGACGTGGCCGAAGGGGGTGTCATGCTGGACGCGCCCGAGATCGCCGAGAACGGCAATACCGTGCCGATCGAGGTCGGTGCCGAGGGTGCCGAGGCGATCATGGTATTGGCTGCCGGCAACCCGACACCGCCGGTGGCGACATTCCATTTCGGCCCGATGGCCGGATCGCAGCGCGCAAAGACCCGTATCCGGCTGGCCGGCACGCAGGACGTGGTCGCCGTCGCGAAGATGAGCGATGGCAGCTTTGCCAAGACATCGAAGTCGGTCAAGGTCACCATCGGCGGCTGCGGCGGCTGAGCGAAAGGAGAACAGGACAATGGCAAAAGGTGTACGCCCCCGCGTGAAAGTGCCCCGGTCGGCCTCGGCCGGTGACGTTATCACGATCAAGACCCTGATCAGCCACAAGATGGAATCGGGTCAGCGCAAGGACGATGATGGCAACATCATTCCGCGGTCGATCATCAACCGCTTCCGTGTGAACTTCAACGGTGAGAACGTGATCGACGTCACGCTGGAGCCGGCGATCTCGACCAATCCCTACTTCGAGTTCGACGCGAAGGTTCCCGAATCCGGCGAGTTCGCGTTCATCTGGGATGACGACGACGGGTCGGTCTACGAGACCTCGAAGAAGATCGAAGTGGCCTGAACGGCCGGAACACGAATGGCCCTGTCCGCCGCATGGCGCGGCAGGGCCGTCAAAGGGAGGATGAAGCCATAATGAGAATCAAAGCCTTGACAGCCCTGCTGGCCATGAGCGTGGCCGCGCCGGGACTGGTGGCCGCTGATCCGGATGACGACACGCTGGTCGTCAACGGCGAGATCGAGATGACCACGAAAGCGCCCGCGCCCGAGCACATGTCGGATACTTATGTCGACACGATCATGTCGGGCTGGCATTTCCGCTCGGACGAGACGCAAGCGCTGCAGATGGACGATTTCGACAACTCGGGCATGATCTTTGCCGACGAGGGCCGTGCGCAGTGGAACGAAGTCGCCGGGTCCGAGGGCAAATCGTGTGCCAGCTGCCATGGCACCCCCGAGGAAAGCATGCCGGGAGTACGCGCCACCTATCCCAAGTGGGACGAGGAGGCCGGCGAAGTGCAGACGGTTGCCATGCAGGTCAACGACTGCCGCGAGAACAACATGGGCGCCGAGCCCTACAAGTACGCCGGTACCGAGATGGCCAACATCGAGGCCGTGATCGCCATGCAGTCGCGTGGCATGCCGGTTGACGTGACCATCGACGGGCCCGCCAGCGACATGTGGGAGAAGGGCAAGGAGCTCTACTACACGCGGACCGGTCAGCTGGAGTTGAGCTGCGCGAATTGCCACGAGGACAATTACGGCAACATGATCCGCGCCGACCACCTCAGCCAGGGCCAGATCAACGGTTTCCCGGTCTACCGGTTGAAGAACGCGAAGCTGAACACGGTTCATTCGCGCTTCAAGGGCTGCGTGCGCGATACCCGCGCCGAGACCTACAAGCCGGGCAGCGAAGAGTTCGTCGCGCTGGAGCTTTACGTGGCCAGCCGCGGCAACGGTCTCTCGGTCGAAGGGCCGTCCGTCCGTAACTAGACGCGGAAGGCCCCGCCGTGCGCCGCGCGGCGGGGCTTTTCTTACACAAAAATATTCAAAAATCCGCATGTATTGGCGGTGAGGAGAAGCTACCACATGATCTCGCGTCGCGATTTTCTTCAGACAAGCATGGCGGCTTCGGCCATTCTGGGCGCGTCGAGCTATGGCCAGTGGGGCCGGCTGGCCGCGCAGCAGGCCCTGACGCAGGACGATCTGCTGAACTTCGACAGTTTCGGCAATGTCAGCCTGATCCATATCACCGACATCCATGCGCAGCTCAAGCCGATCTATTTCCGCGAACCGGAGGTGAATATCGGGGTGGGCGCCAACCGGGGCGCGGTGCCGCACGTCACCGGCGCCGAGTTCCGCAAGCTTTACGGCATCGAGGATGGCAGCCCCAGCCATTACGCGCTGACCTACGATGATTTCACGGCGCTGGCGCGCACCTATGGCAAGGTCGGCGGGCTTGACCGTGTCGCGACGGTGATCAACTCGATCCGCGCCGAACGGCCCGACGCGTTGCTGCTTGACGGCGGGGACACGTGGCACGGCTCCTACACCTGCTACCACACCGAGGGGCAGGACATGGTCAACGTGATGAATGCGCTCAAGCCCGACGCGATGACCTTCCACTGGGAATTCACGCTGGGTCAGGAGCGGATGCGCGAGCTGGTCGGAGAGCTGCCCTTCGCCTCGCTCGGGCAGAACATCTTCGACGCGATGTGGGACGAACCCGCCGCCGAATTCGCGCCCTACAAGTTCTTCGAACGCGGCGGCACCAAGATCGCCGTGATCGGGCAGGCCTTCCCCTACATGCCGATCGCCAACCCGGGCTGGATGTTCCCGGATTATTCGTTCGGCATCCGCGACGAGAACATGCAGGCGATGGTGGACGAGGTCCGTGCCAAGGGTGCCGAACTCGTGGTCTGCCTTAGCCATAACGGTTTCGACGTGGACAAGAAGATGGCCGACGTGGTCACGGGGATCGACGTGATCCTGTCCGGCCACACCCACGATGCCCTGCCCGAACCGGTGCAGGTGAACGACACGATCATCGTGGCCAGCGGATCGAACGGCAAGTTCGTCAGCCGGGTGGACCTCGACGTGCGCAACGGGCGGATGATGGGCTTCCGCCACAAGCTGATCCCCGTCTTCAGCGACGTGATCACGCCGGACAAGGATGTCGCGGCGCTGATCGACGAGCAGCGCGCGCCCTACCTGGACAAGCTGACCGAGGTCGTTGGCCAGACCGACAGCCTGTTGTACCGCCGCGGCAATTTCAACGGGTCGTGGGACGACCTGATCTGCGATGCGCTGCTGGCGGAGCGGGACGCGGAAATCGCGATGTCGCCCGGTGTCCGCTGGGGCCCCAGCATGATCCCCGGCCAGGACATCACCCGCGAGGATATCTGGAACGTGACCTCGATGACCTATGGCGAGGCCTACAGGAGCGAGATGACAGGCGAGTTCCTCAAGGTCATTCTCGAGGACGTGGCCGACAACATTTTCAACCCCGATCCGTTCTACCAGCAGGGTGGCGACATGGTGCGGATCGGCGGCATGGGCTACCGCATCGACGTCCGCAAGCCGCAGGGTGAGCGGATATCGGACATGACCCTGCTGAAGACGGGTGAGCCGATCGACCCGGCCCGGAACTACGTGGTGGCCGGCTGGGCCAGCGTGAACGAGGGCACCGAAGGCCCGCAGATCTGGGATGTGGTCGAAAGTTACATCCGCAAGCAGGGGACTGTCACCATAGACCCGAACAACAGCGTCAACGTGGTTGGCGCATGAGACCGACCTGAGCAAGGAGACCTCGAAGATGTCAGAGAGTTTCAAGGGGAAACCCACATCGCGCCGCGCCTTCCTTGGGGGCAGCGCGGCGGCCGCCGCCGGGGCCGTCACCGCCGGCGCGGCGAAAGCGGCGTCGCCCGACCCGTTGATCACCGAGACCCAGCCCTGGGCGCAGACCCTGGGCGAGGGGGTGGACGCCACGCCCTACGGCCTGCCGATCCGGTTCGAGGATGACGTGGTGCGGCGCAACGTGGAGTGGCTGACAGCCGACACGATCAGTTCGATCAACTTCACGCCGATCCACGCGCTGGACGGCACGATCACGCCGCAGGGCTGCGCCTTCGAGCGTCACCATTCGGGCGCCATCGAGCTGAAGAAGGAGGATTACCGGCTGATGATCAACGGGCTCGTCGACAAGCCGTTGATCTTTTCCTACGCGGACCTTGAGCGGTTCCCGCGCGAAAACCACGTGTATTTCTGCGAATGCGCGGCCAATACCGGCATGGAATGGGCCGGCGCGCAGCTCAACGGCGCGCAGTTCACGCACGGCATGATCCACAACATGGAGTATTCCGGCGTGTCGCTGCGCACCCTGCTGGAAGAAGCCGGGCTGGACGCGGCGGGCGACCTGGCAGACAAGTGGATTTACGTGGAGGGCGCCGACGCGTCCTCGAACGGGCGGTCGATCCCGATGGACAAGGCGCTGGACGATGTTCTGGTAGCCTTCAAGGCCAATGGCGAGGCGCTGCGCAAGGAACACGGCTATCCTGTGCGGCTTGTCGTGCCCGGCTGGGAAGGCAACATGTGGGTCAAGTGGCTGCGCCGCGTCGAGGTGACGGACGGCCCCGTCGAAAGCCGCGAGGAGACGTCGAAATACACCGACACGCTGGCCGACGGCACGAGCCGCAAGTGGACTTGGGAAATGGACGCCAAGTCCGTCGTCACGTCGCCCAGCCCGCAATCGCCCATCGGGCATGGCCCGGGGCCGCTGGTCATCGCCGGGCTGGCATGGTCGGGCCGCGGCGCCATCACCCGCGTTGACGTGTCCAAGGACGGCGGCAAGACGTGGGAGACCGCGCGCCTTGCCAAGCCGGGCGAGACGAAGGCGCTGACGCGGTTCTACCTCGATACCGAGTGGGACGGCGGGGAGATGCTGTTGCAGAGCCGGGCCATGGACGAAACAGGCTATGTCCAGCCGACCAAGGAAGAACTGCGCGACGTGCGTGGCGAGAATTCGATCTATCACAACAACTGTATCCAGACATGGTGGGTGAACCCGGATGGGGAGGCTGAAAATGTCGAAGTTTCTTAAATCAACGGCCCTTGTCGGCGCGCTGAGCGTCATGGCCGCGCCCGCCCTTGCCGAGCAGTTGGGCCTCGGACGCGCGGCGCTGCCCGAGGAGATCGCGGCGTGGGACGTCGATGTCAGCCCCGACGGCAGCGGGTTGCCGGAAGGGTCCGGCGATGTCTGGACCGGCGAGCAGCTGTTCGTCGACAACTGCGCGGTGTGCCACGGCGATTTCGCCGAGGGCGTCGGCAACTGGCCCCCCCTGGCAGGGGGCGAGGATACGCTGGCGGACGAGGACCCGGTCAAGACCGTCGGATCCTACTGGCCTTACCTGTCGACGGTGTGGGATTACGTGCATCGGTCGATGCCCTACGGTAACGCACAGAGCCTCGGCCCCGACGAGGTGTACGCGATCACGGCCTACATCCTGTATTCCAACTACATCGTGGAGGATGATTTCGTTCTGAGCGACGAGAACTTCACGGATGTCGAGATGCCCAACGCCGACGGCTTCATCGTGGATGATCGCGAGCAGGTCGAGGCGCATTTCTGGCAGGAAGAGCCTTGCATGGAGAACTGCAAGGACGAGGTCGAGATCACGATGCGCGCCAGCGTGCTGGACGTGACGCCCGAGGACGAGAACGACGCGGAAGAGGCCGCGGCCGAGCCCGCCGACGACGCGCCGGAAACGACCGAGGCGGCCGCCGAGGTATCGGCGCCCGATCCCGAACTTGTGGCGGCCGGTGAAAAAGCCTATCGCCAATGCAAGGCGTGTCATATGGTAGGGGACGGCGCCAAGAATCGTGTCGGCCCGCACCTGAACGGCGTGATGGGCCGCGAGGCCGGTACGGTTGACGGGTTCCGCTATTCAAAGGGCCTGATGGCCAAGGCGGAGGAAGGGCTTGTCTGGACCGATGAGACGCTTATTGCGTTCCTCGAAGACCCGCGCGGCTACATCAAGGGAACCAAGATGGGCTATGCCGGTCTCAGGAACGAAGAAGATGGCAAGGCGATCGCCGCCTATCTCTCGACCTTCGACGGGTGAGGTCGTGTCAGCCGGGCTGACGGCAACACTGGTTCTCGCCGCGACGGTCGCGGCGGGAACGGCCCGGGCCGAGCTGATCGGCGATGCCGAGGCCGGCGCGGAGATCTTCGGATTGTGCAGCGGGTGCCACGAGGTCGGCAAGGGCGCCGAGGACGGGATCGGCCCGCATCTGAACGGCATCTTCGGCCGTAAGGCCGCCGCGCACCCGGATTTCCCCTATTCCGCGTCAATGGAGCGGGCAGGCGTCGACGGTCTGGTCTGGACCTTGGAAACCCTTGACGCCTACATCGAGAACCCGGCCGCGCTGGTTTCGCGGACGCGCATGAGTTTCCAGGGTCTTGCGGACGCGCAGGAGCGCGCCGACCTGCTGGCCTACCTTCGGACCTTTTCGGACGATCCCGCCAACATCCCCGAGGCCGCGCCGACGGCGCGCGCCACCGATCATGACGTTTCGCCCGAGATACTGGCGCTTGAGGGCGACCCGGACTACGGCGAGTACCTCGCCACCGAGTGCCTGACCTGCCATCGGCAGGACGGCAGCGCCGACGGGATCCCGTCGATCACCCGCTGGCCCGAGGAGGATTTCGTCGTGGCCATGCACGCCTACAAGGAAAAGCTGCGGCCGCATCCGGTCATGCAGATGATGGCGGGGCGCCTGTCGAACGAGGAGATCGCGGCGCTCGCGGCCTATTTCAAAGACCTCGAATGACCGGGGCACAAGGGGAGGAGATCACATGAAACTCAACAGACGGGCCTTTATCGGAACCGGCGCCGCGGCGGCGGCCACCATTTCCGCGCCGCATGTCATGGCGCAGGGCGCGGGGCGGCCGCGCGTCGTCGTGGTTGGCGGCGGGGCCGGCGGGGCCACCGCCGCGCGCTATATCGCCAAGGACAGCGACGGCGCCATCGACGTGACGTTGGTGGAGCCGTCGCGCTCCTATTACACCTGCTTTTTCTCCAATCTCTATATCGGCGGCTTCAAGGACATCGAGGATATCGGCCATACCTATGGCACGCTGGCCGCGAAATACGGCATCAACGTCGTGCATGACTGGGCGGTGGACGTGGACCGGGACGCCAAGACCGTCAGGCTGGCCGGTGGCAACATGCTGGGCTATGACAAGCTGATCCTGAGCCCGGGTATCGACTTCGTGGAAGAGTCCGTGCCCGGCTGGGACCTGTCGGCGCAGAACGCGATGCCCCATGCCTACAAGGCGGGCTCGCAGTCGGAACTGCTGAAGGCGCAGGTCATGGCCATGCCCGAAGGGGGTACATTTGCCATGGTGGCGCCGCCGAACCCGTATCGCTGCCCGCCCGGGCCTTACGAACGCGTCTCGATGGTGGCACACGCCCTGAGCGAGATGAACCCGACGGCCAAGATACTGGTGGCCGACCCCAAGCGGAAATTTTCCAAGCAGGCGTTGTTCGAGGAAGGCTGGCGCAACCATTATGGCGGCATGATCGAGCGGATCGGGCCGGATTTCGGGGGCGGCAACACCAGCGTGAACCCCGCAGAGATGACCATGGACATCGACGGCATCGTCGAGAAGGTTGACGTGTGCAACGTCATCCCCGCGCAGAAGGCAGGGCGCATCGCCGGGATCGCGGGCGTGACGGACGGCCGCTGGGTGCCGGTCAACGCCGAGGACCTGAGCAGCAAGGCCGATGCGGACGTGCACGTGCTGGGCGATGCGGCGGCGCAGGGCGACATGCCGAAATCGGGCTTCGCCGCGAACAGCCAGGCCAAGGTCTGCGCCATGGCCGTGCGCGGGGCGTTGACCGGCTCGCGGGTGTTTCCGCCCAAGTTCTCGAATACGTGCTGGTCGCTCATCGACACCGACGACGGGGTCAAGGTCGGCGCGACCTACGAGGCGACCGAGGAAAAGATCGCCAAGGTTGACGGTTTCATTTCCCAGACCGGGGAGGACGCGGCCACCCGCAAGGCGACCTACGAGGAATCGGAGGGCTGGTACAGCGGGATCACGTCGGACATGTTCGGCTGAGCCCGTCCCGGCGCGGGCGCCCGGCGGGCCCCCGCGCCGCGCATTTTCCCGGTAGGCCGATGCAAGAGGAGGCTTTGCAATGAAGAAGATCCTGATTTCAGTGGTGACGGCGGCATTCGCGGCGACGGCCGCGCCCGCGCAGGAGGCGAGCACGCATGTCTTTGACGGGTCGTTCGACGACGCCACGTTCGCCGTCGAGAACGCGATCATAGGGCGTGGACTGGTGATCGATTACACGAGCCACGTGGGCGAGATGCTCAACCGCACCGCGGCGGATGTGGGCAGCGATGTGGAGATTTACGACGCGGCCGACATCTTCCTTTTCTGTTCGGCGCAGGTCTCGCGCTCGGTGATGGAAGCCGACCCGATGAACATCGCGCATTGTCCTTACGGCATCTTCGTGACCGACAAGGATGGCGAGGTGCGTATCGGGCACCGCGACATGCCCGAGGGGTCGATGCAGGAAGTGCAGGCCCTGCTTGAAGGTATCGTGCAGGACGCCCTGCAATAAACGCTCGTCCGCCCTGTTTCTTGAGGCATGTCAAGGCGGCCGTGGGCCGGCATGGCTAGCGTGCCGCACGAAAGGTGAGGGCGATGATCGAGATTCTTCTGGACCGCTACGGCGACGGCGCCGTGCTGATGATGGCGGGCGCGCTTGTCGGGCTGATATTCGGCGCGGCGGCGCAGCATTCACGGTTCTGCCTGCGGGCAGCCTCGGTGGAGGTGTCGCAAGGCGTGATCGGCGCGCGCCTGTCCATCTGGCTCATCGCGTTCTGCTCGGCCGTTCTGGCGGTGCAGGGGGCGATTGTGGCGGGCTGGCTTGACGTTTCGCAATCACGGCAACTGGCATCGCCGGGCAGCCTGTCTGGGGCCATCGTCGGTGGGCTGCTCTTCGGTTGCGGGATGATCCTTGCGCGGGGATGTGCCAGCCGCCTGCTGGTCTTGTCAGCCACGGGCAACTTGCGCGCCATCGTGACGGGGCTGGTACTGACATTGGTGGCGCAATCGGCGCTGCGCGGCGCGCTGGCGCCGCTGCGCGAGAATATCGCGTCGCTGTGGCTGATCCCGGGCGGCCGCGCGCGCGACCTTCTGGCGCATCTGGGCCTCGGCCACGGGGCGGCGGCGGTACTGGCGGCGGTGGCGCTGGTGCTTTCGGTCATCCTCGCGTGGCGGCGGCGCACCGGGCTGAGCCGGTCGGTCGCCGCGGCCTTCGTGGGGCTGGCGGTCGCGCTTGGCTGGGTCGCGACCTATTCGGTCTCCATCGTCTCCTTCGAGATCATCCCGGTTTCGTCGGTCACCTTTACGGGGCCATCGACGGATACGCTGATGGGCTTGGTGAATTCGACCACGCTGCCGCCGGGGTTCGGCGTCGGGTTGGTGCCGGGGGTGTTCGCGGGGTCCGCGCTGGCCGCGATCCTGAGCCGGGAATTCAGCGTTCAGCGCTTTGGCACCGATACACCGATGGAACGCTACCTTGTCGGCGCTGTGCTGATGGGCTTCGGCGCGATGCTGGCGGGGGGCTGCGCGGTGGGCGCGGGCATGTCGGGCGGCGCCGTTTTCGCCGTGACGGCCTGGGTCGCGGTGTTCTGCATGTGGCTGGGCGCGATGGCGACGCATGTCACCCTGCAACGGATGGGCATGACGGTGGCACGGGGCCAGCCGGCCGAATAACAACGGCACGACCGCGATTTTCCGTGTCCGTCTCGCGTCGGCGTTGGGTACGTTCCGGCCGGGCCGCGGTCCAGAGCGGACAAACCAAGGCCCGGCATCCCGTTGCGGATACCGGGCCGGGATGGCCGGTCAGACGCGGGCCCTCGTTGGGCTTATTCCCATTCCATCTGTTCATAGACGCGGCCGGCGTTCTTGGTCGCGAGTTCCTCGAACGTGTCGAGATGGGCGTAGGGCGACTGGTCGACGTAATAGGCATCGCTGAGGTCGCCGCCCGAATCCAGATGCGCGCCGATCTTGCCGCGCAGGTAAACGAGGTAATCCCTGGTATAGCGGCGGACCTGCGCCATGTTGGTCGGGTGGCCGTGGCCGGGAATCACGTAGGTGGCTTCCAGCGGTTCGAACTCTGACTCCCACGTGTCCAGCCAGTCGGCCGTGTAGGTGTGCTGGAATATCGGCAGCAGGCGTTCGTGAAAGGCCATGTCGCCCGAGATGACGAGGCTTTGATCGGGCAGCCAGACCACGATGTCACCGGGGCTGTGCGCCGGCCCGAGATAGCGCGCCTCGATCCGGAATTCGCCCATCTCGACGACGTAGTCCTCCGCGAAGGTTTCGGTCGGGGCGACGACGGTGGTCTTGTCGGCGCGGTCCTTGGTGACACGCTGGGCCGCCTGCAGGGCGGAGCCGCCGTATTCCGCGATCTCGTGGGCCGCGTCCTCGTGGGCGACGATCGGCACGTCCTGTTCGGCCCAGTAGGAATTGCCGAGCATGGCGTGGCCTTGCCCGTTCTCGTTGAAGACCAGTTTCACGGGCTGGTCGGTGATCTGGCGGATCTCGGCGTGCAGCGCCTTGGCCAGCCCGTAGGAGGCGCCACCGTTGACCACCACGACCCCGTCGCCGGTGACGATGAAGCTGAGGTTGTTGTTGTGGCCCGCGTTTTCATAGGTGGGCGGGGCCGTGGCGCCGATGGCCGACCAGACATGCGGGATCACCTCGACCGGCTCATCGTAAAGCAGGGAACCGGGATACTTGTCGGCGATGTCCTCGGATGCCAGCGCCGGCGCGGCGACAAGCAGTGCGGTCAGGAATGCAAGCGGTTTCACGGTTCAGCCCTCCGTCACGAAGCGATAGGCGCCGTCCGCGCGTTCGACGCGGCCGATCCCGCCGCCGGGCAGGTGAAAGCCGATCATGCGCATCCGGTCGGTGGCGAGCTGATCGAGCAGGCGCTGCCGGGTCTTGATGCCCATGTCCTGATCCTGATCGGAGCCGCTGGGCCACTCGGGGCGTTCGAAGGCCACGTGCCCGTTCACGATCGCGTCGCCAACCACCATGAGCGACTCGGACCCGTCGCGGATCTCGTAGGACATGTGGCCGGGCGTGTGCCCGAAGCTGGCATGGGCCATGACGCCCGGCAGCACCTCGTCGCCCGCATCGAAGAATTCGCAGGCTGCCTCGATGGCGTCCATGCGGCGCTGCGCGCCCACGGCGAAGGCCGCGCGCGCCTCCCCGATCGTGTCCACGGTGTCGGGATCGCGCCAGTAATCCCATTCCGTCCGGCCGAAATGATTGGTCGCGTTGTAGAAAAGCGGCTCGTCGAAATCGTCCAGCACGCCCCAGAGGTGATCGGGATGCCCGTGCGTGAAGATCACGTCGGTGACGTCACCGGGGGCCAGCCCGGCGGCCTCGAGCGCGCCGGGCAGGCGCCCGGCGCTTTGCATGAAGGCCGGCCCGGACCCGGCGTCGAACAGCACGATCCGGTCCCCGTGCCGCATCAGCGTGACGTTGCAGGGTGGTTCGACCTGATCCTGCGGGATGCCGTGTCGCGCGAGTATCTCGGATAGTTCCGCCTCGGGCAGGCCGCCGAAAAGGAAATCGGCGGGCAGGGTCAGGTTTCCGTCCGACAGTGTCGTGACGGTGCGGGCGCCCAGCGTCACCGTCTGCGCGGCCCATGCGCGGTGGGCCAGCGGCATGGCCGCCAGCCCCATCAGGACGTTTCGGCGTGTGGTCATGATATCCTCCCAGACATTCTGTTAACTGAATATTTCCAGATAAGTTCGGAAAAGACAAGCCACCGCGGGGGCCGCGCGGTCAAGCGACCTGTTGGCCGATCGTGGCGCTGACCGCTTTTTCCAGCGCATCGAGCGCGTCCGAAAGTTCGTCCTCGGTGGCGATGAACGGCGGGGCGAGCAGCACGTGATCGCCATGGCGGCCGTCGCGCGTGCCGGGCATGGGATAGCAGATCAGCCCCTCGGCGAAGGCCGCTCTCTTGAGCTTGCCGGCCAGCCCGAGCCGCGGGTCGAACGGGGCCTTGCTGCCGCGGTCGGTGACGAATTCCATCCCGCGGAACAGGCCCCGGCCGCGGATATCGCCAACATGCGGGTGCCCGCCGAAGCGGCGGGTCAGTTCCCGTTCCAGGAAATCGCCGCGTGCGCGGACCTGCGCGACCAGATCGCGGTCGCGTATTTCGTGGACAACGGCAAGGCCCGCCGCGGCGGCGGTGGGGTGGCCCACATAGGTGTGGCCGTGCTGGAAAAACCCGGTGCCGCCGGCGATGGTGTCGTGGATGCCGCCGGTGCACAGCATCGCGCCGAGCGGTTGATACCCGGCGCCGAGCCCCTTGGCGATGCACAGGATGTCGGGCGCGATGCCCTCGGCCTCGCAGGCGAAAAGGTGGCCGGTCCGACCCATGCCGCACATGACCTCGTCAAGGATCAGCAGCACGCCGTACTTGTCGCAGATCTCGCGGATACGCGTGAAATAGCCCGGCACCGGCGGTACCGCGCCCAGTGTCGCGCCCGAGACGGTTTCTGCCATGAAGGCCATCACGGTGTCGGGCCCGAGGCGCAGGATCTCATCCTCGAGTTCCTGCGCGACGCGCGCGCCATACGCGTCGGGCGTCTCGTCCGCGTGACGGTCGGCGTAGGCATAGCATGGCGCGATGTGGCTGACCCCGATCAGCAGCGGGTCGAACTGGCGGCGGCGCCATTCGTTGCCCCCGGCGGCCAACGCGCCCAGCGTGTTTCCGTGGTAGCTTTGCCGCCGGGCGACGAGGTGGCGGCGCTGCGGTTCGCCGCGGTCGGTGAAGTACTGGCGCGCCAGCTTGATCGCGGCCTCGGTGGCCTCGGACCCGCCGGAGACGAAATAGACGCGGTCCAGATCGCCCGGCGCCTGCGAAATCAGCAGGTCGGCCAGCGACTCGGCCGGTTCGGAGGTGAAGAAGCCGGTATGCGCGAAGGCGACCCGGTCGAGCTGATCCTTGATGGCCTGCGTGACGCGCGCATTGGAATGGCCGAGGCAGGACACGGCGGCGCCGCCGGAGCCGTCGAAATACCGTTTGCCGGTGCTGTCGATCAGGTAGCAGCCGTCGCCGCCGACCGCGGTCGGCAGGTGGGCGGCGCAGTTGCGGGGAAAAACATGGCTCATGCCGTGATCCTTTCCAGTCGATCGACAAGCGCCGCGACCGAGGCGGCGTTGTCCTTGTGCGGGGACTTTTGCCCGTCTTGAAGGCTGTTCTCGAACCCGACGCGCAGGTCGCCGCCCGCGCGGGCCGCGGCGATCAGGCAGTCATGTTCGCGCGGGCCGAAAGCGCAGAGCATCCACGGCCCGGCCCATGACGGCACGGGCCCGAAGGCTGCCAGATCGCTCGGCCGGGCTGGGCGCGGCGGGCTGTAGCGGCCCAGAACGAAAATCACCGATGTCTGGTCCTCGCGCACGACGCCGCGCGCGCGCCAATGCGCCAGCAGAGCCAGGTCGGCGGGTTCGTAGACGATGTGCTGGACCTCGGTACGCTGCTCGGCGCAGGTACCGTAGGCCGCGTCGGCAAGGTCGGGATCGCGCGCGATTTCCCGCGCGGCGACGGAGGCCCAGCCGGGCCGGACCGCGCGCAGCGTCGCGAGTTGGGTCGCCACGTCGAAGCGGCCGCCCGATTCGGTGGTGATTTGCAGGCGCAGGTCGGGCACGGCGCGCGCCAGTTCGTCAAGCGTTTCGCGGTACCGCCCCGGATCAAGCGAATGTTGTCCGTCATCGTCGCGCACATGAAGGTGAAACCCCTGCGCGCCGGCGTCGTGACAGGCAGCCGCCGTTTGGACAAGCTCGTCGGTGCTGACGGGCAGGGCCGGGTGGTCGGCCTTGCCGCGCCGGGCGCCGTTGGGCGCCACCATGATGAAAGGGCGTTTCATGTCCCGCTCCCCGCGTGGTTGCGGGTATTAAAACAAATGTTTCAAAAATTATCAATAAATAAAACAAACGTGGCAAATTCCTGCCGCCGGCCGGGGCGGGCCGGCGGCGCAGTGCAGGCCAATCAGCATTGTGCCGCGACGGCCTCAGCCCCCGAGATCGACCATTTCACGCCGGAACCAGTCGGCCTCGACCGCCTCGGCGGGGCGTTCGAAATTGCGCGCCGCCATGTGGCCGGACCACACCGCGTCGGCAATCAGGCCGGGCATCGCCGCGTCGCCGATGATTTCGAGGTGGCGGAAGCCGGTGGCCGAGGCGACGAGATCGGCGTGAAGCGCCGTTTCCGGCGCGCGTTCGGTCACCAGCAGCACCTGATCACAGGCCAAGTCGCGCGCCGTGCCCGTGTGCATGCAGGCCAGCCGGGCCGTGCCGGCCCCGACGGCGGTCAGGGCATGGGCCGTCGTGATGGCCACGCCCGACCCCGCCAGCCGGGCATGGACGCGTGACTGTTCCAGCGTGTGGTCCGTGAAGGCCGAGACGATGGGCGCCGGGGTGGCGTAGCTGACCGTGCCGCCCGCCGCTGCGAGTTTCTCGGCCAGCACGGCGGCGAGGTAGCCCTGGTCGTCATCGAAGACAAGCGTGCTGCCGCCGGGCACGTCCCCGGCCATGATATCGTCGGGGGTGAGCACCCGCGCCCCGTCGGCAATGGGCATACCGCGCGGGGCCGTGCGGCCGCGCCCGTCGCGCCGCCACGTGCTGCCGGTCGCGAGGAAAACATTGGGAATACCCAGTTCGGCCACCTGCGCCGCGTCCAGCGGGCTTTGCAGGAACATGTCGACATTCGGGCGACGGTGCAGGTCGTGCAGGCGATGATCGGCCACGCGGCCCCATGCGCCAAGACCCGGCAGGGCGGATTCGCGTGCCACGCGGCCGCCGGGCGCCTCGCCGGCCTCGGCCAGCGTCACGTGATAGCCGCGGCGTGCCAGTTGCATCGCGCATTCCAGCCCAGCCGGCCCGGCGCCGATCACCAGCGCGGCCTCCTCGGTGGCCCGGGGCGTGATCACCTCGGGGTGCCAGCCGCGGCGCCATTCCTCGCCCTGCGTGGGGTTCTGGGTGCAGCGGATCGGCACGCAGAGATTGTCCGCCGAGACGCAGACGTTGCAGCCGATGCATTCGCGGATGTCCTCGATTCGGCCTTCGCGTATCTTGGCGGGCAGGAAAGGGTCGGATATCGACGGGCGCGCCGCACCGATCAGGTCGAGCGTGCCCTTGCGGATCAGCCCGACCATCATGTCGGGCGAGGTGAGCCGGCCGGTCCCGACCACGGGTTTCGACGTCACCTGCTTGACGAAATCGATATAGGGAACCTGGTAGCCGTCATTCGGTTCGAACCGGGTGGTGAGGCTGTCGTTTTCCCAGCCGGCGACGTTCACGTCCCACAGGTCGGGCATCTCGGCCAGCATCTCGACCACGGCGCGGCCTTCCTCGGCGGCCTGCATCCCGTCGGGGCCGGCCATTTCGTCCACGGCGAAGCGGAAGGCCACGGCACATTCGCCGTGCAGTTCCTCCAGAGTGTCCTCGAGCAGTTCGCGGGTGAGGCGCAGGCGATTGCCCAGGCTGCCGCCGTATTCGTCGGCGCGGTCGTTGTAGTGCGGCAGCAGGAACTGGTGCGGCAGGGTCATGTGGTGGCCGGCATAGACATAGACGATGTCGAACCCGGCCTGCCGAGCGCGCCGGGCGGCGGCGCGGTGCCAGCGGCGCAGGGCGGCGATGTCGGACTTGTCCATGCCGCGGGCCTGCTTGGGGTAGCCAAGGTGCAGCGCCATGTCCATCGGTGCGAGCGCGGGCGCGCGGCTGGTGAGGTTCTGGGCGTGGTGGCCGTTATGCGCCAGTTCGATCCCGGCCAGTGCGCCGTGTTCGTGCACGGCGTCCGTCATCAGGCGCAGCGCGGGGATGTCGCGGTCGTCCCAGATGCGCTGCTCGGCGGATGGGGACAGATCGGATGTCGGGTGGATCTCGGTTTCCTGCGTGCAGACCGTGCCCCAGCCGCCCGCCGCCTTCATGCCGCGGTTAGCGGCCTCGGCGCGGGGGTGGCCGTGGCCCATGCCGTTGCAGTGGGGCACCTGGTAGAACCGGTTCGGCGCGGTGACCGGGCCGATTTTCAAGGGGTCGAAAAGGATGCCGTATCTGCTGGCGTTTGACATGCGCGCTCTCCTGTGTGGGGCCGGGCGGGGCCGCGGCGGTTTTTCCTGTCCGGGTCAGGTGAGCCGGTATTGCCCGGATTGTCCAGCGGCCCGCGGGCCGATCAGCGCAGGCGGGTGAGCGGCACGCTGGCTTGGCCGTTGGTTTCGGGCTGCAGGGTCTCGCAGGTCACGGCGCCGGCATCGCCGCCGCGTGCGCAGGCGATATCGCGGCGGTGGATATAGCCGCCATCGTCACAGGACAGGTTGCCGCCCTCGCCGAGGATCAGGCGGTTCCGGTTGTCAATGCGGGCCTGCACCGGCCCCTCGCAGACCGAGCCGTCATCGCCGCGCATCACCTGCCGGCCCTCGCCGCGCGCGTTGAAACACATGTGCCAGTCCGGGTAGGACACGATCTTGCCGGTGTCCACGTCGCGTGTCCGGTAGTTGCTGCCGAGCGACCAGCACCCGTAAAGCGTTTCCAGATCGCCCTGCCGCCATGCGCGGTCGGGCAGGGGCGTGTCCGGATCGGGCAGGACGGCGGTGCATTGGCGCGCGGCGAGCCGCGCCTCGGCCCGGTCGATCCGTTGTTCCAGCACGGCGCGGTCGGCGGCCAGCCTGTCCAGCCGTTCGCGCCTTTCCTTTTCGGCCGGGGCGGGACAGCCGTCGAGCTGCGACAGCCACGCCACGTCGAGCGCGCAGGCCCTGAGCGCCGCATAGCCCGCCGCCGCGGTCAGGCACAGCAGCCCGACCGCCCCCGCGATGACGAAAACCCTGACGAGATGAGACATGGCCGCGCCCTTTTGCCTGCCCCCGGTCGGGGCCGAGTCGGAGCTTAACCCGATCGGGCCGCCGCGTTCAATTTTTCCACCGCCAAGGCGTTGGATTTCGCGGGCGGGTCGGGATAGGCTTGATCGGAAATCGGCAGCGGGTGACGTGATGCGCAGGGTGGTACAACGTTTCATGGCAGGGGCGGCCCTGTGGATGGCTGTTGCCGGGGCCGCGGGCGCGGAGGCGGCGCGCGTGTTGTGGTGGGACGGCTCCCCGCCCTATCCGAACGCGACGAACGCCGCCGACCGCGAGAAGATGGCGCGTTTCCTTGACGGGTATGGCGGCGGCGGCGTGTTCGACGTGACGTTCCGGCATTCGCGCCGGCAGGGCGCGCTTGCCATGCAGATGGACGGGCAGGGCTATGACATCGTCGTGCTCGACGTCACCAGCAAGACCGTGCCCTTCGGCGCGGGCGACATGGCGGCTGTCAGGGCGTTCTACCGCGGGGGCAAGCGCGCGTTGATACTGGACGGCACGCTGTGGATACGCAGCACGCGCACCACGCCCGAAACGCGGTTTCCCGGCCCGAACGGCGCGGCCGGGGCATTGCTGGTGAACCAGGTGATGGCGCTCAAGGAACAGGGTGGGGGCCTGCTGGTGGGCACCGATCACGATGAGTACCAGGCCGGGGCGAACCGGATCGTGGACGCGCTGCTGCCCGGCGTGGCCTTCAGCGGCCGCACCAACCCGTCGCGCGACGGTGATTTCGTGGGCGACGTGCTGTTGCGGCAGGTCGAGAGTGCAAGGCCGATCGACATCCTGCGGCATTGGGAATCGGTCCCCAGCCAGGCGGAGGCGCCGGTGGGCACCTATCGCGATTTCATGGGCAACGCTGTGACGCTTCACGCGCTGGTGGAAACATCGGACAAGCCCGGCGGCCGCCAGAAGCGCCCGTATATCTCGGCCAGTTTCCCGCCGGGCGACAGGCGCACGGCCATTGACAGCGACACGGCGCCCGAGCCCGAGGGCCCGCCGATGCCCACCCGCAAGAGCGTGGTGGAATGACGGGCGCCTTGCGGGCGTGTCTGCGGGCGGGCGGTTCAGCCGTCGTCGGCCTGGTGGCCGGGCTGATGGTAACCGTCATGCCCGAAGGTGCGCAGGCCGAGCCCACGCGGCTGTTGTGGTGGAGCGCGAGCGTGTCGGAGGCCAAGGCCAACTCGACCGATCGCCGCGTTCTTGCGCGGATTCTCGACGGGGTGGACGGCGGCGGATCGCATGCCGTGACCTACGAGTTCGCCACCCTGTGGCCGGATGTTGCTGACTGGCCGTGTCAGCGCCCGATGGCGAGGGTCAGAAGGTCCGGCGCGCTCATGTCCGGCATGTCGCGGTAGGTTTCCAGATCGGCCCAGAAGAGCCGCAGCATTTCCAGCATGTCCACCTGTTCGGCCGCCACGAGGCCCTGCGTGAGAGTCTGGTAGGCGCGGTCCAGATTGGCCGGCGGCACGTCCTGCGACAGGGTTTCCAGCGCGGCGCGGTAGGATAGCAGGTACGTACGCCGACCCTCGCGCAGGGTGGTTATCTGGTCGATGTTGTTGCGGAACGCGGCGAGGAGCTGTTTTTTCTGGCTGCCCGCCGCGATGCCGATCTGGTCGCGCAGGGTGCGGATCCGCAGCTCGATCTGGCGGATGGCGCGGCTGTCCTCGATCAGGGTCTCGACGAAGGCGGCGCCGCTGATGAGCGTGGACCGCGCGGCCTGCCGCAGGGAGTTGGCGGCGGCTTCCCGCGCGCGGCGGAATTCGAGTTGCAGGTCGCTCAGGGCCTGCTTGCGCCGGGGGTCGATCTCGTCCTCGATAAGGCCGGCGAGCAAGCCCTGCGGCTCGGCCTCGGACTGTCGCGTTTCGCTGTCAACGCGGTCGCGCCACTCCTGCCGGATGGTGTCATAGGCCGCGTCGGAGACAACATGCGCGCCGATCACGAAACGCGCCCCGAAAAAGGTGCTGTCGAGCGCCTGACCGTCGCGGGTGCTGAACATCGGATATTCGCGACGCTGCGCGGTATAGACCCCCGCCGGTTGCGTGTCGATGGACCCGCCACGCGTGACCATGCCGCCCACCTGCCCGTGCGCGCGGCCCACCGCGTTGAGTCGGAAGGGTTCCAGCATCAGTTCCTCGGCATTGCCGTAGATGTCGAACAGCCCGGCGGGATTGGGCTCAAGCAGGCCGACCGGCCGCAGCCGCCCCCGGCTTTGGCCGGCTTTCTGGACATGGGCGTAATCGGTGAGCTTGCCCGCGTCGAAGAAACGGCGGCCGGGGAACAGCGTGGGGTCGATCCGGGCCCCGCCGCGCGTGGCGTATTCCCATTCGGGTTCGGTGGGCAGGCGCACGAAACCCGTGCGCCCGTTCTGGCTGGGCAGGGCGTCGGGCGCGTTGGCCATCAGCCATTCGGTCATGCGGCGTGACAGGTCCACCGCCTCGAACCAGCTGAGCCCGCCCTGCGCGAAGCGGTCACGGCGGGTGAAGGGGGCGGCGCAATCGCCGGCAAGGGCGCGGTACTGCGCGGCGTTCATCTCGTACCGGGCGATGTAATAATGGCTGCCGCCCGATCCGGTGCCTTCGTCATCGGTGAAGGCGCCGCGCAGGAAGGCGGGCCTGAGGTAATCGGAAAATCCGGTGCTTTCGCCGGACTGGCCCATGCGAAAGCCACGGTCGGCGATCGGGTCGTCGGCCTCGACCGGGACGGAGATGCGCTGGAACGCCATGCCGCCCCCGCAGGGAAGCGGCAGGACCAGGTCGGCCCCGCCGGCCGGGTCGATCAGCTCGTCATCCCACGCGGGCGGGGCGCCGGCCTGTTGCGCACCGGAAAGCGACGGCAGCAGCAACGCCGCAGACGTCGCGCAGGCCAGCAGAAAGGTGCGGAACCCGGTCATCATGTTACCCCCTCGCGCAGTATCGCCGCCGGTTCGGTCCTCAGCGCGGCGCGCGCGGCCAGCAGCGAGGAGATCATCACGAAGCCCGTCACGGCCAGCGCGATCAGCCCGGCCTGCGCGCCGGTGATGCGCACCAGCCCGCCCGCGTCGGCCAGCCCGCTGTCGAACATCGATTCGGCCGCCAGCGCCGCGAGATGAAGCAGTGCGAAGGAAACAGCCAGAGCCACGACGGCTGACATCAGCGCCTGAAAGACCGGGAATATCCACAGCCGGTTGCCGCCCAGCCCCATCAGCGCCAGCGAGGCGAGCGTCTGGCGTTTGCGCGCAACCTCGCCCCAGAAGCCGAAGATCAGCGCAGCCGCCAGCCCGATCGAGGCCACGGCGGCGGTGAGAAGCAGCGCGAGATCGAGGTTGCGACCCAGCCGCAGCACGTTCTGCACGCGTGCGGTGCGCGCCTCCGTCGAGATGCCGAAATGCGATTCGACCCGGTTTTGCAGCGCGGCCAGCCGGTCGAGCGAGACGGCGTAGATCCGCATTCCTTCGAAGTCGGGTTCGCGCCGGTCCAGCGGTTTGCCCTGCGTGATTCCGTGGTCGGGCAGGGCGTAGGCGTCGTAGAACGCCTCGACGAGGTCGAGCACGGCGATATCGGTCAGCACGGCGCGGCCCGCGCCGCGCCCGGGCGGCAGCACGGCGGCGACCCTGAGCGGCAGGCGCAACTGCCGGGGGCGGTCCTCGGCCTGCGTGAAGATGGCGATGTCGTCGCCCGCCACGATATCGAGCTGGGCGGCGAGGCGCGCGCTCACAACGGCCTGCCCGCGCGCCAACGCCAGCCCGTCGGGCAGCGTCGGGTCGCCGGTGCCGCTGGGGATGAGCACCGCGTCGCGCAGGCCGCGCGCGCCCTGCTTGCGGACGTTGACGAAATCGAACTGGCTGCGGGTTTTCAGCGTGACGAAACCGGTATCGGGCCAACCCCGCACGATTTCGGCGTCCGCCTTGGTGAAGCTGGCGTTGCCCGAGGTGTCGATCTGCAGCATCCGGGGGTTCGACAGCAACTCGCCGACCAGCGCGTTGTAGACCCCGTTCTTGACCCCGAACAGCACCATGAGCGGCACGAGCACGCCCGCCAGCACCGCGACATTGCACACGAGGTGCGTCTTGTGAAAGAGCAGGTCGCGCAGGGCAAGGCGGAGGACGAGCGGCATCACGATGCCTCCGCCGTGGTGGGCGCGGCTTCGCTCAGGGTGCTGATGACGTGGCCGGGTGCCTGCGGGTCGGCCGCCGCCGTGAGCATCATGCGCCGCATCGGAAACTGCGCCAGCGCCGGTGCGTCGTGGCTGGAAAGCAGCGTGGCGGCCCCGCCGGCACGGGCCGCCCCGATCAGCAACGACAGCGCCGCGTGCGCGTTCTCGGGGTCGAGCGCGGCGGTGGGTTCGTCGGCGATGACACAGAAGGGGCGATGGGCGAGTGCCCGGGCGATGGCGACGCGTTGTCGTTGCCCGATGGACAGCGCCCCGGGACGCAGCTGCGCCACGGCCGACAGCCCCAGACGCTCAAGCAGGCCGTCCCGCCAGCCCGGATCGGGGCGGCGGGCGATCTGCTGGGTGATGGCCACGTTCTGCGCCACCGTCAGGAAGGGCAGCAGCCCGCCGGCCTGTGGCACGAACCCGAAGAAGCCGCCCCGCGCCGCCGCGCAGAGCGCGAGCGCGCGGCGGGATCGCCAATGCGCGGCAAAGTCGTGGGTGGCCGTGCCCTCGGCGCGGTAGCCGCCGCTGTCGGGGGCGCGCAAAAGCCCGAGAAGTTCGAGCAGCAGGGTCTTGCCCGTGCCGGAGGGACCGGAGAACCCGACCACCTCGCCCCCCGCGACGGACCAGTTGCCCGTGCACAGTGTGAACCTGCGTTCGCCGTCGCCCAGCGTGACGCGCAGATCGTCGATATGCAGCCGGTGGGCCATGGCGCTTCCGGGCCGGTCAGGGCAGCACGTCGAACGGCATGGCAAAGACCATTTCGCCGTCCGGGGCGCCATCGTAGAGCGGGGTCCAGACCGTGGGATCAAACAGCCACTTGCGGTACTGGGTAAGCTTTTGGCGCATCCCGTCGATGATCGAGCGGCGCAGCATCGCGCTTTGTGCCCACCTTTCCTCGGTCATCTGGAGAAGCTGGCTGCGATAGGGGAGGCGGTCGAGATATTCGAGCGCGCCGCCGACGGTCCGTGCCTCGGCGTTGATGCGGCGGTCGGGGTTGGTCGCCATGTCGGCGATCACGCCGCGGACCTGCTCGAAGAAGCTCATGGCGTCGCCGCTGCCCTGGCTCTGTTCCCCGATGCGGACAAGGTTCTCGATCAGTTCGGCCATGGTGGCCATCTCGTTCTTGGTGATCAGCAGGCGCGGCTCGATCGCCATTTCGCGCGGGGCCTCGACCGCGCGGTCGCTGACCCAGCCGCGGAAGACGTCGGGCGCCTGAGCCTCGCTTTCGCGGCCCAGATAGGCCAGCCGCATGGCCCGGCCGAGCAGCAACAGGTCCTCGCCGGTTTCCTCCTTGTCGAGCAGCGTTTCCTCGCCACGGGCCATGCGCACGTGATCGGTGATCGCGGTCACGAGGCGGGTCGCGACGCCTTCGAACGCCTCTTCCGAGCCGCCTTCGATGGGGAAATAGAATTCGCGCCCGGCGAAGCGCGACAAGGCGCGGTACCGCCCTTCGGCATAGGCATGGTTGGCGTCGCCACCGGTGGGTGTTTTCAGGTGCAGCGTCATGGTGACGATGTTGCGTCCCTCGGCATCGGCCTGGATCTCGTTAACGCTGATGGGCGAGCGCGCGTTCGGGTCGCGCGGGTCCTTGGGGCCGGCATCGGTGACGAGGATGACGTAGCGCGCGTCGACCGGATCGTCGCCGCCCGATTGCTGCCAGTCGATCTCGGTGATCGCGTCCTCCACCCCGGCGATGCTGTCCTCGTTGAAACCGGGGGAATTGACGACGGCCACCCTTGCGCCACCGATTGCGTCGATCACCGGCTGCTGGTCCGTGCGGCGTTTCATGTCGGCCAGCAGGCGCGTGCGGTATTCCAGCCCCGGCGCGGCCTCGGTATTGTCGCGGAAGCCGATGGCGCCGAAGTTCACCAGCTTGCCGATTTCCGTGCCGGCAATCTGGCGGACGGTGCGTTGCAGCACTTTCTGCGTGCGGGCGATATAGGGGTCCATCGACTGGGTTGTGTCCAGCACGAAGACGATGCCCACGTCGAAGGCGCCCGTGTCGCCGCTGTCATTGCCGGCGAGCGTGTTTTCGGCCTCGAGCGGGACCGAGGCGACCTGCATCAGCAGCAGTTCCTCGTAGTTGAGGGGGTGCAGATCCTCGACGAAATCGAGAATGGGCATGACGTAAAGTTCATCACGGATGTTGACGTATTCCTCGGGCTCGACGGCGACGATGCCGCGCGCGTCGTCGGCGATGCCGGCATCGGCCTCGGCAAGCAGCCGGTCCTGCACCTGCCGCATCGCTTCGTGGTTGAGCAGCCAGCGCAGCTGTTCCTCGGAGTCGAACAGCAACTGCCGCTGGCGCCCGGCCGCGTTGGTGAAGGCGCCGACGATGTTCTGCCGCCACGCCATGACATCGCCCGACCGTACCCAGCCGGTGGGGCCCGCCGTGGGCGAGGGGCCGACCTGTTTCCACCCTTCAGCGTCGCCGTAGACGTAAAGCGGCTGAAAAGCGGGCAGCTTGGCTGTTTCGGCGCCGTCGCGCGCGTCGTGCAGGGGCGTGGAGGGGCGCGTCAACACGCGCTGGTAGACGGTATTCGTGCCGTCGACCAGCAGCGGGCGGGCGTTCTGCGCGGACAGTGGCGACGGGGCGATCAGCGCGGCACAGAGGGCGGCGCCAAGGATGAAGGCCAGTCGGTGCAGCATCTAGGGTCTCCTCATGATCCGCAATGGTCGTTGAAGGCGCCGCGCGCCAGCGTGTCGGACATGCCTTCGAGCCTTTCGCAAAGGGTGCTGAGCCGGTCGTGCGCCTGAGCCGATCCGGCCTCGGCGGCCCGGCTGTAGTAATCTGCGGCGGTGGCCGGGTTGTCGCTGAAGGTCAGGCCGATCGTCCCCTCGATCACGGGTCTGGTGGTGTCGGCATCGTAGATTTCGCCGAAAAGAAGCAGGGCATCGGCGTCCCCGTCGGCGGCGGCGCCTTCGAGGATGGTGAGCGCGGTATCGGGGCTGACCTCGCCGCCGCACTCGCGCAGCGCCGCCGCCTGGTCGGCAAAGCCGGATACGGCTTGCAAGAGTTCGAGGCTGCAGGGGGCGGGCGCCGTCTCGGGTTCGGGCGAGGCCGTCTGGATGGGTTCCTCGGGGTCGGGGGGCGTGGTTTCGGCGGTCGGTTCGGACCGGTCTTGCATCAGGTACCACCCCACGCCGCCCGCCGCGACGAGCAGCAGCGCGGCCAGCCAGAGCCAGCGGCCGCCCGGGCCATTCCCGCCTGCCGGGGCTGTCACGTCAGGCGTTTCCCGCGGGGCTCCGGGGCTGTCTGCCGAGTCGGCGCCGGCCTCGTTCTCGGTGCTGGCAGGTTCGGACGGCGCGGGCTCGGCGGGGGCGTCCTCGGGCTGAGGATCGTCAAGACGCACGGCGAGGGCCGGCCCCGTATCACGCTCGGGCCCGCGCGCCGACAGGATGCCGCCGATGCGCGCCGCGCCTGGCGCCGGCACGATTTCCTCCGGCCAGCCGATGTCCTGGGCGGCGTCGCCCACTTCGAGGCGGACATTGGCATATTCCTCGATCCGGTTGACGATCTCGGGGCCGATCACCAGCCGCGCGTTGGCCCCGTCGCGCTGCACGGTGTACGGGCCGAAGGCGTCGCGCGTGGCCTGCCACCCCTCATCGCCGAGATAGCGTTCGGAGTAATTGTCGAACACCGCAACCTCGACGGTGTCGCCCGGCGCCTTGTCGGCGGGAAGGGTGATTTCGGCGTAGCCGCCATGCGGGTGGCCGGGATCGGGGCGAATGTGGATCATGCTGTCTGACCTTGGTCGGGGGTGGACGCGTCGCGGCCTTCGAGACCGCCGAGCACGCGCCCGAGCGCGAGGTTCTGTTCGATGTTGATCTCGCCCGCGTCGGTGTCACGCGCATTGCCGGTGAACAGCGTGTCAAGCGCATAGACCCAGTCCGTCCATGTCTCCTCGGCGGAGGGGCGCGGGTCGGCGGGCAGCGTCATGGCGCTATCGGCCTCGGGGCGGGGGGCGAAAACGGGGCGCTCGCCGCCTTCGGGCAGGGCCACCGCAGGGCGGTCGCCCTCGGCCAGCCGATCGGCCCCCAGCGTGTGAACGAAGCGGTTGATGCATTCGGCGCAGACGATGGCCGCGGGCGGCGCCTGCTTGTCAACCGTCATGCCGTAGTCGATGGCCTTGAGCCGCGCGCGCATGTCCCCGATCACGTCGAGGCGGCGCAGCCCGTGGATCATTTCGCTGATGAGGTCGCTGGCGGCGGCCGGCGTGAGGTTGAAGGCCCGGAGGCGCTCGGCATCGTCGCGCAGGTCGTTGAGCTGTTCCACCCAGATGTCGACGGCAGTACCGGCCTGGAACTCCTCTGGGGACATGGTGCGGATCCCACCGCCCGACCGGCCCTGTGGCGCGGCGTCTGCCGTCTCGGTGGTGGCCGGATCGGCGGTTTGCGCGGCGGCCGGCGCATCGGGCCGCCCGGGACGCGCGGGCCGGGCCGGGCGGCCGGGGCGTGCCGGGGCGCCGGGGCGCGCGGGGGCCGCGCCCGCCGTCGCCGCCGGTTTGGCGGAGACGGCGGAACTGATGCGGACCGAGCTGGGCACCCGCGAAATGCGATCCTCGATCGCGTCCTGATCCACGCAGAGCGCGTTCAGCAGTGCGCCGAAACGGTGGCTCTGCAACGTGATCTCGAGGCAGTCGATCACCTCGGCGGCCGCGAGGCGCTTTTCCTCGATCCGCTTTTCCACGTCGTCTGAAACGTGGAAGGGGCCAAGGGCCATCGCCATGTCGCCCGCGACCTTCTCGACCTGCCCGGAAAGCTGGCGCAGCTTGCTGTCGGGCACGCAGACCTCGGTAAGTTCCCGGGTAAGATAGCTGACGCCGCCGTCATTGAGGCTGAGCGCGGCATCCCACGCGGCCGCCGGATCCTTGAAGTGGCGTTGAACGCTTTCGGCGGAAAGGCAGCCGTCGCGCAGTTCGGCGAGCCGGGCTTCCTTCTCGGGGCGGATGCCGGTTTCGCGCTGCTGGTCGTCATAATCCAGCAATCCCTCGACGAAGAAGTTGGGATTGCGCAGCCAGTAGCAGTTCCGGAACGGGTGGCCCGGTGTCCAGTTCTCGACCCAGCCGTCCTTGGAGCGGCCGAACTTCTCGAGCAGCGATGCCTGCATCCGCCGTTCGAAGCGGGTGCTGTCGCCGCCCCCGGCGGCGGATTCGCCCAAGTGCTTGTCGAACTTCGTGAGCACGAAGAAAAGGATGCAGTCCACGTCGCGCCGCGCCTCGGGCCGGTTGCCGTGCGTCAGGGCGATCCAGTTGTCGACCAGCCCCGGCAGATCGAGCGTTTCCATGTTGCTGTCGGGCACGCAGAGCAGCATCGAGGTGATTTCCTGGTTCTCGACGTAGCGGTCGAAAAGATAGGCCACCTTGCCGCGCAGCAGCAGTTGCGAGACGGTCTTTTCCGGCTCGGCCAGAGTTTTCGACAGCGGCTGCTCGAAGCGGTTGCGCGCGCCGGGGAAATCCAGCAGGTCGGTTTCCTCGAACAGTGGCGAGGGTTGTTCGAGCATTGGAAAGACAAGCTCGGCCGCGAGCGCGCAGACGACGGCGCGCGGCAGGTCCGTCACCTGCCCGGAGGGCGCGCGCACCTTCAGCGTGTCGGACGTGTCGCCGCCATGGAGGCCGTTGAGCGTCTTGACGTCGATGATCGAGCTTTCGCGGGGAATGAGCGCGTCGAGCGGCACGTGCACGACCTCGGGGTGGCCGATCCGCGCCAGCCCCTCGGCCATCGTCACGTAAAGCTCGGTCAGCGCGCCGTGCCCGCCCCAGAGGATCTCGAGGAATTCGGCGCGGTCGCGGATGGACATCATGGGTGCCAGCGCGGCGGCGTCGTCCCAGAAGGGTTTGAGCGCGGCGGCATAGGCGGTGCGCCCGAAGGTGGATTGAACGTAATCCTGGATCTCCAGCACGTCCTCGAAGGACATGCCCGGCACCTCGGCCGCGCCGGCCCGCGCCTTGAAAGCTTCGAGGTGGCCGTTGATCTGGCCTGCCTCCGGGGCCGGTTCGGACTGGTCGCCATCCATGTAGAAGCTGTTGACGATGGTGCGGGCGATATCCGCTTCGCTGAGCAGGTTGAGCTGGATCGGGAAGCCGTCCGGCATCGCCGCCTTGGTCATGGTGAAGCGGGTGACGAGCCCGGTGCTTTCGCCTTCGCCCTCGGGGTTGATCTCGCTGATGTAATCGAGCTGGCCGCCCGGGCCGGGGAAATCGGCCACGAGCCGCCCGTCGCCGGGCCGCGCGAGGACCGAGACAAGGAAGGACTTGCCGGCCTGGCTGGGGCCGAAGACGCTCACGCTCATCTTCGTCTGGGCGGAGCGGCCGAGTTTTTCCGCCCGGCGGGCGGACCGGCGCAGCAATTGCACGAGCGACTTGTGCTCGGGCCCGACTGTCTCGGCGTTCTCGGAATCCTGCACCCAGTCGAGCGCCTTGCGCGAGAGCGCGGCCACGTCGGCGCAGCGTGTTGCAAGCTCGTTCTGGTTTGCCATCTTGCGGTCCATCCTACCCGTTTCGTTCAGATTGCGTAGACGCCGGTATCGATCCAGTAGTCATCGTCGAATCCCAGAGTCTGCAGGCGCAACACCAGGTCGGTGTTCTTCATCTGGTCGCCCTCGCCGTCGTAGACCTCGCTGATCTTGAAGGCCTCGCGCAGGCTTTCGCGGCGCAGGCGCGCCTCGGTGGTCTGCGCCTCGTCGTCGTCGCCCTCGTCCTTCTCCAGCGTGACGCGCACGGGCGAGGGGCGTTGCCGGGCTGCCGCGTTCGCGAAATCCAGCCGGTAAAGCGGCGTCGTCGTCCAGCGTTCCAGCTCCAGTTGCCGCGAGCCGATATGCACGGGCGAGAACATGGACAGCGTCGCGGTCTGTTCGCCCGCGCGCGACTTCTTGTCGAGGTCGATATCGGCGAAGAGCACGCGTTCGTCGAGGATCTGGCCGTTGCGGTCCATCTCGCCGATGAAACGGGCGGTGGACCGCATCTGGAACGCCTCGGTCGTGACCTTGAAATTGGGTATCCGGCTCTCGGCGAGGGCGATCAGCATGCCGCCCACGGCGACCGTGGATTTCGGATCACCGATGCGCTGCGTGACCGGGTCGCGGAAGGGATACCAGCGGCCGGTCTTGTAGGTGTGCATCGAGATCAGCCGGTGGGGCGGGACGACCATCATCTCCTCGATGATCGCGCGCACGGCGGGCAGGCGCGAGGGCCGCCCCGTGAGCAGCACAAGGTCAACGCCCAGATGGTCGATGACCTCGCCCATGTTGCTGAGCACCTTCTGGAACACCTCGCGCGAGATGGCGTCGACATCCTCGCGCGTGGTGCTGAGCGTGACATCGGCCAGCGACCAGCCCGCGGCGCCGGTTTCCGCCGCGCCGCGTTCGATGTAGCCAAGTGTCTCGTTGACCTTTTGCGTGTCCGTTTCCTCGCTCTCTGTGTCATCCTCGGGCGCATGAAGGCCCAGCACCTCGCCGATATCGAGATCGATGCGGTCGAACTCGCCCGATCTCTCGGACGCGGCCAGAACGGCCTCGGCCAGCGGCACGAGGACGCGGATCGAGAACTGGCGGCGGCGCTGCACCGCCTGCTGGTCCTGTCCGCCGCGGTCGCCGCCGAAGAGCTCGCGCATCTTCTCGCCAACGTAGCGGCCGCCGGCCTGTTCGATGCTGTCCTGAAGCCGGGGCAGGATGATGCCGCTGACCACGCGATGCACGAGGTCGTCGCCGGCCACCCGGAACCCTTCCCGGAACGTCTGTTCGGGGTGCAGCACGCGGTTGGCCTCGCCGCGATAGGTGGTAATCATCAGGTCGGTGGTGCCGCCGCCGATATCGACGCAGGCCAGCCGCAGCGTCGGCTGCGGCTCTTTCACGTCGCCGGTCACGCGCGGTTTTCCCTTGAGTTGCAGGAACGTGTCGATGCGCCCCTCGAATTTCTGCGTGAGCTCGCTGTACAGGTAAACGAGCTGCGTGGCGCTGGCCTCGTCCCAGTCGATCATCAGGTCGGGCCGGCGCGAGATGACGCTGTCGCCCTCGCCGATACCCAGCATCGACCAGACGAGGTGCAGCGCCCCGGCCGCGCGGGACCGGATGATCGCCTGTTCCTGGATCGAGGTGGCGGTGGGCAGGCTGAGGATGATCCGGTTGAGCCGCCGCGGCAGATCGCTTTGCGGGCGGCGCGAGCGCGAGGCGGGATCGTTCACCTGGATCAGCGTGTGCGCGATGATCTCGGCCAGCATGAAGCCGAAAAGCGCGGATCGCGAGAACTGCGGGCGGATCGCGGGGGTCATGCTGCCCGCGCCGCGCGGGCGCAGGCCGCGTGACATGTCGTATTTCAGCTGCTCCAGCACGTCGCCGGATTCGTTCAGGTGACGCATCGCGGCGCGCACCGCCTTTGGCAGGTTGTTGGGATCGTTGTGGTTGTGAAAGCGCCAGTCCTGCGATACCGCGGCATCGTCCCAGAGGTACCGCTTGGGCGAGGACAGGCCGGAAATGGTCTCGGTGCCCTCCTCGGCCTGCACGAGCCGCCCCGCCTCGGGGCCGAGCCGCACGAAACTGGGCCACATGAAGGCGTTGCGCCGCCCCGAGCGCGAGGCGTAGCGGTCATCGCCGAAACGCAGTTCGGCGAACTCGACGCGGCTCTGGAACAGGCCGGTATACTGGAACTCGGGGCGCGAGAGATCGCGAATTTCCAGCGGGAAGGAGCGGGCCAGTTCGACATTGGATTCGCCGGCGAACTGTTCGATCAGGATTCCGCAGGTTCGGCTGTTGCCCACGTCCAGCACCAGGTCCACCGAGACGGGCGTCACGGCGTCACGTTCCGAAACGGTGTTGACGAAGCGGATTTTCGGCGGTGCCGTCGCCTGCTGGATCAGGCGCAGGTAGGCGAGGTAGCGTGCCCAGTGCTCGAACTGGTGGGGCAGGTTCTCCTCGCGTATCTGGCGCCCGGGCCTCTCGGCGCGCTTGAAGCCCATGAAAAGATCCTTGAGCCAGTCGGACACCCATAGCTGCAGGTCGATCGGCGTGCCGTCGGCGCCTTCCTCGAGCCGGCGCAGGAACCAGTCCATCTTGGCGGGGTCCGACACCAGCCGGAAATCGCGCGGCTTCTCGGCGTCGCCGCGTTCGGGGGCGACGTACACGGCGCGTTGTTCGTCGGGGACAAGGTTGGTGTCGAGCGCCAGCTGTACCCGGTGGGTATGGCCTGTTTCGGGGTCGGGTCGGTCCAGTTCCACCGTGCGCATCCGCGCCCAGCTCGTCGGGCCGGGATCGAACAATTCCTCGCCCCCGGCGCCTCGCTGGCTTTTCATCCGCAGGACGGGCACCGGAACCCATTTTTCAAGATAGGGCTCCAGCGCGGCGACGGCGCGGATCGAATAGGGGTCGTCCGTTTCGCGCGTATCGGCAAGGATGGCGCTGTCGGCCTCGTCGTTGCCGGTCAGCGGGATCAGCGTGCGCTCGACCTCGCCCGCTTCCTCGCGCGTGATGCGTTCGATGAACTTCGCGGCCTTGACGTCGAGCGCGTTCAGGTCGAACCCGAAATCGAGCATCTGGATGCCGCTATAGGGCACCAGCGTGATCTCCTCGCCGAAATCGGCCAACGGTTTCAGGCGGTTTGCATGATCCTCGAACATCATCGGCCCTCGTATTGGTGTTCGTGTTGCCAGCTCGGCGTCGCGTCCGAGACCGATCCCTGACGGGTAATGACCTGCCCGCCGTCGCGGATTTGCAGGGTGAAGGAGCGCTGCGCCGCGCCGTCACGATCGCGGTAAAGATGGACGCGCACCCTGTAGCTGCCCCGTGGCGGGTCGGAAAAATAGGCGTTCTCGATCGGGTCCACGGCAATTTCCTGCGCGTTGGAATCGACGTCCAGCCGCCCGTTGCAGACGTTGTCATTGAGAAACGACAGGGTGTCGCCGGCGGGGCACGTGACATGCAGGTCCAGATCGTCGGGCCCGTCCCAGATGACCGTGAAGGTCAGGTCGCCGCGCGTCGCGCCGCTGCGCTCGGCGCGGTCGTTGATTTGCTCATCGTGCAGGGCTGCCTTGTCGGTATCCTCGACAGGCCGCGTCGGATCGGGCAGGTCGGGGATGGGCAGGGCTGCGATGTCGGGCTGGCAGGCGCGGTCGGCCATCGCAATCTGACGTTCGAGCCGCGCGATGTTGTCTTGCAGCAGGCGGCGTTCGTCCTCGGGCGTGGCCGGTTGCACTGTGTCCCGGGGGCAGTCGTCCGGGAAAATGGCGGCGCGCAGCGCGCACGGTTCGATCAACAGGTAGATCACCATTGCGATGAGCAGCGCGAGAAGCGCCCAGCCGAGCCAGACCAGCCACCACCACAGCATCGTGCCCCGGCCGGGCATGACGGCTGCCGTGGCGCCGGGATGCGGTGGCGCCGGAGGCCGGGGGGTGGCGGCGTGGCCGGGCGCCGGGCGCTTGTCCACCCCGGTCAGAACGCCCCGCACCGATTTCTGCTCGTCGCGCACCCAAGCCCAGTTGACAAGCACGGGCTGCAGGGCAGCGCCGTCATCAGTGTTTTCGGTGCGGAGCACGAATATGGCGTCCTCGCCCGGGATCTCGAGGGCGTTCGCAAGCGCTTCGCCCAGGCGCTGATCGTCGGGGTCCTTCGACCCGAGCAGCGTGTCCGCGTGACGGCGGATGTCGGCCACCAACCCGTCTAGGGTGTCACGCGCCGCCGTCGCCTCGTCCTCGGACAGGTCCGCGAGAGGGGCGGGCGTGCCCGCCGCGGTGGCGTACCAGTCGAAGCTGTTGCCATGCTGCGCGGCTACCGGTTCGGCGAACAGGGCCGCGTGGCGCGCGCCACAGGCGTCGCGAACCGTCCCGGTGACAAGCTCGAACGAGCGTTGCGGCGCGGTGCCGAGGGGGCGCAGCCCCTCGACGGACGTGTTCGCGAGAAATGCCTCGAACATCCGCGCGCCCCTCTACTCGTCCTGACCGGCAGCGCGTGGCGGCGGGGTCGGGCGTGCGACGCGTGGCTGGCATTCGTCGCCGGAGATCGTCGGCCGTGCCGGCGTGCCCTCGAGAAACGCGAGCAGGTCGGGCGCGGCCAGCGCGAAGTTGAGATTGCGCATCGACCCGCGCATGACGAACGTGTTGACCCCCACGACCCGGCCGCACATGTCGATCAGC
>JAVLCJ010000080.1:0-11827 GCA_031580875.1 Roseovarius sp.
GCCGCTGCAAGTCGGGATCGCGCCGGCGCCGGCGCCGACGGACGGGGCAGGGCGGTGGGCACTCTTTAACGGGTGGGACCGCGGCGATATGGCCGCGACCGCGAAACTGGCACTTCCCACCGTGATGTTTTATATGGGTGACAAGTTACGAAACCATTTGCGGGGAAAATTCCGTGCGAGACCTCAACATCCCGGCCGAACGCCATCCAGAGAAAGCCCACCGTCCGGACAACGCGCAGCCGCGCAAGCCGGACTGGATCCGCGTCAAGGCGCCGACGAGCAAGGGCTATCGCGAGACGCACCGGATCATGCGGGAGCACAAGCTCGTCACCGTCTGCGAGGAGGCCGGCTGCCCCAATGCCGGGGAATGCTGGAGCCGGGGCCACGCGACGATGATGATCATGGGCGAGGTGTGCACCCGCGCCTGCAGTTTCTGCAACATCGCCACGGGCAAGCCGCCCGAGGAACTGGACGTGTTCGAACCCGGCCGCGTGGCCGACGCCGTGCAAAAGCTAGGGCTCAACCACGTGGTGATCACCTCGGTGGATCGCGACGATGTCGAGGATGGCGGGGCCGAGCATTTCGCCCGCACCATCCGCGCGATCCGGCACCGCAGCCCCGGCACCACGATCGAGATCCTGACGCCGGATTTCCTGCATTGCGCCCCGTCGGTGCTGGAGGTCGTCGTGGCGGCCAAGCCGGACGTGTTCAATCACAACCTCGAAACCGTGCCGGGCCTCTACCCCGAGGTGCGGCCGGGGGCGCGCTATTTCCACAGCCTGCGCCTGTTGCAGCGGGTCAAGGAGCTTGACCCGACGATGTTCACCAAGTCGGGAATCATGGTCGGGCTTGGCGAGACGCGGTCGCAGGTGCATCAGGTGATGGACGACATGCGCGCGGCGGATGTCGATTTCCTGACCATCGGGCAATACCTGCAGCCCACGCCCAAGCACCACGGCGTGGACCGCTTCGTGCATCCCGACGAGTTTCAGGGCTACGAGCGCGCCGCCTATGGCAAGGGGTTCCTGATGGTGTCGGCGACGCCGCTCACGCGGTCGAGCTATCACGCCGGCGAGGATTTCGCCCGGCTTCAGGCGGCACGTCAGGCCAAGATGGGCTGATCCCGCCACGGCGCGCCGCCACGCGGCACCCGCATGAAAAGGCCCGGCCACGTCACCGCGTGCCGGGCTGTTTTTCAGGACAGTGTTTTGAAGCCGCGCGACGGGGCGGCGGGTCAGCTGCCCCAGCTGCGCACCGGGCCGCAATCCATGTGCACGAAATCGGAGCGTGAATACCGGCCCACGCCGCCGCCCTTGCAGGCCAGCGCCGCGCGGTACATCTGGGTCACCGACCGCGAGGTCAGCCGCAGATCCGCGGCCTCGCCGTTCATGTGACGGGAATTCTTGGCGACGCCGCTCGACCGGCGGCGGAGCATGGCGTTGGTCTTGGGGCTGCGATACCCCGACAGCAGCATGTAGGGTTCATCGGCCTCCAGCAGGTTGTGACTGGCCGCCATGATATCGATGGTGCGGGTATCTATCGTCTTGGTCTGGTCGGTGCGCCAGTCACGCATGAAAAGCGTGATCTCGCGCAGCGCGTCCTTGATGTAATCGCCCTCGATCCAGTAGATCGTGTCGATCCGCTCACCCGTGCGGGGCGATGTCATGCGCAGCCGCCGGATGTCGCCCGCCCCGCGCAGGAAGCCGGCCGCGTTCGGATAGCTGGGTGCCGCCGTGACCACGGTTGCCGCGAACGCCCCGAGTAATCCCCGCCGCGTCATGCTTGGAAGTTTCGTGTCTGTCATGTGCTGTTTGCGCCTGTCCCGTCGCTTGCTTCTGCCGCTTTACGGCTTTTTGCCGCCTCATCCCCCAAGGATGGTGAGGTTATGCCATAACAGGAATCGCTCACCAAGGGGTGAATACCCGGTGATCGGGTTTTCAAGAAATTTCGGCATGATCTTGCGCAAATCCGCGCGGATGTTGCCCGCTTGCGCGCCACCTCGGGGCATTTCTGGTGTCCGCAGGCCGCAGCGCGCGTAAACTTTTCGCGCGCATGTCGGAAAAGGATGGACAGGTTACGCGATATTCCAAGATAGACTTATTCTGTGAATTGGTACGCCCGGGAAGGATCATGAGGTTGAGTGAAGACATGAAGACAGCTGCTTTCGCCCGCCACAGGGTGATGCCGGTGGTGCTGAGCGTGGTCCTGTTTGCCGCGACACTGGCCGTCGGGCAGGCCCGGGCCGGCGTGACCGCGTTCAAGCAGGCCGTGGCAGAGGCCGCGGCGAGTGACCGCGACATCGCCGCCCATTACCGGCAAACCGATTACGCGACGATCTGGACAGGCCCCTCGGCCATCGAGCGGGCGCGCCGCAAGGCCCTGTTCGAGGCGCTGGCAGACGCGCCCCTGCATGGCCTGCCGGCCGACAAGTACGATGCGCAGGGCCTGCTGGCGCAGTTGCGCGACGTTCAGTCGGTGCGTGACCGGGGGTTCGCCGAAGTCGCGATGAGCCGGGTTTTCCGCGACCTTGCCCGCGACCTGCAGACCGGCGTGTTGGTGCCGCAGAAGGTCGTGAGCGGGATAAAACGGCAGGTACCCGACCGCGAGCGGGCCGATCACCTGCAACGGCTGGCCCGGGCCGACCGGCCCGGCGCCTTTTTCCGCGCGCTGCCGCCGCAGACCAATGAATACGCCCGCTTGATGAAGGCGAAACTGCGGCTCGAACGGCAGGTCGCGCGCGGTGGCTGGGGGCCGTCCGTGCCCGCGGGCACGCTCAAACCCGGCCAGTCGGGCCGGGCCGTCGTCGCGTTGCGTGACCGGCTCATGGCGATGGGCTACCTGTCGCGGACCGCCGTGCGGGAATACGACGGCGCCATTCAGGAGGCGGTGCAGCGCTTCCAGTCGGATCACGGCCTTGAAACCGATGGCGTTGCCGGGGCCAGCACCATGGCGCAGATCAACAAGTCGGCCGGGTCGCGGCTGAAATCGGTGATCGTGGCCATGGAACGCGAACGCTGGACCAACCGCGACCGCGGCACGCGGCACATCCTTGTCAACCTGACGGATTTCCTCGCGCGGATCGTGGACAACGACAGGGTCACGTTCCGCACGCGCGCCGTGGTGGGACGCAACAGCCATGACAGGCGCAGCCCGGAATTCTCCGACGTGATGACGCATATGGTCATCAACCCGACATGGCACGTGCCGCGCTCCATCGCCGTGAACGAATACCTGCCCAAGATGAAGCAGAATCCGAACGCGGTGAGCCACCTTCGGCTGGTGGATTCGCGCGGCCGCGTCGTGCGGCGGTCATCGGTGAATTTCGGCGCGTACAACGCGCGCAATTTCCCGTTCAACATCAAGCAGCCGCCATCGCCGCGCAATGCTTTGGGGCTCGTGAAGTTCATGTTCCCCAACCGGTACAACATCTACCTGCACGACACGCCGCAGAAACATCTTTTCGCGCGAACCGAGCGGGATTTCAGCCATGGCTGCATCCGGCTGCAGAAACCCTTCGATTTCGCTTACGCGCTGCTCGCCCGGCAGGAAAAAGACCCGGAGAGTTTTTTCCAGTCGGTCCTGAACACGGGCCGCGAAACACGGGTCGATCTCGAACAGCCGGTGCCGGTTCACATCATCTACCGAACCGCGTTCACGCGGGCCAAGGGGCGCACGCAGTTCCGCCGCGACGTGTACGGGCGTGACGCCGCGATCTGGCAGGCGCTGAGCACGGCGGGGGTTTCGCTGCGCGCGGTTCGCGGCTAAAGACGTCCCCGCAATAAGGGGAATGTCATGGCTTTCACTGTCGCGCAGATTGCCGAGGCGCTCGGAACGCGGGCTCTAGGTGCAGCTGAGCTGAAGATTGACGGGCTTGCCGAGCCCGCGGATGCCGGCCCGCACGACATGGCATTGGCGATGAAGCCCGAATATGCCGAGGCGCTGTCGCAGGGACAGGCGCGCGCCGCCGTGCTGTGGGATGGCGCGGACTGGAAGGCAATGGGGCTGGACGCCGCCATCGTGGCACCGCGGCCGCGATACGTGTTGTCCGGCCTGACACGGATGATGGATCCCGGGCAGGGCTGGGAGGCCGGCATTCACCCCGCGGCGGTGGTGCACGACACCGCCGAGCTGGGCGACAATGTCTCGGTCGGGCCTCTGGCCGTCATCGGGCCGGGCGCGCGGATCGGGGCCGACAGCGTTATCGGGCCGCAATGTTTCGTGGGCAGCGATGCCGTGATCGCCCCCGGCGCCTTCCTGCGCGAAGGTGTGCGCATCGGCGCACGGGTCAGGATCGGCGCGCGCTTCATCGCCCAGCCCGGTTGCGTGGTCGGCGGGGACGGGTTTTCCTATGTCACGCCCGAGAAATCCTCGGTCGAGGAGGCGCGCCAGACCCTTGGCGACACGGGCGACACGCAGGCCCAGAGCTGGACGCGGATCCACAGCCTCGGCGCGGTCGATATCGGCGATGACGTGGAACTGGGCGCCAATTGCACGATCGACCGGGGCACCATCCGCGACACGCGCATCGGCCCCGGCACCAAGATCGACAACCTCGTGATGATCGGCCACAATGTCGAGATAGGCCACGACTGCCTGCTTTGTGGCCATGTCGGCATCGCGGGGTCAACGCGGGTCGGCAACAACGTTGTGCTTGCCGGCCAGACGGGGGTGAGCGACAACATATTCATCGGCGACAATGTCATCACCGGGGGCGGAACGGTCGTGCTGTCGAACATTCCCGAGGGGCGCGTGATGCTGGGTTACCCGGCGATGAAAATGGACACGACGATGGAAGTGTTCAAGGGAATGCGCCGGCTCAAACGCCTGTTCGACGATGTCGCGGCGCTCAAGAAAACGGTTTCAAACTCCCGGTGAAGGCTCTACATCGGGGGCAACGGAATCGGGGAAGGTCGCGCAATGAGCATCCGGGATCGTGTCATCGAAATCATCGCTGAACAGGCCGTCCTCGACGCGTCCGACGTGACGCTCGACAGCACGCTCGACGATCTGGGTATCGACAGCCTCGGGCTGGTCGAAAGCATCTTCGCCATCGAGGAGGCCTTTGACATCTCGGTGCCGTTCAACGCGAACGAACCCGAGGCGAGCGACTTCGATATCTCTTCTGTCCGCTCGATCGTGGCGGGGATCGAAAAGCTGATCGAAGACCAGACGTGAAACGGGTCGTCATAACCGGGGCGGGCACGATCAATTCGCTTGGCCATTCTGTGCCCGGAACGCTGGCGGCGATGCGCGAAGGCCGCTGTGGCATCGGCGACCTGGACTTTCGAGATGTCGACCGTCTGGCCATCCGCATCGGCGGGCAGGTGCGCGGCTATGACCCCGAGGACCGGTTCAACCGCCAGCAGCTTGCCCTCTACGACAGGTTCACGCAGTTCACGCTGATCGCCGCGCGCGAGGCGATCGCGCAGGCGGGGCTGGACTTCTCGGCGGAGCTGGCGGCGCGGGCCGGCGTGGTGCTGGGCAATTCCGGCGGTGGCATGACCACGCTGGATGACAATTACCGCTCGGTCTACGAGGACGGCAAGAATCGCGTGCACCCGTTCGTCGTGCCCAAGCTGATGAACAATGCCGCGGCCAGCCACGTGTCGATGGAATTCAACATCAAGGGGCCCAGCTTCACCGTCTCCACCGCCTGCTCGTCGTCGAACCACGCGATGGCGCAGGCGTTCCAGATGGTGCATGGCGGCGCCAGCCCGGTGATGGTGACGGGCGGGTCCGAATCGATGCTGTGCTTCGGCGGCGTCAAGGCGTGGGAAGGTCTGCGCGTCATGTCCAAGGACGCCTGCCGCCCGTTCAGCGCCAACCGCAACGGCATGGTGCAGGGCGAGGGCGCGGGCGTCTTCGTCTTCGAGGAACTGGACCATGCCCGGCGCCGCGGGGCCGAGATACTGGCCGAAGTGGCGGGCTTTGCCATGACGTCGGACGCGGCCGACATCGTCATGCCGTCGAAACAGGGCGCGGCGCGGGCGATCAGCGGGGCTCTCGGGGATGCGCGGATCAACCCGGCCGAGGTCGGCTACATAAACGCGCACGGCACCGGCACGGCGGCGAACGACAAGACGGAATGCGCCGCCGTGGCGGACGTGTTCGGCCATCACGCCGACAAGGTGATGATATCCTCGACGAAATCGATGCACGGACACCTGATCGGCGGCACCGGCGCCGTCGAGCTGCTGGCCTGCATCATGGCGGTGCGGGACGGGGTCGTCGCCCCGACGATCGGCTACGAGGAACCCGATCCCGAATGCGCGTTGGACGTGGTGCCCAACGAGGCCCGCGAGGTTGACGTAGAGGTCGCGTTGTCGAACGCGTTCGCCTTCGGTGGCCTGAACGCCGTGCTGGCGATCCGGCGGTTCACCTGACACCGCGAACGCGCCCGCGGCGGGGCGCGTCCGTGATATGGTCGCCGCGGCGACCCGCGGGAGATCAATTGCGAATGGTCGAGACGTTTTCATAGGCGGCGGTGAAGCCGTCAAGCGACGCGCTGATTTCGACGACCTGGTCGGGGGCCTGCGCCGGCACGATCCGGAGCATGGCCGACGCGCCCCGCTTGAAGGCCGTGACATCCGCCTCTGTAAAGCCGATCCGCGCGAAGCAGCCGGTCATCGTGCAGAACGAGTACGGGTACCGCTTGGCAGCGCCGCCATCCACCGAGATGGTCAATTCCTCGCCCAGAAGAGTCCCGAGGGGTACGACGATGGTACCGCCCGCGGCGGCCTGCCCGCCCTCGGGCAGGCGGAAGATGCTGAATTCGGCAACCGGGTTGCCCGAATCCTCGGTCAGCAACTGGTACATCTGGCAGATGTCGTCGCCCTCGCCCTGGTTGCGAAAGCACTTGAGCTGCCAGTCGTCGTAGGTCTCCTTGATGTAGGTCGCATCGTCCTCCGACACTTGGCGGCCCATCTGCAACTGCCCGCCGGCGGTGTTGGCGTCGTCTTGGGCTTGCGTTTCAGGGGCGGTCGTTGCGCCGTTCTGGTCGGCGGTTTCTTCCTGCGCGTGCAGCGCCGTGGAGAACACGAGAGCGGTGACCAGCGGCAGGGTCGAAAAAATCTTCGGCATCTTGTCCCCATTCGGTGTTTTGAATGCCACAGCGCTCTAGCATGGCGTCCGCGACATGTCAGGGAAAAAACGCCATCCCTTTCGGATCGGAGTGTTTCAAAGCCGGAACAGGTGTGCGCTTGGAAAACGGAGTGTCAGACACAAGAAAGAGGCCACGCGGCCCCTTTCATTTGTATTTTTCTCTCCCTGTCGGACTGGCCGACTTAGTAGTGAAGCGACGCTAGGACAGTTCCCCAGACCCGTCAACAGTCAGCTTCGCCGAAATGTGAAAAAAGGCCGCACCCGGAGGCGCGGCCAGTCTGACAGGGAGGAAGCCCCGAAACCAAGAGGACAGCAGGTTCCGGAGCGTGACTCACCCTGACGCAAAATCCTTAACTTTGTATGTCTCGCGCGTGACTTTTCAGCGGCCGACACTCGCGCCGACGCGACGGGACTGCGCGCTAGAAATCCCGCCCGGCCTCGCGCAGGTCGCGCAGCAACGCTTGCGACATCGCCTCGGCGTGGCGGATGCGCCCGCGCTTGAGCTTGCGGGTTTCCACCCGCAGCAGCGTTTCGCAGCCGATCATGAACGGCAGATGAAGCCCCGTTTCCGAGCGCGACAGCGAAAAGACGTCACCGAACGCCGCAATCCCGTCGGCGTCGACGCCCAGATACGACCGCCCCGACGGGATCATGCCGCGCCGCCCCATGTGCACCAGAAAGCGCGCCATGTCCTTGTAGACGGGCATCACGGCGGATCCGCCGGTGTCTATGCCGGTCAGCCGCTCACCCCGCAGGATCAGGTTGTTGGGGTGGAAATCCCCGTGACCGATGGCGCACCGCCAGTCGGCCTTGCCCATCAGCCGGGCAAGGCGGTGCAGTTCGTTGAGAATGCCCGCCTCGATCCGCGCGAGGCGGCGGAAGGGCTGTTTCGCGCTGGCGCGTTCCGCCCGTGACAGCCACGCCCCCGGCTTTGCCGGGCGCCAGACCTCGCTGACCTCGGTATATTGCCTCAGCCAGCGGGCCGCGGGCCCCAGGATGGCGGCGCGCCGGGCCGGGTCGATTTTCCAGAGGTGTTGCAACAGCGGCGTGCCCGACACGCGCGAAACGACCATCACCCCGTGATCGCCGTTGAAATGCAGTGGTTCGACCACCCGGCAGGCCCCGTCCCGCATGAGCGGCCAGATGCGCTGCAGTTCGGCCCATTCCCGCGCTTGCGCCGCGGGCGGCCCGCCGAGGTGGAACCGGAACACCGCGTCGCGCCCGTCTAGCAGGCCCTCGGCCAAGGCACGCCTGCCCGGCACGAGGCGCAGCAACTCGCCGAGTTCGGCGTTTTCAAGCACCGGGTCCGCGGCTTTCGCGGTGTCGAATCGCCGGGCGATCTCCGTGACGGCCTGCATGTCGGGCAGCGGCGCCATGGCCTTCCTTTCCTGCATGGAGCGACATTCCCGCAGGCGTCCGGGCGCGTCAACCGAATTGAACCCGCCATCCCGCGCGTCTATGGTGGCGCGAAACAACGCAGCAGGAGCGCCCAGATGTCCGACAAGCCAGTTGCCGAAATGTCCTTCGAGGAAGCGATGAAGGAATTGGAGCAGGTCGTGGGGCAGCTTGAACGCGGCGACGTCGCGCTCGAGGAATCGATCAGCCTTTACGAACGGGGCGCGGCGCTCAAGAAGCGCTGCGAAACCAAGCTCAAGGAAGCCGAGGAAAAGGTCGCCGCGATCACGCTCGATGGCGAGGGCCAGCCCACCGGCACGACGCCTGTCGACGGGCTCTGACCGCGATGGATGACGCGCGCGCGGCCGTGGCCCGCCACGTGGAGGCGCATTTCACCCGTGTCATGGCGCCCTTCGGCACGACCCCGGTGGCGCGCGCGATGCGCTATGCCGTGACGGGCGGCAAACGCATCCGCGCCTTTCTGGTGATCGAGGGCGCACGGCTGCACGGCATCGCGGCCGACCGCGCGATCTGGCCCGCCTGCGCGATCGAGGCGATGCACGGCTACAGCCTCGTGCATGACGATCTGCCCTGCATGGATGACGACGCGCTACGCCGCGGCCAGCCCACCGTTCACGTCAAGTGGGACGAGGCGACGGCCGTGCTGGCCGGCGATGCCCTGCAATCGCTGGCCTTCGAACTGGCCGCTCACCCGGACGGCGCCGAAACCGGCAGGGCGCGCGCCGATCTGGCGCTGAGCCTTGCGCGGGCCGCGGGCGGGCAGGGCATGGTGCTGGGGCAGGCCCGTGATATCGCCGCCGAATCGGCGGGAACCCCGCTCACGCTCGACCAGATCACCGAGTTGCAGGCCGGCAAGACCGGCGCGTTGATCGGTTGGGCGGCCTGTGCCGGGCCGCGCATGGCGCGGGCCGATACCGGGGCGATGGCCGCCTATGCCCGCGCCCTCGGGCTGGCCTTCCAGATCCGCGATGACATCATCGACGAGACGGGTAACGCCGCCGCCGCGGGCAAGGCCGTGGGCAAGGACGCCGTCGCCGGCAAGGCCACTTTCGTGTCGCTGCTCGGGCTCGACGGGGCGGCGCGCCGGGCCGATGCCCTTGTTGACGAGGCCTGTGACGCCCTATCTGTTTATGGCAAGGATGCCGAGGCCTTGCAGCGGCTCGCCCGCTTCGTTATCTCGCGCGAAACCTGAATGTCGACCCCGGGGAGGGGTGCCCATGTCAGACCGTCCCGTCACGCCCCTGCTGGATCAGGTTGCCGGCCCGGCCGACCTCAAGCGGTTGTCGGATCCGCAGCTTGCCAAGCTGGCGCAGGAACTCCGGGCCGAGACGATTTCGGCCGTGTCGGAAACCGGCGGCCATCTTGGCGCCGGCCTCGGCGTGGTCGAGCTGACGGTCGCGCTGCACCACGTCTTCGACGCGCCGCGCGACAAGATTATCTGGGATGTGAGCCACCAGACCTATCCGCACAAGATACTGACGGGCCGGCGCGACCGTATCCGCACCATTCGCCAGAAAGACGGGCTGTCGGGCTTCACCAAGCGCAGCGAATCCTCCTACGACCCGTTCGGAGCCGCCCATTCCTCCACCTCGATCAGCGCCGCGCTCGGCTTTGCCGTGGCGCGCGACCTCGGCGGCGCCTGCGACACGGGCCACGGCGACGCCGTCGCGGTGATCGGCGACGGCGCGATGAGCGCCGGCATGGCCTTCGAGGCGATGAACAATGCCGGCCATCTCGGGAAACGGCTGATCGTGATCCTGAACGACAACGAGATGTCGATCGCACCGCCCGTCGGCGCGTTGTCGTCCTACCTGTCGCGTCTCTATGCCGGCGAACCGTTCCAGGAATTCAAGGCGGCCGCCAAGGGGGCGATCTCGCTGCTGCCGCCGCCCTTCCAGGAGGGGGCCAAGCGCGCCAAGGACGTGCTCAAGGGGTTCGCCGTCGGCGGAACGCTCTTCGAGGAGCTGGGGTTCTCCTATATCGGCCCGATCGACGGGCATGACATGGACCAGCTGCTACCGGTGCTGCGCACCGTCAAGGCTCGCGCGACCGGGCCGGTCCTGATCCATGCCCTGACGAAGAAGGGCAAGGGCTATGCCCCGGCCGAGACACGCAATGACGGCGGCCATGCGACGGCCAAGTTCGACGTGGTCACCGGCGAACAGAAAAAGGCGCCCTCGAATGCGCCCAGCTACACGCGCGTCTACGCCGACGCGCTTCTGGCCGAGGCCGCGCGCGACGACAGCATCTGCGCCATCACCGCCGCCATGCCTGACGGGACGGGGCTGGATCTCTTCGCGGAACGCTACCCCTCGCGGTGCTTCGACGTCGGGATCGCCGAACAGCACGCGGTGACCTTCTCCGCCGGGCTGGCGGCCGGGGGGATGAAGCCGTTCTGCACGCTCTATTCCACCTTCCTGCAACGCGCCTATGACCAGGTGGTACACGACGTGGCGCTGCAGGGTCTGCCGGTGCGTTTCGCCATCGACCGCGCGGGGCTTGTCGGTGCCGACGGGGCGACCCATGCGGGAGCGTTCGACATCGGCTACCTTGGCAACCTGCCCGGGTTTACCGCGATGGCCGCCGCCGACGAATCCGAGCTTGTGCACATGGTCGCCACCGCCGCCGAGTATGATGCAGGTCCCATCGCGTTCCGCTATCCGCGCGGCGCGGGTACGGGCGTGGCGCTGCCCGAGCGGGGCAAACCGCTCGACATCGGGCGCGGCCGCGTGATCGAAGAGGGCAGCGACGTCGCGATCCTCAGCTTCGGGGCGCATCTGGAAGAATGCCGCGTCGCCGCCGCGATGCTGGCCGAAGATGGCATCACCGTGACTCTGGCCGATGCGCGTTTCGCCAAGCCGCTGGACGGTGATCTGCTGATGCAGCTCGTGCGCCATCACCGCGCGCTGGTCACCGTCGAGCAGGGCGCGCAGGGTGGGTTCGGGTCCATCGTGATGCACGAGTTGGCGCGGCGCGGGGCCTTCGACCGCGGTCTCGTGATGCGCAATATCTGCCTGCCCGACCGGTTCATCGACCAGGCCAGCCCGGCCGAGATGTATGCGGACGCGCAGATGACGGCGGATGACATCGCGGCGATGATCCGCGGCGCGGTGTCGCCCGGCGACGCGCAGGTGGTTCCGCTGCGCCGGGTCTGAAAAAGGCCGGCCCCGCGAACGGGCCGGCCTTTGCAATTCAAAACGCGTTCGAGGGCTGGCTCAGGCCGAGCCGCCCACGATCTCGTCGGCGCGGGCAAAGATGTCTTCCCAACGCTTCTTCTCGTTCGGGGCGCGCAGATTGGCCTCTTTCAGGC
>JAVLCJ010000080.1:11837-12748 GCA_031580875.1 Roseovarius sp.
GTAGTTGGTCGATGCGTCTCCCACGAGGATCAGCCCAACCATGCCGAGCGCCTTGTGCGGCTGGCAGTAATAACCGTAAGCGCCTTCGGCCTCGACCACGATCTCTTCATCTTGGTTCACGCGGGTCTTCCAGCCCTCGGCCCCCTCGGGAAGCATGTCGTCGTAGCTGACCGAGTTGTGTGCGTTGTCGACCGAGACGAAGCGGATCGTATCACCCGGCTGCGCCTCGATGATGTCTGGATAGAACACCATGCTCTCGTTCTCGTCGGGATGACGGTTGAGCATCTGCACCTCGTGCACCTCGCCATTGGCGCGAGCGCCTGCGGGCAGTAGAACGGTGGCGGCGGTCGCCCCCATCAGGCTCATGGTCATGCGTCGTGTAAGTTTCATCGTATCCTCCTCATGGTAACGGGCCGCCACAGGCGGCCCGGTCGGGATGTCGGCGTGGGTAGAATTGCCTGGCCGAACTTGCCTTAACGCTACAGGAGGTAGCGTTTCCAGTGACAAATCAAGCCGCTCCGGCACGATTGCGCAATGTCTCGCGCATCCGCTTCAGGCGACGGCATGGGCGATGGCGCATTGCTTCCACAAGGTGTTGAGCGCGGCGACCAGGTGATCGATATCGGCGTCGCTGTGCAGAGGGCCGGGCGTGAAGCGCAGCCGCTCGGTCCCCTTGGGCACCGTGGGATAGTTGATCGGCTGCACGTAGATGCCCCAGTCGCTCATCAGGATATCGGCCAGAACGCGGCATTTCACCGGATCCTTGATCATCACCGGAATGATATGGCTGGTGTTGCCCATATGCGGGATGCCGTGCATGTCGAGCTTGCGGCGAAGCTGCGCCACCTGCGCGCGCTGCGCCTTGCGCTCGGCTTGGGACGTCTTGAGGTGCCGCACGCTCGCCGTGGCGG
>JAVLCJ010000081.1:0-12507 GCA_031580875.1 Roseovarius sp.
TGCGGTTTCGGGCTGCGGGCGACCCGTCGCAACGTCAAGACCGAGGATTACCCGCTGACACAGCCGCTGTTTCTTTACATGCCGGCGCGGCGATTTCCCAAGCTGGTGCGGGAGTTCCTCACCTATCTGCGGGACCCGTCGGCACAGTTGGTGATCCGCCGGGCGGGATTCGTGGATCAGGCGCCCGAGGAGATCGCGATAGACGCGCAGGGCAACAGGTTCGCCAATGCCATCGCGCGGGCCGGGGCGGACGTGGACCTTGACGAGCTGCAGCGCATGGTCGCGCGGTTGGCGCCATTGAAACGGCTTACGACGAGCTTCCGGTTCGAGGCCGGCTCGGCGCGGCTTGACGCGCAATCGCGGTCGAACGTGCTGCAGCTCGCCCGGGCGATGGAAGTCGGTATCTATGACACGCGTCGCCTTGTTTTCGTGGGCTTCAGCGATGGAGAAGGACCGGCCGCGGCAAACCGCGACATCGCGATGAAACGGGCCCGGAACGTGCGTGATGCCGTCACGCGGGCGGCGCGGACGGCGAACCTGTCGCGCATCGGGCTGGAGATCGCCGCATTTGGCGAGGCGATGCCGATGGCGTGCGATGACAGCGCATGGGGCCGTCAGGTGAACCGCCGCGTCGAGGTGTGGGTACGCTAAAGGTAGCCCTTTGCGCGAAAGCTGAGTTCGCAGGACCTGCCGATGATCAGGTGGTCGTGCAGGGTGATCCCGAATACGTCGGCGGCGGACTGGACCTGTTGCGTCATGGCGATGTCACTGGCAGACGGGGTGGGGTCGCCCGACGGGTGATTATGTACCAGAATCAAGGCACTGGCATTCAGGTGCAAGGCCCGTTTGACCACCTCGCGGGGGTAGACCGGAACGTGATCAACCGTGCCTTCTGCCTGTTCCTCGTCGGCGATGAGGACATTCTTGCGGTCGAGGTAGAAAACCCGGAACTGTTCGGTCTGCCTGTGGGCCATCGAAGTGTGGCAATAATCGAGCAGCGCATCCCATGACGAGATAACCTGACGCTGCATCACGCGGGCGCGGGACAGCCGATGCGCGGCGGCCTCGACCACTTTCAATTCGGTCATCACGGCCTCGCCAACGCCCGGGACCGCCGTGAGGCTGTCAGCCGGTGCAGAGAGTACCGAGTTGAAATCGCCGAATTTTTCCAGCAAGGCCCGGGCCAGCGGCTTGACATCGCGGCGCGGGATCGCGCGAAACAGGACAAGTTCCAGCAATTCGTAATCCGGCATGGCCCGCGCCCCGCCGGCAAGAAAGCGTTCGCGCAGGCGTTTCCGATGATCGCGCAGGTAGGACGGCGGCGGGCCGTCCCGCGGCGCCGGGGGGATCACGGCCTCGTCCCCGTCGAGAAGGGGCAACGCGGATTCGGAAAAGGCGTGGCTGCGGGTCATGCCGTCACGCTGCCGCAGCGAGGTTAGGGAAAGGTTAAGACAGGTCGATCGGCTGAAATCGTGGCGCGGTATCGCATCGGGTGCGCGACGGCATCGCGTCGGTGGCTTGTGCCATCCGGGGTACATTAACGCACCGGGCGCGCTGCGCTGCCGCGAAAAAAAGGGTGCGCAAGAATGCGCACCCTTCCGGATCGTCGCCGGGATGGTGTCGTCAGGATTTCATCGAATCCCAGAACCGTTTCACCGACTTGAAGAAGCTGGAGCTCTCGGGGTTGTTGTCCTCGGACAGTGCCGCGAACTCCTTGAGCAGATCCTTCTGCTTCGATGTCAGGTTGACCGGTGTTTCAACGGCGAGTTCGATGAACATGTCGCCGTGGCCACCGCCGCGCAGGGCGGGCATGCCCTTGTTGCGCAACCGCATCTGCCGGCCAGACTGGCTGCCGGCCGGGATCTTCACGCGCGAGCGGCCGCCGTCGATGGTGGGCACCTCGATATCGCCGCCGAGCGCGGCCGTGGTCATCGCCACCGGCACGTGACAGAAAAGGTTGCTTTCCTCGCGGTCGAAAAGGTCGTGGCGCTGGACTTCGATGAAGATGTACAAGTCGCCCGCCGGGCCGCCGCGCATGCCGGCCTCGCCTTCGCCGGCCAGACGGATCCGCGTTCCGGTTTCCACGCCGGCGGGGATGTTGACCGACAGCGATCTTTCACGCTCGACGCGACCCTGCCCATGACAGACATTGCACGGGTTCTTGATCGTCTGGCCCAGACCGCCGCAGGTCGGGCATGTGCGTTCGACGGTAAAGAAACCCTGTTGCGCGCGGACCTTGCCCATGCCCGAGCAGGTGGGGCAGGTGGTGGGCTCGGCCCCGCCTTCGGCCCCCGACCCCGAACAGGCGTCACAGGGTACCGAAGTGGGCACGCTAATGGATCTCTGCAGGCCGACATATGCCTCTTCGAGGGTGATGCGCATGTTGTAGCGCAGGTCTGAGCCGCGCGCGGCCCTCTGGCGCGCGCCGCCGCGGCCGCCGCCCATGAAATCGCCGAAGAGGTCATCGAACACGTCCGAGAAGGCCGAGGCGAAATCGCCCTGTCCGGGACCGCCACCGGCGTACCCGCCGCCGGGGCGCGGCCCGCCGCCGCCGCCCATGCCGCCCTCGAAGGCCGCATGACCGAACCTGTCGTAGGCCGCCTTCTTCTCGGCGTCCTTCAGGACGTCATAGGCTTCGCCGGCTTCCTTGAATTCCTTCTCGGCATCCGGGTTGTCCTTGTTGCGGTCGGGGTGAAGCTCTTTCGCCTTCTTGCGATAGGCTTTCTTGATCTCGTCCGCCGAGGCGCCCTTGGACACGCCGAGGACGTCGTAATAATCACGTTTGGCCATCGGGGAACTCCTGTGTTTGGAACGCGCGGGGCCGGCCCTCCACGCGGGCCGGCCCCGAAGGTCCCGTCAGGCGCCTTACGAGCGCTTGTTTTCGTCGTCGAGGTCTTCGAAGTCGGCATCGACGATGTCGTCTTCGCCCTGACCGGCCGCATCATCGGGTGCTGCGGGGTCTTCGCCACCTTCCTCGGCCTGCGCCTTGTAGATCGCCTCGCCCAGTTTCATCGACGCCTCGGTCACGTTCTGAATGCCGGACTGCACCTTCTCGGCGGTGACGTCATCCTTCTCGAGGTCTTCCTTGAGCGCGGAGACGGCCAGCTCGATGGCTTCGACGGTGCTTGGGTCGACCTTGTCCGAATGCTCCTCGAGCGATTTCTCCGTCGAATGCACGATGCTCTCGGCCTGGTTCTTGGCCTCGATGAGTTCGCGGCGTGCCTTGTCGGACTCGGCGTTCTCCTCGGCCTCCTTGACCATCTTCTCGATGTCATCCTCGGACAGGCCGCCCGATGCCTGGATGGTGATCTTCTGCTCCTTGTTCGTGCCCTTGTCCTTGGCCGAAACGGAGACGATGCCGTTGGCGTCGATGTCGAAGGTCACCTCGATCTGCGGCATGCCGCGCGGTGCCGGCGGAATGTCCTCGAGGTTGAACTGGCCCAGCATCTTGTTGTCGGTGGCCATTTCGCGTTCACCCTGGAAGACGCGGATCGTCACGGCGCTCTGGTTGTCCTCGGCGGTCGAGAAGATCTGCGACTTGTTGGTGGGGATCGTCGTGTTGCGGTCGATCAGGCGGGTAAAGACACCGCCCAGTGTCTCGATCCCGAGCGACAGCGGCGTCACGTCGAGCAGCACCACGTCCTTGACGTCACCCTGCAGCACGCCGGCCTGGATCGCGGCGCCCATGGCGACGACCTCGTCGGGGTTCACGCCCTTGTGGGGCTCCTTGCCGAAGAACTTGGTCACTTCCTCCATGACCTTGGGCATGCGGGTCTGGCCGCCGACGAGCACGACCTCGTCCACGTCCGAGGCCGAGATGCCGGCATCCTTGAGCGCGGCCTTGCACGGCTTGATCGAGTTGGTGATCAGGTCGCCCACGAGGCTTTCCAGCTTGGCGCGGGTCAGTTTCATCACCATGTGAAGCGGCTGACCGTCGGACCCCATCGAGATGAACGGCTGGTTCACTTCGGTCTGGGATGCGCTCGACAGTTCGATCTTGGCCTTCTCGGCCGCTTCCTTGAGCCGCTGAAGCGCCATCTTGTCCTGCGTGAGGTCGACGCCGTGCTCTTTCTTGAACTCGTCGGCAAGGTAGTTGACGATCCGCATGTCGAAGTCTTCACCGCCGAGGAACGTGTCGCCGTTGGTGGATTTCACTTCGAACAGGCCGTCGTCGATCTCGAGGATGGTCACGTCGAACGTGCCGCCGCCGAGGTCATAGACGGCGATGGTGTGCGTGTCTTCCTTGTCGAGCCCGTAGGCCAGCGCGGCCGCCGTCGGCTCGTTGATGATGCGCAGCACTTCCAGACCGGCGATCTTGCCGGCGTCCTTGGTGGCCTGACGCTGGGCGTCGTTGAAGTAGGCCGGCACGGTGATGACCGCCTGCGTCACTTCCTCGCCGAGATAGGACTCGGCGGTTTCCTTCATCTTGCCGAGGATGAAGGCGGAGATCTGCGAGGGGCTGTATTTCTCGTCGTGGGCTTCGACCCATGCATCGCCGTTGCCGCCGTCGATGACGTTGAACGGCATGTTCTTCTTGTCCTTGGCAAGATCGCTGTCGTCCACGCGGCGGCCGATCAGGCGCTTGACGCCGAAGATGGTGTTACTGGGGTTGGTCACGGCCTGACGCTTGGCCGGTTGCCCGACGAGCCGCTCCTCGTCGGTGAAGGCGACGATCGAGGGCGTCGTGCGGGCGCCTTCGGAATTCTCGATGACACGGGCCTGACTGCCATCCATGATGGCGACGCAGGAGTTGGTGGTGCCGAGGTCGATACCGATGACTTTGGACATTTCTTTTCGATCCCTTCTGACTTAGGCGATGTTGACGGCGACCCGACCCTTTCTGGCATCGGGCCCCCCGGTTGAGTGCGGTGGTCCGATCAAGCGCTCACCGCGTTTCCGGGCGTATATAGGGAGGGCGATTTGCGCCTGCAAGCAGCCTGACGGCAGTGATTTTGCAAATGCCTGCCAAATTGGTCATGTCTGGCGCTGCGGGAATCGACAACGGAGGCGCCGGTGCTGACTGTCAGGGGCGTGGAGATCCACAAGGGGTATCTGGCGCCCGATGCGCAGGCGGCGCTGGTCGCGGAGTTGCGGCAGGTCGTGGCCCGTGCGCCGCTCTTTACGCCGACGACGCCGCGCGGGCGCCCGATGTCCGTCAGGATGACGTCGGCGGGGCGCTACGGCTGGGTGTCGGACCGGGGCGGGTATCGCTACGAGCCGCGCCACCCCGACGGCCAGCCCTGGCCGGCGCTGCCCGACACCGTCAGGCGGATATGGGCCGCGCTGGTCAGTGCCGAGCGGCTGCCGGATTGCTGCCTGGTCAACTATTACGGCGCGGATGCCCGGATGGGCCTGCACCAGGATCGGGACGAGGCCGATTTCGTCTGGCCCGTCCTGTCGGTGTCGCTGGGCGACGAGGCGCTTTTCCGCATCGGCAACACCACCCGCGGGGGACGGACCGAATCAGTATGGCTGCAATCGGGTGACGTGGTGGTCATGGGCGGGGCCGCGCGGCTGGCCTATCACGGGGTCGACCGGGTCAGGTTCGGCAGTTCCACGCTTTTGCAGAACGGTGGGCGCATCAACCTGACCTGCCGGGTCGTCGACTGACCGCGGGCGTCAGCGCCGGGCGTTCCAGCTGCTCGAGGCGTATTGCCGCGTGTAGAATTCACCGAGCATCCCGATCACCAGCAGGACGATGCCGACATAGAGCGGGTATTCCACCGACGTGTTGCGCGGGAAATAATTGACGAAGGTGAAGCCGCGGCACTGGTCGATGGCGTGGAACAGCGGGTTCCAGTCGAAAATCGCGATCATCGACGGGGGCAGGGCGTTGGCGACGAACATCTTGCCGGACGCGATCATGTTGGCACGTTGGTAGACCTGTGTCGCGATGGACACGAAATTGGGAAACCACGGTTTCAGCGCCAGCATGACCACGCCGAGCGCACAGCCGGTGAACCATGCCAGCAGGAACATGCCGAACGCCGGGACGGGCAGGTGGATCTCGTAGCTCTTGATCGCGACGTGATAGGCGAAAAGGATCAGCACCATCGACAGCACCTGGATGTAGAGGCTGGAGAGCGCGGCTGACACGATCGAGACCACCGTGTTCATCGGCGCGTGCTGCATCATCGGCGAGGTCGGCCCTTCTGCCCCTGCCACCGCGCCGAGCGCCTTGACGTGGGTCAGGAACAGGAAGATGCCCGACAGCATGTACAGCATGAAATCGCCGCGCAGCTTTGCGCCGCGCAGGCCGAGGAGCGAGAACATCAGGTAGAACGCCGTCACGAAGATGATGGCGCTGAGCATGTTGATCCCGATGGCCAGAAAGGCGTTGCCGTGCCCCTTGCGGATGTGGCGGACCGTGGCGTGGTAGATCAACTCGATCAGCGCGAAAGAGGACCGGAGCCGCGATCGGGGGGCGGTATTCTGAAACATGGCCTGTATGCCGCTGCTGCGTGGTTTCTTGGGGCGGGATTCTTGTTGTTATGCGCCACGCGTATCATAAGGGCCCTTGAAAATCCATCAACAAGCAAGCGGGCACCGGGCCGCGCGGGCAAAGGGGGACGACATGGACCATGCGAAACTGACCGAGGAGATGCGGCGCCTTGCACTGGACGCGGGGGCGCGGATCATGGAGATTTACCAGTCCGACGATTTCGACGTGAAGGTGAAGTCGGACGAAAGCCCCGTGACCGAAGCCGACGAGGCCGCCGATGCCGTGATCTCGGCCGGGCTGCGCGCCGCGTTTCCCGACGTGACACTGGTCACCGAGGAGCAGGCGGAGTCCCACAGGGCGCGGGCGGATACCTTCCTGATCGTCGATCCGCTGGACGGAACCAAGGAATTCATCAAGCGCCGCGGGGATTTCACGGTGAACATCGCTTACGTCGAGGCCGGTGTGCCGACGCGCGGCGTGGTCTACGCCCCTGCACGGGGCCGCATGTTCCTGACACTGGAGGATGGCCGCGCCGTCGAGGAGACGGGGCCCTTCGACCGCGACCGGACGGGCGAGGTCGTGCCCATCCACGTCGCCACGTCGGACAATGACGCGCTGATGGTTGTGGCGAGCAAGTCGCACCGCGACGCGGCCACGGATGACTACATCGCGAAATACGCGGTCAAGGACACCACGAGCGCGGGATCGTCGCTGAAGTTCTGCCTCGTGGCGACGGGAGAGGCCGACCTGTATCCGCGTCTCGGCCGGACGATGGAATGGGATACCGCGGCGGGCGACGCGGTGCTGCGCGGGGCCGGTGGCGTGGTGGTGCGTTTCGACGATCACGCGCCGTTGCGGTATGGCAAGGACGGGTATGCCAACCCGTTTTTCATCGCCGCGGCGCCGGGCGTTGCCCTGAAGCCCGCCTGATCGCGCTGCCGGAGGTGCCCCGATCCGAGTGGCGACCGGCAAATTGCATGTTCGGGCCGCAAAAATGACGGGTTTTTTCGATAGCCGGATGCATGTGATTGCACTTTGGTATATGCGTAACAACGAGAGGGTTGTCGGGAGCACATGATGCGCAACAAGATCACGAAAGCGATTTTCCCGGTTGCCGGGCTGGGCACGCGGTTCATCCCGGCGACGAAATCGGTTCCCAAGGAAATCATGACGCTGGTCGACCGTCCGCTGGTTCAGTACGCCATCGACGAGGCCCGGGCGGCGGGCATCAAGGAGTTCATCTTTGTCACCTCGCGCGGCAAGGGCGCGCTGGAGGATTATTTCGACACGGCGCCGCAGCTGGAGGCGGAGCTGCGCAAGAAGGGCAAGGACGAGCTGCTGGAGCTTTTGAAATCGACGAACATGGATAGCGGCGAGATCGCCTACATGCGCCAGCACAAGCCACTGGGGCTGGGCCACGCGGTGTGGTGCGCGCGGCGGTTGATCGCGAACGAGCCGTTCGCCGTGATCCTGCCCGATGACGTGATCGCCGCGGACCAGCCCTGTCTGGCCCAGATGGTCGAGGCGTTCGAGGAAACGCAAGGCAACATCGTGGCGGCGATGGAGGTGCCCGAGGAAAGCGCATCTTCCTACGGGATACTCGACGTCAAGGAGGACATGGGCAAAATCGTGTCGACCAAGGGCATGGTCGAGAAGCCCAAGCCGGGCTGCGCGCCGTCCAACCTGGCGGTGATCGGGCGGTATATCCTGACGCCGAAGGTGCTGCAGAAACTGAACCGCAAGAAGACCGGCGCCGGGGGCGAGATCCAGTTGACCGACGCGATCGCCGATGCGCGCGACGACGGCGAGGAGGTCTATGGCTACCGTTTCAACGGCCAGCGGTTCGACTGCGGGTCCAAATCGGGGTTCCTTCAGGCAACCGTGGCCTTTGCGCTTGCCCGCGACGACCTGCGCGACGATCTTTGGCATTATATCAGTGACGTGGTCCATGCGGAGCAGGCAGCGCAGTAAACCGCAGGGGGAAGCGGGGTGACGAATGTTCTGGTGACCGGCGGTGCCGGCTATATCGGGTCCCATGCCTGCAAGGCGCTTGCGGCCGCCGGGTTTACCCCCGTTACCTATGACAACCTCAGCATCGGCTGGGAAGACGCGGTGAGGTTCGGCCCCTTCGAAAAAGGCGATCTGGCCGACCGCGCGCGGCTTGATCAGCTCTTCGCGGCCTATCAACCGACCGCCGTGATGCATTTCGCCGCGCTGAGCCAGGTGGGCGAGAGCATGCGCGAGCCGGGGCTTTACTGGCGCAACAACGTGGCCGGGTCGCTCACGCTGTTCGAGGCGGCGGTGCAGGCTGGATGCCGCAACGTCGTCTTTTCGTCGACCTGCGCGACCTATGGCGATCAGGACAACGTGGTGCTGGACGAGGAGACGCCGCAGGCGCCCACGAACCCGTACGGCGCCACCAAGCGCGCGATCGAGGACATGCTGCGCGATTTCGAGGCGGCGCACGGGATGCGGCACGTGATCTTTCGCTATTTCAACGTGGCCGGTGCCGACCCGGAGGCCGAGATCGGGGAGTTTCACCGGCCCGAGACGCATCTCGTGCCGCTCTTGCTGGATGCGATCGAGGGCAAGCGCGATGCGCTGACGATTTTCGGCACCGATTACGATACGCCGGACGGCACCTGCATCCGGGATTACGTGCACGTCATGGACCTTGTCGAGGCGCATGTGCTGGGGCTGAAATGGCTGGAAGAGGACCGCGGGAGCCGGGTGTTCAACCTCGGGACCGGCACGGGGTTCTCGGTGCGCGAGGTGATCGAGCAGTCCGGCGCGGTCACGAACCGGCACGTGCCGGTCGTGGAGGGGCCGCGGCGCCCGGGCGACTGCACCAAGCTGGTTTCCGGGTCGGACAGGGCGGAGTCCGAGCTGGGATGGTCACCCCGGCGATCGACCATGCACCGGATGATCGCGGATGCATGGCAGTGGCATCAATCCGGCCATTACGCGAAATAGGCGCGGGACCGTGCGCCGGACAGCGGAGCATGCGGACCGGATGAGCAGGCTGCGGCAGATGGCACTGGCTTACCGGTTGCGTCTAAGGCGGCGGCGCCTGCTGTTTCGCGCGCTGCGCAAGCGGCGGCAGTTGCGCGCGGTCAGCGACCGCACCGCGGGTATCGCGCCCGGGGCGATCCTGGCCTTTTCGACGATGCGCAACGAGATGCTGCGCCTGCCGCATTTCCTGCGGCATCACCGGGACCTCGGGGTTGATCATTTCCTGATCGTCGAGAATGGCAGCGATGACGGCACGCGCGATTACCTTGCCGCGCAGCCCGACGTATCGCTCTGGACGACGGGGCACAGTTACAAGCTGTCGCGTTTCGGCGTGGATTGGCTGACATGGCTTCAGATATGCCACGGGCACGGCCACTGGTGCCTGACCGTGGATGCCGACGAGATCCTGATCTACCCGCATCACGACACGCGCCCGCTGCCTGCGCTGGTGGACTGGCTTGAGCGGCAGGGGCGCGAGTCTTTCGGGGCGCTCATGCTGGACATGTACCCCAAGGGCCCGCTGGGCGCGCAGCCTTACAGGCCGGGCGATGATCCGTTCGATCTGCTGTGCTGGTTCGATGGCGGCAACTACGTGATGCAGAAGAAGCCCGATCTTGAAAACCTGTGGATACAGGGCGGCGTGCGGGCGCGCATGTTCTTTGCCGACAGGCCGCGCCGGGCGCCCACGATGGGCAAGACGCCGCTGGTGAAATGGAACCGGCGGTATGCCTATGTCAGTTCGGCCCATTCGTTGCTGCCGCGGCGGCTGAACCACGTGTATGACGAACAGGGCGGCGAGATGACCTCGGGCATTCTGCTGCACACCAAGTTCCTGCCCAACGTGGTGGAGAAATCCGCCGAGGAGAAGCACCGGCGCGAGCATTTCGCCAACAGCCGCCTGTACGACAGCTACTATGACAGCCTGACCGACAGCCCCGATTTGTGGTGCGAACACTCCACGCGGCTGATCGGGTGGCGCCAACTGGAAGCGATGGGTTTGATGTCAAAGGGAAATTGGATATGAGGAAACAGCGGTTCTGTGTTAGTAAACGATCATGCGTTCTCCGGCTGGCCGGGGCGCGCCCACAAGAGGCCCGCGACAAGGGTACGTTAACGGCGAGGCGGTAGTGTTCGGGGCAGGGTTCCAGATCGGCGAGGGGCTGTAGCGCATGGGTGCGTGGCAGTCATATCACATGCGGCTCCGGCGCAAGCGCGCCAAGGTCCGGGCCTGGCGCAAGCATTTTGCCCTGCGGCCCGTGGCGAACCGGACCGCGGCCATCAGGCCCGGTGACATCCTGCTGTTCTCGACATTCCGCGACGAATACGTGCGGCTGCCTTATTTCATGAAATATTACCGCGCCCTCGGCGTGTCGCATTTCCTGATGGTGGACAATGGCAGCACGGATGGCGGGCGCGAATACCTTGCCGACCAACCCGACGTTTCGCTTTGGTCCACGAATGCCAGTTACAAGCGGGCGCGTTTCGGCGTCGACTGGCTGAACTGGCTGCAACAGAAATACGGCCATGATCACTGGACGCTCGTGGTGGATCCGGATGAGTTGTTCGTCTACCCGTTCTGCGACACACGCCCCATCCGCGCGCTGACCGACTGGCTGGATGTGAGCCAGATCAAGAGCTTCGGCGCGATGCTGCTGGACATGTACCCCAAGGGCCGCATCGACGCGCAACCCTACCGGCCCGGGCAGGACCCGATCGAGATCGCGGCGTGGTTCGACCCCGGGAATTACATGATTTCCAAGAACCACGCCTATGGCAACCTCTGGATCCAGGGCGGGCCGCGGGCGCGCGTCTTCTTTGCCGACACGCCGAAGAAAGCACCGGCGCTGAACAAGATACCGCTGGTAAAATGGAACCGCAGGTACGCTTACGTGAGTTCCACGCACATGCTGCTGCCCCGCGGGCTGAACCTGACCTATGACGCGTGGGGTGGCGAAAAGGCCAGCGGTGTCCTGCTTCATGCCAAGTTTCTCGACACCTTTGCCGCCAAGGCCGAGGAGGAGCTCACGCGCCGCCAGCATTATTCGGCCAGCCTTGAGTACAAGGCGTATTACGACAATCTGCGCGAAAACCCGGACCTTTGGTGCAAATGGTCGGAGAAGTATATAAACTGGCGGCAGCTGGAGATCCTCGGGCTGATGTCCAAGGGGAACTGGGCATGAGCGGGGGCATGGGCACGTGAGCGTCGGGATCATCATGCTGGTGCATACGGCCTTTGGCCGGGCCGAGCAGGTGGCGCGGCACTGGGCCGCCGCGGGCTGTCCGCTTGTCATCCATTGCGACAGGATGGTGCCTGCGAAAACCTACAACGCTTTCGTGCAGTCGCTGGCGGATATCCCCGACCTGCGCTTTTCACGCCGGCACCGGTGCGAGTGGGGAACATGGGGCATTGTCGCGGCGACGCAGAACGCGGCGGAGGTGATGCTGGAAGATTTTCCGCAGGTCCAGCATGTCTATCTTGCCTCAGGATCCTGCTTGCCGCTCAGGCCGGTGCAGGAACTGACCGACTATCTTGCCGCCCGTCCGAAAACCGATTTCATCGAAAGCGCCACGACGGCCGACGTGCCATGGACGATCGGCGGGCTGGACCGGGAACGCTTCACCCTGCGGTTCCCGTTCTCGTGGCGCAAGCACAGGTTCCTGTTCGACAGGTACGTGGCATTGCAACGGTTCGTGCGGTACAAACGGCACATTCCCAACGGGATCGTGCCGCACATGGGCAGCCAGTGGTGGTGCCTGACGCGCCAGACGCTGTCGGATATCCTGACCGATCCGGAAAGGCCGGTTTACGACCGGTATTTCAGCAAGGTCTGGATCCCCGATGAAAGTTATTTCCAGACGCTTTCCCGGCAGTATTCGCGCCAGATCGAAAGCCGGTCGCTGACGCTGTCGAAGTTCGACTACCAGGGCAAGCCGCACATCTTCTACGACGACCACCTGCAGCTTCTGCGCCGGTCCGATTGTTTCGTGGCGCGCAAGATATGGCCCTTTGCCGATCGTCTGTACCAGGCGTTCCTGTCGGACAGCGCGGGCGC
>JAVLCJ010000082.1:0-12357 GCA_031580875.1 Roseovarius sp.
CCGGGGTGGCCGAGACGAACACCGATTGCGGACGCATCGCGTCCCATTCCTCGAACTTGAGGGGGCGGTTGTCCATGCAGGACGGCAGGCGGAAGCCGTGTTCGGCCAGCGTGAACTTGCGCCGGTAGTCGCCCTTGTACATGCCGCCGATCTGCGGAACGGAGACGTGGGATTCATCGGCGAAAACGATGGCATTGTCGGGGATGAATTCGAACAGGGTGGGGGGCGGCTCGCCCGGGGCGCGGCCCGTCAGGTAGCGCGAGTAGTTCTCGATCCCGTTGCAGACGCCGGTGGCCTCCAGCATCTCGATGTCGAAATTCGTGCGCTGTTCAAGCCGCTGCGCCTCGAGCAGCTTTCCCTCGGTCACGAGTTGGTCGAGCCGCTGGCGCAGCTCCTTCTTGATGTTGATGACCGCTTGCTGCATCGTCGGCTTGGGCGTGACGTAGTGCGAATTGGCATAGACGCGGATCTGCTCGAAACTGCCGGTCTTTTCCCCGGTCAACGGATCGAATTCGGTGATGGCCTCCAGTTCCTCCCCGAAGAATGACAGCTTCCACGCGCGATCCTCGAGGTGGGCCGGCCAGATTTCGAGGCTGTCGCCGCGCACGCGGAAGCAGCCGCGCTGAAACCCCTGGTCGTTGCGCTTGTACTGCTGCGCCACGAGGTCGGCCATCACCTGCCGCTGGTCGTAGTCGTGACCGGTCTTGAGGTCCTGCGTCATGGCGCCGTAGGTCTCGACGCTGCCGATGCCGTAGATGCAGCTGACCGAAGCGACGATGATCACGTCGTCGCGTTCCAGAAGCGCCCGCGTCGCCGAATGGCGCATCCGGTCGATCTGTTCGTTGATCTGCGATTCCTTCTCGATATAGGTGTCGCTGCGCGGCACGTATGCCTCGGGCTGGTAATAGTCGTAGTAGGAGACGAAGTATTCCACCGCGTTGTCCGGGAAGAATCCCTTGAACTCGCCGTATAGCTGCGCCGCGAGCGTCTTGTTCGGGGCGAGGATGATCGCCGGCCGCTGCGTCTGCTCGATGACCTTGGCCATGGTGTAGGTCTTGCCGGTGCCCGTCGCCCCCAGCAGAACCTGGTCGCGCTCGCCCGACACCACGCCCTCGCTCAGCTCCGTGATCGCCATGGGCTGATCCCCGGCCGGGCTGAACTCGGTCGCCATGACAAAGCGCTGGCCGCCCTCCAGCTTCTCGCGCGATTTCACGTCGGGCGCGGGGCTGTGCAAAATCGGCTCTGACGAATCGGAATGTGCATAGGGCATGGGCAGGTGTCCTCCGGATACGGGTCGTACTTGACCTCTTTTCGCCCGAGTTCAACCCGCCGGGTGGCCTTGCCGGGCCACGCAACGGCGTGTCCGCCCGGGGCGGGACGATTTGGCCCCTTGTCCGTATCGCCCGGTTTTGGAATAACACCGGTGCGAAATGGAGCTCACAAATGTCAGCACGCATATACAAACCCGCCCGCAGCGTCACGCAATCGGGCACCGCCCGCTCGAAGCACTGGGTGCTGGAATACGTGCCCGACACGGCACGCGAGGTCGACCCGCTCATGGGATGGACATCGTCGGCCGACACGCAGGCGCAGGTGAAATTGCGCTTCGACACCAAGGAAGCCGCGCTCGAATACGCCGAGGAACACGGCATCGACGCCGTGGTGCAGGAACCCCACCGGCGCAAGGCCAATGTCCGCCCCGGCGGCTATGGTGAAAACTTCTCGGCCGCGCGGCGTACGACCTGGACCCATTGACCGTCCCTGCGCCGCAGCGGGCACGCCCCGGCGCAGCCCGGGGTTACGTCAGCCGATGGGCCGCGTTTTTGACCATGGTCAAGGCGGCGGTGACGCGGCTGTGCTACAATCTTCCGTGATTTCACACGGAAGGATACCAAAATGACTAAACCAGCCACCAAGCCGGCCCCGGCGCCCGAGGCCGTTGCCGCCCCCGAGCAAACGGCAGAGGCCGACGCGCGCGCGGTGACACCCGGCGATCGTGTGGCGGACTTGCGCCAGGCTTTCGAGAACGGGGAGTATCCCTACAAGGAGAAATTGTCGCGCAAGCCGTACGAGGACTTGAAAGCAAGGCTTCAGGCCGAACTGCTCAAGGTGCAGCTCTGGGCGCAGGAAACAGATCAGAAATTCGTCCTTCTCTTCGAAGGCCGCGATGCCGCCGGCAAGGGCGGCACGATCAAGCGGTTCACCGAACATCTCAACCCGCGGCAGGCCCGGGTCGTGGCGCTGAACAAGCCCACGTGGGAGGAAAAGGGCCAATGGTTTTTCCAACGCTACATCGAGCACCTGCCGACGGTCGGCGAGATGGTGTTCTATGACCGGTCGTGGTACAACCGCGCCGGTGTCGAGCGGGTGATGGGGTTCTGCGAGCCATGGGAATACCTGGAATTCATGCGCCAGACCCCCGAGTTGGAACGCATGCTGGTGCGCTCGGGGATAAGGCTCTACAAGTACTGGTTCTCGGTCACACGGGAAGAACAGCGCCGGCGTTTCGACAGCCGCGCGACCGATCCTCTCAAGCAATGGAAGCTGAGCCCGATCGACAAGAAGAGCCTCGACAAGTGGGACGACTATACCGAGGCGAAGGAGGCGATGTTCTTCTACACGGATACGGCAGACGCGCCGTGGACCGTGATAAAATCGAACGACAAGAAGCGCGCGCGCCTCAGCTGCATGATGCATTTCCTGTCCTCGCTCGATTATCCCGGCAAGGACCACTCGCTGGTGACGGGCCCCGACCCGCTGATCGTGTCCACGGCCCAGCATGTCCTGCACGGGGCCGATCACATCCTCGGCAAATCGCTGCACCCCGACACTCGCAAGGCGGAGTGACGGCCCGGCGCGGCGTCTCGCGCCCGCCGGCGCGCGGGCAAGGACGCGCGGCATGATCCGCGCGCTCCTGATCGCCCTCGTGACCGTTTGCGCGCCCGCCGCCCGGGCACACCCGCATGTCTTCGTCGACGTCACGCTGCGCTTTCTGCCCGCCGCGGACGGGCAACTGTCCGGGGTCGAGGTCACGTGGCGCTACGACGATTTCTTCTCGCTCCTCGTGCTCGAGGATCGCGGTCTTGATCCCGACGGGGACATGCGGCTTTCCCCGGCCGAACGCGACAGGCTTATGGGCTTCGACCTCGTCGACTGGCCCGACGGCTTCGAGGGCGCGCTGTTTCTCAGTGGTCCGGACGGCGACGTTGCGCTGGGGCCGCCGCGCGCCACCCATGTCGGCCTCGACGGCGGGCGGATCGTGTCGCGGCATGTCCGCCCATTCCCGCCCGTTGCGGCCGACGACCTCGTCGCCCGGCCGTATGATCCATCCTATTACGCCGCTCTCGATCTGGTGGCGGTCGCGGGGGTACCCGACGGCTGCGCGCCCCGGATCGTCGAGGCCGACGCGGACGCGGCCGATGCCCGCGTGGCCGAGCTGGGCGATGCCGGCCGCGAGGATTTCTTCGAAGAGGTGCGGGTGGGCAGTCACTACGCGGACCGGCTCGAGGTGTCGTGCGCCCCCTCCTCCTGACCCTCGCCCTCGCGCTCGTCGCGCTCGCCGTCTGGCTCTGGGGGCTGGGCGGTGCCGATCATGTCGTGCGCGCCGCGGCCGAGGGGCAGCGCGACGTGCAGCAGGCGATGGCGGGCTACCTGCGGCGGCTGCGCGCCGGCGATGACGCCGCGCGCGCCGGGCTCTGGGCGCTATGCTTCGCTTACGGGTTCCTGCACGCCGCCGGGCCGGGCCACGGCAAGCTGCTGATCGGCGGCTACGGCATGGGGCGCCACGTGCCCGTGGTCCGGCTGTCGGCGCTGGCGCTCGCCGCCAGCCTCGCGCAGGCGGCTACCGCGGTGCTGCTCGTCTATGCCGGGGTTCTCGCGCTGGGTCTGACCCGTCAGGCGATGACCGGGCTCGCCGACCGGCTGCTCGCCCCGGCGTCCTACGCCGCCATCGCCCTCGTGGGCGGCTGGCTCGTCTGGCGCGGGCTGCGACGCTGGCGCCGGGCCGGGCAGGGGGGATGCGATGGCGGTCACGTCCACGCCGGCGAGGCGGGCCAGGCCCCCTGCGGCCATCGCCACGGCCCCACCAAGCGTGAGGCCGCGGAAACCCGGTCGCTGCGCGAAGCGCTGGCGCTGGTGGGGGCGGTGGGGCTGCGCCCCTGCACGGGCGCGGTCTTCCTGCTGATCCTGACATGGCGCATGGGCGTGGACACGGCGGGCATCGTCGGCGCCGCCGCGATGGGCCTCGGAACCGCCAGCGTCACGATCTCGGTGGGCGTGGCCGCGGTCACCCTCCGCGAAGGCCTGCTGGCCCGGCTCCTCGCCGGAACCGAAACCCGCGCGGCCCGCGCCCTTCCGCTGTTCGAAGCCGCCGCCGGCGGCATGATCGCGGCGGTCGCGCTCCAACTGCTCCGCGGCGCGCTCTGACCGGCGCCCCTTGCCATGCGGCCCGGCCGGCCCTAAGGGCAGCGCATGACAGCCCGGCACACATTCCGTCACCACGCCCGCGCGATGCTCGGGCTCGGCCTGCCGCTCATCGGCAGCCACGTGGCCCAGTTCGCCATCAATCTCAGCGATGCGGTCATGCTGGGCTGGTACGGGGTCGAGGCGCTCGCGGCCGAGGTGCTGGGCGGCACGCTCTTCTTCGTGCTCTTCATCATGGGTTCGGGCTTCGCCTGGGCGGTGATGCCCATGGTGGCCGCCGCCGTCGCCTCGGGCGAGCCGGCCCAGGTGCGCCGCGTCACGCGCATGGGGGGCTGGGCGTCGGTACTCTTCGCGGTGCTGGTGATGCCGCTCGTGATCTGGTCCGGGCCGCTCTTCCGCGCGCTGGGACAGGAACCGGACACCTCCGCGCTGGCGGCCGAGTACCTGCGGGTGATGGGCTGGGGGCTTTTCCCGGCATTGCTGGTGATGGTGCTGAAATCCTACCTCGCCGCGCTCGAGCGCACGCAGGTCGTGCTCTGGGTCACGGTGGGGGCGGTGGGGCTCAACGTGGCCGTCAACGCCCTGCTCATCTTCGGCACCCTCGGCTTCCCCGAACTTGGCGTGCGCGGCGCGGCCATCGCCTCGCTGATCGTCAACACCGCGTCCTTCGCGGTGCTCGCGCTCTACACCGCGCGCGCCACGCCCGAGCATGGGCTGTTCGGGAATTTCTGGCGCCCCGACCCCGAGGCATTCGGCCGCGTCTTCCGTCTCGGCTGGCCCATCGGGCTGACCAACCTCGCCGAGGTGGGGCTCTTTGCCGCCTCGACCACGATGATGGGCTGGCTGGGCACGCTGCCGCTCGCCGCCCATGGCATCGCCATGCAGATCTCCTCGATCACGTTCATGGTGCATCTCGGCCTCAGCAATGCCGCCACGGTGCGCGCGGGCCAGGCCCACGGGCGGCGCGACATGCCGGCGCTGCGCGCGGGGGCCCGTGCCGCGCTGGTGCTCTCGGGGCTCGCGGCGGCGCTCACCGTGGTGCTGTTCCTCGCCGTGCCGGAATGGCTGATCGGCCTCTTCCTCAACCCGGCCGAACCCGACAGGGCGGGGGTCATCGCCATCGGGACGGGCCTGCTGGCCGCGGCCGCGCTGTTCCAGCTTGTCGATGCTGGCCAGGTCATGGCGCTGGGGCTTCTGCGTGGCGTGCAGGATACCCGCGTGCCGATGCTCATCGCGGCGCTCAGCTACTGGGGCATCGGCGTGCCGGCCAGCTACGTGCTGGGCTTCACCCTCGGGCTGGGCGGCGTCGGGGTCTGGCTGGGTCTCGCCGTGGGGCTTGCTTGCGCGGCCGTCCTGATGCTGGGGCGGTTCTGGGGCTGGTCCGCACGCGATACCGTCCCCGGGGCCGCGCCGCCGCCGGGGCGGTGACGGCCGTTTCTTCTCGGGTGAAATACCCCCGCCGGAGGCGTCGGCCCCGTCCACGCGGTGCGGGCGGCGGGGCGCCGGGCGCGCCACCTGCCGCACGCGGCCCGAGGTCGCGGACCCGACCGCGACCGAGACAAGCCCGCGCGCGCCGCGGGCGCGCCCCGCCGGATGCGCGGGTCAGTCCCCCCCGAGCAGACGGTCCGCCTTCTTGCGCACCAGCACGCTGCGCAGGTCGTGCATCGCCAGCAGCAGCGCGTCGGTGACTTCCTCCAGCTGGGCGTCGGTGGCCCGCGACTGGGCCCAGTGGGTCGTCAGGTTCAGGTGGTCCACGGCGCGGTGGATGTCGTCGATGTCCCGCGCGGCCAGCACCGCGGCGCGTTCCTCCATCCAGTCGCGGATCACCGCCAGGTCGGCCTCGCTCAGCTCCCGGTCGCCGTGGGGCTTGATCTGGCCGTTGCGGATGTTGACCACGGCGATCTGGTCCATCTCGATGCGCCGCTGGCGGTTCCCGGTATCCACGCGGAACACGAACGCACCGTTCTCGCGAACCCTGAAATAATACTCGGGCAGGTCACCATCGCTCATCCCGGTCCCTCATGCCAGTGCCGCGCAGAACGCCTGTATCCGTCCGCACGCGTCTTCCAGCGCGGCGTCGGACGTAGCGTAGCTGACCCGGAAGTTCGGCGAAAGCCCGAAGGCCGCGCCGAAGACGACGGCGACGCCCGTTTCCTCCAGCAGCGCGGTGGCGAAGGCCTCGTCGCTGTCGATCAGACGTCCGCCTTTCGACGTCCGCCCGATCACCCCGGCGATGGACGGGTAGACATAGAACGCGCCGTCCGGGGTCGGGCAGTCGACGCCCTCGATCCCGTTCAGCATCCGCACCACCATGTCGCGGCGGCGCCTGAACACGGCGTTGTTCTCGGCGATGAAATGCTGCGGCCCCGTCAGCGCCTCGAGCGCCGCCCACTGGCTGATCGTGCAGGGGTTCGAGGTGGATTGCGACTGGATCTTGCGCATCCCGCCGATCAGCACCTCCGGGCCGGCCGCGTAACCGATCCGCCAGCCGGTCATCGCGTAGGCCTTGCTGACGCCGTTGCAGGTCAGCGTGCGGTCCGCCAGCGCGGGCTCGACCTGCGCGGGCGTGCAGAATGCGAACCCGTCATAGGCAAGGTGTTCGTACATGTCGTCGGTCAACACCCAGACATGGGGATGGCGCAACAGGACGTCGGTCAGCGCCTTCAATTCGTCCCATGAATAGCCCGCGCCGGTCGGGTTGCTGGGCGAATTGAAGATGACCCACCGCGTGCGCGGGGTAATGGCCGCCTCCAGCGCCTCGGGCGTCAGCTTGAAACCGGTCTCGATGCCGGCCGGCGCGATCACCGGCTCGCCGCCGGCCAGCAGCACCATGTCGGGGTAACTCACCCAGTAGGGGGCCGGGATCACCACCTCGTCGCCGGGGTTCAGGGTGGCCATCAGCGCGTTGTACAGGATCTGCTTGCCGCCGGTGCCCACGCTGACCTGCGCGGGCGTGTAATCCAGCCCGTTGTCGCGCTTGAACTTGGCGCAGACGGCCTCCTTCAGCTCCATGATCCCGTCGGCGGCGGTATAGCGTGTCTTGCCCTGTTCGATGGCGCGGATCCCGGCGGCGCGGATGTTTTCCGGCGTGTCGAAATCCGGCTCCCCGGCGCCGAGGCTTATCACGTCGCGGCCGGCCGCCGTCAGTTCCTGCGCCAGCGCCGAGACAGCCATCGTGGGCGAGGGTTTCACGCGCGAAAGTGTCGCGGACAATGGATTCATGTCGCCTCCGAGTGGAATGAGCTTGCGCGAAGTCTTAGAATGCGCACAGAATTCGTTCAAGCGCGAAGACCCGAAAGGAAGGACACCATGAATTCGCCGACCCGCGACAGTTGGTACGACCCCGAATCCACCACCTTCGGTGACCGCGTGGCAGGGGCGCGCGAACAGGCCGGCATGAGCCAGGCCGAGCTGGCCAAGCGCCTCGGCGTCAAGGTCAAGACGCTCAAGGGATGGGAAAACGACCTGTCCGAGCCGCGCGCCAACAAGCTCTCGATGATGGCCGGGCTGCTGAACGTGTCCCTGCTGTGGCTGCTCAGCGGCGAGGGCGAGGGCCCCGGCGGCCCCGACGAGGGGGAGCTGTCGCCGCATGTCAACGAGATGCTGACCGAGATCCGTGACATCCGCGCCCAGTTGTCGCGTACCACCGAAAGGCTGGGCCTGCTCGAAAAGAACCTGCGCACCCAGCTCAAGGAAGAAGCGGTCGAGTGAGCGAGACACACGACATCAGGCTCAAGCGGCTGCGGATGCGCTCGATGCGGCGCGGGATCAAGGAAATGGACATCATCCTTGCCCGCTACGCCGACGCGCGGCTGGCCGCCCTCGCGCCGGCGCAGGTTGACCGGTACGAAGCGTTGCTGTCCGAGAACGATCAGGACCTTTACCAGTGGGTCAGCGGGCAGGCCGCCCCGCCGGCCCGGTTCGCTGATCTCGTGGCCGATATCGCCCGGACCGCCTGCAACGCGAATTGAGTCGCATTTTACGGGCCCGTCAGGGGTTTACCGAATATTCGGCAATTTCGCACAAATTCCGTCAACGCGCAGCATTGCACGGAGACGGACATGACCATGCATCCCCCTTCTTCGCCCGGGGCCGCCCCGACAGGCCGGCCCGAGTTCATGGCGGGGTACCTTGACGCCCTGGCGCTGGTGGAACGCCTGCACCGATTGTTGCTGGACGTCATAAAGGACGAATTCGAACGGCTCGGCGTGCTTGAGATCAACGCCGTGCAGGCGCTGTTGCTGTTCAATATCGGCGATAACGAGGTCACCGCGGGTGAGCTCAAGACCCGCGGCTATTACCAGGGCAGCAATGTCAGCTACAACCTCAAGAAGCTGGTCGAAATGGGCTACATGCACCACCAGCGGTGCGAGATCGACCGCCGCGCGGTCCGCGTCCGCCTGACGGAAAAGGGCCGGGGGATCCGCGACATCGTCGAAAGCCTTTTCGCCCGCCATGCCGACGGGCTGCAGGGCCGCGGCGTTCTTGGCCCCGACGGGATCGACCAGATCACGGGGGCGCTGCGCCGCGTCGAAAGGTACTGGACCGACCAGATCCGCTATATCTACTGACCGGGCGTGGCCCGCGACAGCTGCGCCGGCGCGAGTTCGCGCAGCAGCTTGCGGCGCATCGCGGCGGCGATGTCGGTGAAATCGGCCGCCGTCTCGACAAAGGCGCCGGGCCCCTTGATGACGTGGGCGCGGTAATAACCCGCCATCGTTTTCACGTTGCTCAGGTTCTTCGTCGTGTTGGCGCGCCCCTGCGGCCCGATGACCAACCCGTTGACGGTGATCCCGCCCAGCTCGGCGCGGCCCAGGTCCCGGGGATGAACGCCGACATTGGCCGGCCCGTCGCCCGAGATGTCCAGCGTATGCTGCCAGCAATCTGCCTGCCCCGCCAGCGCCCGCGCCGCGAACAGCATGGCCGGGCCGATGGCCGTGGCCGGATCGTTGCGCGCCGCCGTCCGCCCCCCGTGCAGCGTCGCGGCGATACCGGCAAGCTGATCGGCGCGCGTGATCTCGGTCCAGCGGACCAGCCATGACTGGTGCCGCGCGCCGCTCCATTCGAATATCGCCAGCCGCACGGGCGCCTGCGGCACCGCGAGGAACGCCGCCGCCACCTCGGGCGCGTTCAGCGCGGCCGCGACGCCGTCCAGTTGCAGCCGGTATTCCGCCGCGTCGACCGATCCCGACACGTCCAGCCCCAGAACCAGCGCCTGGCGGCACGCCGCGCCGGCAGCGGTCGCCGCCCCGGTGGCGAGCAGCGCTACCGCCAGCGCCAGCGCCTTCATCCGCGCGGCCCGCGGCGCGCGCGCGGGGCGCTGCCCAGCACGATATCGTTGATCTCGCGGTACAGCTTGCGCGTCATCGCCGCGCGGTACTTCTCGAACCCGGTCGCGACGACCATGAACGCGCCGGGGCCGTGCAACACGGTGTCGCGGTAATAGGTGGCGACCTCCGCCTGCTGGCCGAGGATCACCAGCCCGTTCACGGTGACCCCGTTAAATGGGAAGTGTCGATAGGCATCCGCCGGCCCGTACCGGAAATTGTTGACGCCATCCCCCGACACGTCCAGCACCCGGCGATCACAGGCGGGCCCCCGGCCCAGCAGCGTCGCCCCGTATCCCAGCCCGGCGCCGAGCGCGGTCGGAAAGTCGTCGTCGCCGCGTGTCATCGCGGCCAGCGCCTGCACGGCGCGATCTATGTCGGCGTCACTGCGCAGGCGTGTCCAGTCAAGATGCAGCTTCTGTTGCCGGAAGCCGCTCCATTCGTAGACGGCCAGCGCCACCTCCCCCGGCCCGCCATTCAGGATCGCGTGACGCACCTCGGGCGCGTCCAGCGCCGCCGCCAGCCCGCGTCGTTGCAGCGCGTAGTCGCGGGCGTCGACCGACGACGACACGTCAAGCGCGAGGGCCAGCGCCAGCCGGCAGGGCGCCTGCGCCTGCGCCTGCGCGGCCGGGGCCAGCAGCAGTGCGACGGCCAGTATGGCCGCCAGCCTTACCAATGGCCGGTGTTTTCCATGCTCGCCCACGGCTCTTCGGGCGGCAGGGCCGCACCCTCCTGCAACAACTCGACCGAGATGTTGTCGGGGCTGCGCACGAAGGCCATCCGACCGTCGCGCGGCGGCCGGTTGATGGTCACGCCGTTGTCGCGCAGATGGGCGCACATCTCGTAGATGTTGCCCACCGAATAGGCGAGATGGCCGAAATGGCGGCTGTCATCGGGCAGGGCGTCGTCGCCGTCCCAGTTGTATGTCAATTCGACGGGGCATTCCTCCTGCCCCTCTGGCGCCATGAAGACCAGCGTGAAGCGGCCTTGCTCGCTCTCCATGCGCCGGGTCTCCGTCAGGCCCAGCAATTCGTAGAACGCGATCGACTTTTCCAGGTTCTTCACCCGGACCATGGTGTGCAGGTATCTGACTTTCACGTCATCCTCCGTCCGTTGCGTAACACCGCAAGGATAAGCGTCTGCGTCCCGCTGTCGAGGGCGGACAGCCACGCGGCCCTCAGAATTCGGAGCGCATGCCCAGCGTGAGCGATGTCTCGTCAACGTCGAACCGGCTGACATTCGACCGGCTGCGCTCGGTCGTCACCGACAGGGTGGGCACGAAGCCCATGTAGCTGACATCGTCGAAGGTGGCGGTGACGCTGGCGAAAACCGACTCGTCGCGGCGCCCGCCGGGCACCGGGATGAAACCGACGCTGTACCGGCCGAAATCCAGCGTGCTCACCCCGAGCGCGAATTCCAGCTCCGCCGGTCCCACCGAGCGGCCCATCCGGTAACTGGCGATGCCCGTCCACTGGTCCGAGGCCCGGTTGACGCCATCGCTGTCGGTGTCACGGTACTGCACCTTGACGCCCAGCCGGGCGCCGCCATCCAGCCGCCAGCCCAGCCCGGCAAAGGCCGACGCGACGGTACTGTCGGCCCCGCGGTCGGCCTCGTCCTGCTGCGCCTCGGCATAGCCGCCGAAACTCAGTGTCAGGCGGCCCGCCAGTTTCTGGTGCCGCCGGACGCCCAGCCGCGCGTAATCGTACAGCGGGTCACCGCCGTACCAGACCCGCCCGCCATCGAGGTCCAGTTTCCACGTCACCGCCTCGGAGCCGCCGACGATGTAATGGCTCACCCCGATCTCGCCCACGGTCGAGGACAGGTCGCCGCCGCTCAGCCCGGCGACCTTGTCCGACAGGCGCACGCGGCGGCTGGTCACGCGACCCTTAAGGCGCGTCTCGTGCCCCTCGCCGGCGTCCACGCGGTAGGTGCCGCGCATCCGCGTCGTGGCGACCACGCCCGACAGCGCCCGCGCGCCGGGGCTCAGCACGCCGACCACCGGCACGCCGTCGATCACGTTGAGCGGGCTGGTCGCCCCGTTGTTCACGTTGTCGGACGGCGAGACGGAAAAGCGCAGCTTGAAGTTGAGCGGATTGTGCCGGCGCACCCGCTCGAAGGCGCGAATGGTCTGCGCGCGCGCCACGTCGCCATCGGCATGATCGACCGCGCGGCGCAGCCAGAATTGCGACGCGGTGAACCGGTCCCCGGCAAAGGACAGCCGCGCCGCCAGGTTGGCCGCCTGGTACCGCTGCCCGTCGGACTTGGCATGCCGGTAGGCGCGCGCCGCCGCGCGCCCGGCCGCGCCCCACGCATCCGCCTGCGCCAGCGCGACGGCCTGGTAATAATGCGCCTGCTCGTTGCGCCGGTCGGCCTGCAGCAACCCCTTGCTCAGGTCATAGGCCAAGCGTGGCTGCCCCTGCTGAAGCGCGGCCTGCGCCATGGCATCGGCCTGCGACAGGGTCAGTTGCAGCGCGGGCGCGGGCGCCGCGGCCTGCTCGGCGACGGCGCCCCCCCCGGACGACAGGGCAGCCGCCACGGCCAGGCACAGAGCCGGACGCGGGAAGCGCATCGCCGCCACCCTCAGGGCGAGTTGACGTCCGGGTTCACC